>DFDR01000180.1:8140-13043 GCA_002369295.1 Desulfovibrionaceae bacterium UBA3823
GCCTGTTCTCCTTTACAGCTGACAGGGCTTCGACGAGTTCGTCGAAGAGCGAACGATCGTGCAGCAGACACGTCTGTCTCAGGGAGAGTCCGCGCTCAATGAGGCGATCGCCCTTGTCGGTTGTCGTGCCTATGCTCGCGCGCCTGCGCATGACCGGGTGCCGAAGGGCCCTCTCGGCGATGTTGTTTGTCGGCTCGATGTAGCCGCGCCGGAGGCAGGCCGTCAAAGCGTCCATTTCCGAGGCTATGCGCCTGCAGAACACGCCCGCATCGTTGTCCATGCCCATATGCTTTGAGACGCACCTTCCGACCCCCCGTATCCAGGACTTTAGATCGCCCTCGTTCGGCCCGCTTTTGCTCATGGCGACCATCTTTTGGAAATGCTTTTTCAAAAGGCGGCCGCACGATGCTATGTCGCGGTCGGGATCCTCCGACAGTTTCTGGGCATGCCGCAGCAGGTGCGCCAGGCACGACTGCCTGCCGTACCGCCAGGACCGGCAGACTGCAAGATCGTCGGAAATCAGCCAGCCCTCCCAGTCGTCTATGAGCTCCTCAAAGGCTTCCCTGGAACGGCGGGGATGTATCATGAAGAAGGAAGCCACGGGGGAAACCATGACCCACAGCCACTCGAGAGCCTTCTTCCAGGGGCCGAACATGCGCCAGTGAGTTTCGTCGACGTGGGCGAACGGCATGCGCCTGCATGCCTGCGCCCCTGCGTGCCAGTGCGGCCGGATGGCTTCGCTGATCCTGTCGAGAATGTTCTGGATCCCTCCCTGGGACAGAGGGAGCTTGTAGACAGTGCTGAAGCACCTCTGGATGAAGCGCCGGGTGCATCCCATGCCGATGGACATTTCGCCCACCAGCGCCTCCAGCCGTGTTCCAAACGGGCCGGCATATCTTGGCGGCATCTTTCCCGCCACCCTCTCGCCGCAGTGCGTGCACCTGCCGGACAGCACATGGAAGTCGATGATGTCCAGCGGCTTGTCGGGAAGCTCTGCGCACTGGTGGACGTACTCTTCCCTGAGGGAGGCGAAGTCATGGCATCCGCATCCGGGGCACGTGTCCGGGGCGACGCTTCTGTGCTCCGTAGGCTCGAGACGCCGCCTGGCCTTTCCCTCGTGGTGCGCCTTTCGGGGCCTTGCGCCGCTTCCGCCGCGCCTGCGGCTCCTGCCGCCGGCCCTTTTCCTGTACGGCGAGTCCGACGAAGGGGGACGGCTGGAGTTGCTGGAATTGGCGTTCTGCGCGGCCTGAGACTTGGCAAGGGCCTGGCGCAGGTTCCTGTTCTCCTGCTTCAGCCTGCTGTTTTCAGCGTCGGACTTGGCAAGGGCCTTCTGCAGGGTGTCGACGGCTCCGTAGGCCGAGTTCAGCACGAACTTCAGATACTCCAAAGCCTTCTGGACGAGAGAGGAAAGGATGGGCACCACCTGGGCCTTCCGCACAAGGGCGGTCAGCACGGCGGACGCAAACACGATCCTCAAGGGCGTCAGTATGGGCTTCTTGCCTTCCATGGGAGAAACTATGCCACGGCTTCGAAAAAGTTTCTAGAGAATTTCGGCACAAACCCTAGGTCGAGGTGAGCGGATACTGCCAATGCGCTCAGGAGTCAAGATTTGAGATAAAAATGATCTTTTTGCTGCCTTGCAGGTGTAGACAGGCGAGCGCAAAGCTAAGTATAGAAAGCATGCAGATAGCTGAAGAAGCTAGGATCTTGAAGGTCGCAGACCTGCGACTCCGGGATTCGCCCCCCCCATCGAGGAGGTAAGCGTCATGTCAGTCGCGGAAAAGCTTGTCATCACACCGGAAATGCTTGATCTCGCCTCACGCCTGGACGAATTCAAGGGCTCTTGGAGAGCCGTCGGCGCCCTGCCCCGCCGCCAGTTGCAGGATCTCAAGGAACGTGCCTACGCAGACGACATCCTGGCGGCTGTCCGCTTCTCGCGCCTGAGCATCACGGAGAGGAAGGTGCACAAGATCGTCTCCTCGAGGTCGTCCTTTGAGCCCGTCTCGCCTTCGGAAAGGCTGGCTGATGCCTACCGGGCCTGTACCGCCCGCCTCGAGGAGGGATGCCTGAGCATGGATCTGAACGTGGACTCCATCTGCGAGCTGCACAGGATCCTCATGGCTCCTGTCGCCGGCGAGGGCGAGGTCGGCACCTGCGTGTCCGAGGTGCTGGAGGGCTCGCTCGCCGCGCTGTGCCAGTGGAGCGCCGAGACCCTGCGCCACCGCTCCCTGCATCCCCTGCTCGTCGTCTCCATCTTCTGCGCCTCCTTCGTGGCCATGCATCCCTTCAAGGACGGCAACGACCTGCTCGCCTGCCTGCTCCAGCGCTGGCTGCACCTGAAGAACGGCTACGCCTTCGTGGCCTACGCCCCGCTGACGGCCATGCTGCTTGCGGAGTGTCCCGCCTTCTCCGCCCCGCGCGACGGCCTGACGCCCATCCAGATTCTGCGCAGGGAGATGCAGCTGTCTTCGGCCAACCCCACCGAAGAGCCCAACTGGCAGCCCTGGATTCTGTTCTACTTCAACGTTCTGACCAAGGCTGCGGGCATACTCAAGGACCGCCTGGAACGCGAGGAGGACCTCTTCGCCTCCCAGCCCGAGCTTTCCATGCAGATCCTCGTCCAGGCGCGAGCCCGCGGGCGCGTGACCCTGCGCGACATGGTCGAGAGCACCGGCGTGAGCCGGAACACGCTCAAGGAGCATTTCAAGAGCCTCGTCGACGAGGGGCGCCTCGCCATGCACGGCAAGGGGCGCGGCGTCTGGTACTCGCTCGCCTAGCGTCCTTCCAGCGCGTTCAGCGCTTCCGGCGCGCCTGCGCCGGTTCTGCCTTGCGCATCCCGGACCAGGGGCCGTCAGGCCTTGGCCGAGGCGAGTTCATCCCAGCGCGTGGTGCTGGCCGGCGAGAGCCTCGCCTGCTTCATCTGCCAGGCCGCCTTGGCGCCGGCGGGGAGACCCGATGCCGCGTAGACGAGGGTTCGCCTGCCGTAGCGGGCGTTCACCGCATCAAGGGCCTGCATGAGTCTGGCCGACTTGGCCTCTGCCGCCGGATCAGCCAGCAGGGAGAGCTGCCGTCTGCCGGCGGGCTCGATGCCATAGAGCAGCACGCCCGCCTTGGCGTAGCGGTAGCCTGGGCGCCAGGTGCCGGCAGCGGCTTCGCTGGCCGCGCGCACCACGGCGCCCGTGTCGGCCGTGGCCGGCACGAGGCTCCGGCTGGCGCAGCCCGCATAGGCAGGGTCGTCGCCGAAGAAGGAGGTGCGCAGGCTCGCGCTCACGCCGCCTGCCAGCAGGCCTTCGGCGCGCAGCTTTTCGCAGGCCCGTTCGGCGAAGGCGCAGACGGCCTCCAGCACGTCGCGCTTCAGCTCCGTCTTGCGCCCGAAGGACCGCGAGACCACGAGCGTCTGCCGGAGCGCCCGAGCTTCGCCTTCCCTGGATGCCGCCATGCCCCTGAGCTCCAGCACCGTGTCCCAGCCTGGCATGCCAAGATGCCGGCGCACCCAGAGATCGCTCTGCTGGCTGAGCGTCCAGGCGCTGGCAATGCCGTACGCCTGGAGGCGTGCCGCCAGCCGGCGCCCTATCCCCCAGACGTCCTCCACGGCAAGCCCCTCGAGCCTTGCCTGAAAGTCCGGGGCATCTGGATCGAGCCGGAAGATGCCGGCTCCGCTCTGCTTGGCGATGCGGTTGGCGGCCTTGGCGAGGGTCCGGGTGCAGGCTATGCCCATGGAGACGGGGATGCCGGTCCAGCGCAGCACCCGCCGCCTGGCCATGTCCGCGGCCTCCCAGGCCTGCAGGGCCTCAGGCCCCTGCAGCCGGCAGAAGGCCTCGTCGATGGAGTACTGGCGCACGTCCTGGAAGAGGCTTTCGAGCGTCTGCATGACCCTGTCCGAGAGGTCGCCGTAGAGGGCGAAGTTCGAAGAGAAGACGGCCGTGCGCGTGCGTTCCAGCAGCGCGCGGATCTTGAACTCGGCGGCGCCCATGGGAATGCCGAGACGCTTGGCTTCGGCCGAGCGGGCGATGACGCAGCCGTCGTTGTTGGAGAGCACCACCACCGGCCGTCCGGCAAGATCGGGACGGAAGAGCCGCTCGCAGGAGGCGTAGAAGTTGTTGCAGTCGGCCAGGAGCCAGAGTCCGCTAGAGCTTGTGCACGGCATAGGTCACCACGCCCCAGATGCATACGTCCTCCCGGTCCGTGACGTCGAACTCGGGATAGGCGGCATTGGCCGGCACAAGCAGGGTCCGCCCTCCCCGCCTGGCCAGGCGCTTGACGGTGAGCTCGCCTCCCACGGCCGCAATGACGGTCCGTCCGCTTTTCGGCTCCAGGGAGCGGTCCACCACCAGCAGATCGCCGTCGCGTATGCCGGCGCCCTCCATGGAGTCGCCGCAGGCGTGGAGGAAGAAGGTGGCCGTCTCGTTGCGCACCAGATGGCGGTGCAGGTCGAGCCTGTCCTCGATGCTGTCGTCTGCCGGCGAGGGGAAGCCCGCCTGCACGGCAGAAAGGAAGAGCGGAGGCCCCAGACGCTCCGGCGACAGGGGCGCGGCAAGCCTTGAGCCTGCCGGCGCCGCGTCCGGCAGATCGCGTGCCTGATTCATCGTGTGCTCCTTTGCGGCCGGCCAGGCCTGCGCCGCGGAAAGAAGCCTAGGTGAATTTTGCCAAAATGTAAATTCCTGAGGAGGCGTTTATAGCAAATGGGAAAACAGGAGCCTGGGGCTCTTGGGTCCCTTGGATCCCTTGGACCCCTTGGGTCTCGGGCCTTCCTGCGCAGGCAGCCTGCGCGCGAGTCCTTGCCCTCTGGCCGGCGCGCATGCCGCGACGCGGCTGGCGGCTGCTTCCCTGCACGTGGCTGACGAGGCTGCCTTGTTCGGCGCATCTGCCAACGGCATCCGGCCCGTCTCGGCACGCCACCAAG
>DFDR01000180.1:13170-13822 GCA_002369295.1 Desulfovibrionaceae bacterium UBA3823
AGCTATCTGCCCCTGCCGTCTCCGCGTCCGCGCCGGCTCTGGCCGTCATGGCGCTGATGCCCTTCGCGGGCCCCAGTGCCGCGGTGGTCTTCAGGCCCGCGTCCCTGGCCCTGTGCCGTGAAGCCGCGTCCGCGCTTCGGGGCGGCATGGCCTGCAGGCGCATCTGCCGGGCGAAGGGCTTCGGCAGGCCTGGGGCGGGGAAGGCCGACGGCGTTCGAACCAGCTTCCGAAGCTGGCTGCCTGCCTTGTCTGCCGTCCTTCGCGACGATGATCGCTCCGCTTCTGGCATCGCGCCTCGCGCTGTCGAGAGCGCCTTCGGGAAGGCAGACCAGACTGCCCGAGGGACAGGCGCTGGCGTCCTCGATCAGGACAAGGCCCCTTGCCGTGCAGGCGTAGCGGGCAAGGCCGCGGAGTCCCGGCACCCGGAAAGGCTGGGAGACGATTCTGGCCTGGAGCAGGGAGGGATCGCCGCAGGGCGCCTCCGCGCCGTCCTGCCTTGCGGAGGGCGCAGGCCTGTCCGCCTTGCCCGTCTCGCCTGTGTCGCCGGTGCCGGCTGGCTGGGCGTTCGCAGAGATCTTTGCGCTGGAAGGCTCGGCATCGGAAATGCCGGACTCGCCCGCGTCCTCTTCGGCGTCTAGGCTGTCTTCCTCGG
>DFDR01000180.1:13886-19203 GCA_002369295.1 Desulfovibrionaceae bacterium UBA3823
CGTCTAGGCTGTCTTCCTCGGCGTCCAGCCTGTCTTCCACGGCGTCCATCGCGAAGGCCGGCACGGCCAGATCGAGGCAGGCCAGGGAGAGGCTGTCCTTGTCGAGGCCGGCCTCCACCGAAAGCTTGGCCAGCCACGCAGGAGCGCCCTGGGTGTCGAAGGTGAAGTGGCACCAGGTGCGTCCTGCCAGGCGCGAGGCCATGCGGGGTCCCTCCTGCCATTCCGCGTCGGCGTCCTCGCGGCGCAGGGGGCAGGCAAGGCCGTGCGGACAGGGCGCAAGTGGCAGGAGGCCTTCGTCCAGGGCCAGGGCGCGCAGCTCCATCAGGGTGCTTCCGCCAAGCCGGGTGCCGGGCTCGATGAAGATCAGGCGGGGCGAGGCCTGGGTTCTGCGGGTGCGGAGCAGGGGCAGCAGGGAGGAGAGCAGGCTTGAGAGGCTGCCTTCGGAGGCCATGCCGGCAAGCTGGCTGTCGGCCGGAGCCGGGCCTTCGCCGTCCATGCCGCCGCCTTCGTCCGCAGCGCTGAAGCGTTCGCGCCGTTCCGGCGGAAGCTCGTTGAGCACGTTGGCGGCCGTAATCAGGAAGGGGGCCGTGCCGGCCAGCAGGGGCTTGAGCCGGCGGGAGGCCATGGCCAGGGGCGACTGCACGGTGCGCACCTTCCAGGGCGCCGCGCCCGCCGCTTCGGCAAGGGCTTCGAGCACGGCCGCGCCAAGACGGGGCGGCCTGCCGGCGCAGTCAACGGCGATGATCTCGAGAGGGAGGCTGCGCCACGAAGGCTTGGCCAGCCACAGCGCCAGCGGCACCGTCAGGGGCCCCGAGCCCAGATCGACGAGGATCGGGGGCCTGTCTCCGGCAGGCTCGGGCAGGCGCATGCCGCCAAAGAGCCGGCACAGCCGCACGAGGTTCCAGGGCAGGAAGTAGTAGAGATAGGCGCTGGTGAGGCTGGGCTTGGCCCAGTAGGGTTTGCGCAGATCGATGCGGGACGTGGTCAGGATGCCCGAGAGCTCGGCAATGTCGCGGGCAAGCGAGGCCTGGTGGGCGCGCGCAAGGGGCCAGGCCTTGCGCAGGGCCCGCAGGAGCGGCTGGTCGAGCAGCTGGGCCAGGTCGCGGGAAAAGGCGGGAAAGAGCTCCTGCACGGGGCGGAAGGAAGGCTCCCGCTCCCCCTGGCCCTGCCGGGCATGCTTTTCGGCCTGTTTGCCGAAGGGCTTGCCGCTCTGCCTGTCCAGAGGCCTGCCGTCCTGCCTGCCAAAGGGCTTGCCGCCCTGCCTTGCGGAGGGCGCGGATGCCCGGCGCCCGGAGGCAGGGCCCTCCTGCGCGGCCGCGTTTCGGCCAAAGGCGCGGGACCTGTCGCCGGACTTGCCCCTTGTGCCGTGTCTGGCGGGCTTGGCGGGCCCGCCGGAAAAGGTGTCAGCCATGATGTCTCCTAGGCGCGGTGCGCCGGCGGCGACGCTGGGCGAAAGACAGGGTTCCTGCCCGCAGCGCCGCGCGTCCGCTAGTCGTCGAGCACGACGGCCCAGCCGCCGCTGGCGCCGTCGCGGGAGAGCAGGCCGTGCTTCTTGAGATAGGCCCGCCCTTCCCTGGCGAAGGTTTCGTGGTCTGCGTCCCTGCGTATGCCGGGACAGTAGTCCTTGGCCATGGCAAAGCTCTCGGCGTCCACGATGTTGCCGCGGAAGAAGGGCCAGGCGCGGCAGACGTCGGGCTTGCCGGCGTGCACCGTGCAGCCCTCGCCCTCTTTGAAGAAGATGCAGGCGCCGTCGTCTCCGCAGCGTATCTGGAGCTTGCCGCCGCGCATTTCGCCGTAGCGCTCCCGGAAGGACGCCTCGTCCATGCCGAGGGCCTTGAGGATGCGCGCAAGGTCGGTGGGGCTCACGACGATGCCTCCCTGCCCCCGGCAGCACTGGCCGCACATCTGGCAGGTGAAGACTTCGCTGTCGTCCACGGGTGCCTGGACTTCCACGTTCTGGCTGGACTGCATGGCCGTCTTCCTCCCTGTCCGCTAGTCGTCGAAGGAGACGCCTTCGGGCATGCGGTGCAGCAGCTTGCCCGTCCCGCTGTGGGGCAGCTCGTCCACGAAGCGGTACTTGCGCGGCCGCTTGTAGGGGGCGAGCATGGGGTGGTTGAGACACCACTGCTTCAGTTCCTTTTCCGTGAGGCTGGGGTCGGCCGGCTTGATGGCCGCGACCACCACCGCCCCGCGCTTGGGATCGGGAATGCCGAGCACCAGGCTCTCCGCCACCTTGGGATTCTCGTTGAGAATGGCTTCGATCTGGACGGGATAGATGTTCTCGCCTGCCGAGACGATCATGTCGTCCTTGCGGCCGACGATGGTGATGTAGCCGTGCTCGTCCCAGGTCGCGAGGTCGCCGGTGTAGAGCCAGCCGTCGTGGAACTTGGCCCGCGTCATCTCCTCGTTGTTGGCGTAGGTGGCGGTGGACTTGGCCGGCGAGAGGATCACCACCTCGCCCACGGTCTCGCTGTCCTGGGGTACCATGGCCTTGGGCGAGGCGTGGCCGGCGGTCTCGATGCGGATGACGCGGACGTCGTCGTCCGTGCAGGGGCCGCCCGCAGAGCCGGCCTGTTCGGGCAGGTCGTAGGGGCGCAGGAAGGTGTTCCAGAAGGTTTCGGTGGTGCCGTAGCCGTTGAAGATGCGGGGCGTGATGCCCTTCATGTAGCGGCGGCAGGGCTCGTTGTCGAGCGGGGAGCCCATGAGCACCATGCCTCTGAGGCTCGAGAAGTCGGCGTGGCCGCTTTCGCTCAGGCGGCTGATGACCTCGGCGATGGTGGGCGCGCCGATGATGAAGGTGATGCGGTACTTGGCAATGTACTGCAGCGCCAGTCTGGGCGAGAAGTCGCGCAGCGCGACCATGCTGGCCCCGGCGTAGAGGACGGGGCAGGGGCCGCCGGAGTGCAGGCCGCCCCTGTGGAACCACGGTGTCAGGTTCATGGTGACGTCCGTGGCCGTCAGGGGGAAGTGCATCATGACGTCGTGGGCGGAGAGCACCTCGTTGAGGCTGTTGCAGGGCACGCCCTTGGGCAGGTTGGTGGTGCCCGAGGTGAAGAAGCGCGTCGTCTCGTCGTAGATGCTCGGCACGCGGGAGAGCTCGGGATTGGCGCAGGACATGCCCTCGACGAATTCGAGGTAGGACGTCTGGTCCAGGGGCGCCTCGGCCCTGTCCCCCTCGCCGCAGACGATGACGAGCTCGGGCTGGTAGGCGGCAAGCCTGAGCGCGTCGCCCACTATCTTGGCATACTCGGCGTCGTAGACCAGCACCTTGGGGCGCAGGTCGTTGATGAGCAGCGAGATTTCGCCGCCGGAAAGGCGGTAGTTGCCTGGCGCGCCGACCATGCCGGTCTTGTGGGATGCCAGGTAGCAGAAGAGGAATTCCGGGGAGTTGGGGAGGATGTAGAGCATCACGTCCCCGTAGCCGTAGCCGTGCTTGCGCAGGGCGTTGGCGAGGCGGTTGGCATCCTCGTTGAGCGTCCTGTAGGTCCAGGTCCTTTCGGAGAGGGGGCAGTGGAGCGCGGGGCGGTCGCCTTTGCGCATGACGTTGCGCATGAAGCCGTTGAGATAGGTATACTCCTTCTCGAAAACGCGCTTGAACTGTTCGATGTCGTAGCTGGGCTTCATGTGCAGACCTCCTTGGTTCGGCCGGGACGCCTGTCCCGGTTCGGCCCGGGGGGGTGGCGCCTGCAGGGCCGGGCCGCCTCGGCAAAAGCCGCTGACGGCCCGGAGTCCAGTAAAATAAAAGCAAAAGCAGGCGGTTCTTATAGACCATGCCTCCTTGGAAAGCAAGGCGTGTTTTGCTCCGAAACCCGCGCCAGAGCAGGCGGGAAGCCGTCTGGAGGGTGGAGGCGCGCTGGCCTGCGCAGCCCTGCCGGGGCGTGCCGGGCAGGCCTTGGGCAGGCTTTGTCTGAACAAGCCGGCATGCGCAGGCGGAAGGCCTGCGCGCCTCCCTCCGCCAGAGGAAAGCGCAGGGTCCTGTGCCTTGAGGCCTGCCGATTGTTGCGCGTGCTCTGCCGAAGGAGGGCGAAGGCAAGTCCTGCAGGGCGTCGAAGCATTGCTGTCCATAGAAGAGGATGCAGACATCCTGTCGCTGACAGCGAACACGCCATGGCAAGAGTGTCAGCAGAGGCGAATACGGCGGGAAGCCATGGAGCCCGATGCCATGAACGGCGGCGCTTTCCGCCCGTCTCCTGTCCTGCTAGCGCAGGTAGCGCCGCGCCCGGCAAAGGCGCCGGGCGTAGCCAGACGCGTTCAGCAGGGAGACCGTGACGCCGCTTTCCCTGCCCTCGGCATGGACGAAGCGTCCTCTGGCCAGGTAGAGGCCGATGTGCCAGCCCGGCCCCCTGCGCTTGAAGAGCAGAACGTCCCCGAAGCGCAGCCGGTCCGGCACGGCGATGCCGACAGTGCCCTGCTCCACGGCGACGCGCGGAAGGCGCACGCCGATGCGGGCGTAGAGCCAGAGCACGAGGCCGGAGCAGTCGAAGGCGTCGGGACCGCTGGCGCCCCAGACGTAGGGCTTGCCAAGGGCCAGGCGCACGCCCTCGAGCAGGGCAAGCCTGGCAGCCAGACGCCGGCGATCCCAGGCGTCCGCGGACGCGGAAGCCTGGCTGGCCAGGGCTGAAGGCGCCAGCGCAAAGCCTGCCAGCGCGGAGAGCAGGCTGGCTGCGAAGGCTCTGCGGGTGGGCTGTGCGGAAGGGGGCATGCTGATCCTCCATATCCTCCATATCCTCCATAATGTGGTGGTCCCATCATAGGACCATGAGGTCCATAAAATCCTGGTCCATATCCATGTCTTGGTCCACAGNNATCCTCCATATCCTCCATATCTTCTCTATCCTTCGGGACGGCCACGGCGCGCATCGACAGGATGCGGCGCCATGTGCCCAGGAAATAGGTTCGAAGAAAAAATTGTCAACCGAAAAAAATTGCTTGCGCAAGGTAGGCGCTTCGTGTACAAGCCTCACCTGGCACAGGGGCAAGGCCTGGCATTCGTCCAGCGTCCTTCGGTGCCTGGCGCCCTTCCAGGCGTGCCTGCCGCCTCCTTGGCCGGCGCATCCCCTTTGCCGTTCCAGGCTCCGCGCCTCCTCGAGGCGTCCTGCCCCAAGCTTTGGGCCTGGCCTTTCCCTGGCCTCTCCCGCCCTTTCCCTGCCTCTGTCCGTTCCGCCTTCCTGCGGCGTTGTGCCTGCGGAAAAAAAGCGGCCCGCCGGAGTGGGAACCAGCGGGCCTCGCCTCTTCAATTCCTGATGCCCTCAGGATCGAAACTTCGACTTCAGCTTTAGTCCAAAGCACGGCAAACTTCAAGTGCCGCATAACCCCT
>DFDR01000161.1 GCA_002369295.1 Desulfovibrionaceae bacterium UBA3823
AGATGCTGACAATATAATAAATAAGCTCTTTAAAAAAACAGACGATATAAATAAAAAATTAACTAATGAACAGAAAGAGTTTGTCTTTTCTCATGTTGCGAATTTCTGCTTAATTGCTCGAAGTTATCCTAATTTATCAATAGAACAATGCATCGCCAAGTATGAAGAAAGTTATGGAAATAAATATGTGTTTAATAATATTGATCATAAGCAATCAATTTTGTCCTTTTTTGATGCATGTTATTTCTTGAATAAAATAATTTGTGAATTTCAAATATATTACGAAGGAAAATATCGATATATTAAAGAATTAATGTTGCTATTAAATAAAAAATAATTATATTTTGTGGCATTTTTATCGTTTGTTTTTGCGTCGCAGACGCTTATTACAAACGCTTTTATTTAAATTCAAAAACTATTTCTGAAAGCAGATATGCAATAGTCTGCTTTCTTGACTTACATCACGCACTTGCTCTTCCCGAACAAATGAGAGATAACAATGGATAGACCATTTTCATCCTACAAGGGAGATGAGCCCTATATCTTTATTAGCTACGCTCATGATGATCAAAATGAAGTCTTCAAGCACATTAAGCGACTCAATCAAGAAGGCTTCAGAATATGGTATGATGAAGGCATCGAGCCAGGAGTTAACTGGTACGAAAGTCTTGAATCAAGAATAAGAAATTGCGAATGTATTTTGCTTTTTATATCAAAAAAAGCACAGCAATCTCAATATATATCAAAAGAGATAACATGTGCTATAGAGCATAATAAACATATTGTATGTATTATGCTTGACAATGAATCATTAAAAGGTCCTTTCAACTTGATGCTTTGCGACACACAGTCAATTAAAAAAAGTGAACTCAAAAATGTAGATAGATTCTATGAAAAACTTGCTGATGCTTTACACCCTGATCTGACACGTTCAAACAATAGCAAAGCAAATGAAAATATTTTGCTAAACGATGGAGTAAAATCCATAAAGTTTAAGCTGAACAAAAAAAATATCTTACTTGCTATATCCATTATATTACTGTGTTGTTTTGCTGGATTTATTTACAATAACAAACAAGATATTAAGACAAGCACACAAGATCAAAACATTCTGCAATCCACAAACATAGAAAATCAACAAACAAGAAGTGAAATCGTTCGCCTTATTGATGCTGTGTGTAGCAACAACATTGAGAAAAGAATTGAAGCTATTAATATAAAAATCAAAAAATCCGATCATAATCCTCTTTCTTCTTTTGACAAATATCTTGAAAGCATTACTCTCTTTCTGAATGAGTATAAAAATTATATTGCAAATGTCAATAATTTGTATGAACACATTCTAACAAATGATGGCTTGATTAACAAAAATCAAAAAAATAAATACATAGAACATATACGTTCTTTTTTGGGTGTAGACACAGAAATAAAAGATTTTGACAAAGAATTCAGCGAGGTGCTACAAGGTATATCTAAATTTAAGACAAATTTTGATGTTAATTGTTGTTATACTGTTATAAATAATGCTATAAATCTTTATAATTTTTCATTGTCAAACCCAAACATTTCTCGCGATAAGTGCAAAGATGAGTATGAAAAAATATTGAAATTAACTAATCAAAGTGAATATACTGAAATTAAAATTGCATACAAACAAGACTTAATGCCGAAGATTGTTGCGATTTTCTATTTGATTTGCTATGTTGATCAGAAAATGTTAATTTTTAAAAATTCATATCGCGATATTCAGCCATTTGTTAATGAATTAAGAAAAAAATTCCCTCATGAATAATTTTTTGTCATTCCTCAATATCATGATAAAATATTAAATATTGTATGATGTAGCAATATATGTATTGTATTTTGATTATTTGTAATATTTATCGATTTTCACTATTTGTTAATTTATTATTGATTGTAAAATAATGTGATTTTTGTTACATTTTTTGAATATATTCGATATATATTGTCTTATTTAAAACTTGCAACTTTACAAAACTGTAGTTATTTTTAAATAAGACTACATCTTTCCACTAACAAAAAAAGCCACCGATGTCTTTACATCGGAGGCTTGCTGTTGCTTTTAGCTTGCATCTCACATCGTGGACACGATTCGTTTTCAGGCATCCTGATAGCTTCGCTCAAATATGTCTCTGCCTATGACGGCGAAGTCGCCTTCCCCGTAGCAGGCAAGCCAGTCGCCGGGCCCGCCGGCGAAAGGCCGGCGAGGATCCCATCTGGTGAAGACCAGGACATGCTCGCTCTCGCCAAGCTGCCTTGCCCTGATCACGGACTCGTCGCGGCTTACGCAGGCATGCGCCAGGGAAACGAGCTCTTCAAGGCTGAAGAGCCTGCCTGCGTCCATGTCCAGCACGTTGGACTGATAGCCCTTGATAGGCGCTTCCGGCCGGCTATACGGCCCCTCGAGCAGCTGGTAGGTCTTCTCGAAGCGCTCCCGGCCCATGGCGTAGACTTCGCCCGCAACGCCGAAGACGATGACGGCGCCTGCCGATCCTATTTCCATGTCTCCTTCGAGCGTGCGCACGCGTAGCTTCGAGGGGACCGCGCACAGTTTTTCGCCGAAGACGGCGCCGCGGACAACCTTCAGCTTCCGGTAAGCCTGAAAGCCCTCCAGATCCGGCAGAGTCTCCGGCCTTGAGCAGTCCACGACCGCATGCGTCTCCCGGAAGAGGCGCATGCGCCGTGCCATAAAGTCCTGGATGCCGGCGCCGGTGCCGAGCGCCCGGAACTTCTCGCCTGAGATCCAGCCGCCCGCCTTGGCTTCGTGTCCCCCGGCTGAGCCGAGCCCCCTGGCAATGAACTGCGCAAGCTGGGGCGCCGGAACTTCGCGGACGGCGCTGCGCACGGAAAACTTGCACCCGCCGTCGCCCTGCCACGACGAGACCGCCACGCTGTCCACCCCGTCCACCTCGAGTACGAGATCGCTGATGTAGCCGAGCACGTTGGGATCGCAGCCTTCGACGTTCAGCGTGGCGCAGCTGGAAGCCCTGTCGATGGCAAGCGTCTCCAGCGCCCTGCCCACAAGCCGGATGCCGTCTTCGGACATGTTGGAGAGCCTCAGGCTGTTGAAAACGTCCATGTCGATGTCGGTCAGGGCGTCGCGCATGTCCCTGTCCAGCGGATGCCTGCTTTCGGAATAGGCGTTGGTGTCCGTGTACAGGCCGTAGAGCAGCGCCGTCTGCAGTTCCCTTGACAGCGGAAAGCCGGCATCGGCCAGCATGCGCCAGACAAGGACAGAGCAGCTGCCGACGCCCGGCTGGAAGACGCAGAGTTCCGGCAGCGCCTTTTCCTGCACGTGGTGGTCCACAACGGAGGCAAGGGGGGCCTCGATGCGCTGGACGTTGCCGGCACCGTACTGGCAGTCCACATCCAGAAGGAGGCCGTCGAAGCGTTCCATGCCGGGGCAGTGCCGAACGGGGATGCCGAAGACGCCGACCATCTTGACGAGGTTCGGCTTCGTAATTCCGTTCCTGCCGCCGTAGAAGAGCAGGGGCTTCCTGCCCTTGGACTCCAGATAGCTGAAAATGCCCCAGCCCGAGGCCAGGGCATCCGCGTCCGGATTGTCATGGCACTGGATGGCGATGTCGCCGCCGTAGTCAAGCAAGTCTTGAAGCTTCATAGACTTTCCTCCTCTTCAGGCTGTCTTGGCTTTTCTCCTAGGGCTGCAGTCGCGTCAAGCGCAGAATGCGCGTGCGCCGAACCACGCCAAGAGCCATCGACCATTGAAATAGCGCTGGCGCTGGATTATCATGTTCCTGCCTGCAGGCATGCCGCACAGCCTCAGGCAGAGCCAAAGGCCCCAGCCGGCTTCTTCCGCAACCCTCCGGAGTGCATGATGGAAAAGGTGCTCATACTTGCCAGCAATGCGCAAACTGCCGAGCATATGCAACGCCTGCTCGCCGGCGAGTTTGCCCTGACCTGCCTCGCAACCGAGGCGCAGGCCATGGACGCGATCGAGCACGCCCCCGTCTACGCCGTTCTGGAGGAAATTCGACTGGCGCTAGCCAGCAGCTACGAGCTGGCAAGCCAGCTGTCGCGCAAGGACTGGCGCGCGGCCATCCCTGTCATCGCCTTCTCGGCCAGCGGAGACGACATCTGCCTCGACGACTGCCTGCACAGGGGCATAAGCGACTTCCTGCTGCCCCCCTTCAGCACGGAACTGGCCGTCAAGCGCATCCACAACGCCGTCCGCTCGAAGGAGTCCTTCACGTTCGCTGAAATCGAGGCCATCCTGCAGGAGCTGCCCTCCAACATCTTCCTCAAGGACTCTGAGGGCAAGTACATCTTCATGACCCACTACTGGCGCCACCTCAAGCCAGGGCACAACTCCAAAATGACATGCCGGGGCAAGACGGACATTGAAATCCGCAAGAACAAAGTCAATGCCCTGAAGGCCATGGAGTCCGACAGGCACATCCTCAAAACGGGCGAGGGCACTACCTACGTCATCGAGGAAAACTACGAGGGCCAGCAGGAATTCCTTGAACTCATCAAGCGCCCGACGCACGACAAGAACGGCAGGGTCAACGGCATCGTTGCGCTCATCAACGACGTCACGAAAAAGCAGCTGCTCAAGATGGAGCTGGAGGAACGCTCCACCCACGATCCCCTGACAGGCCTGCTCAACAAGGCCGCCACGGAAGAAATGGTCGGCATGGCGGTACTGAAGTGCAGCCTTGACGGCTCCACGGGCACGGGTGCCCTCATGATGATCGACGTGGACAACTTCAAGGGCGTGAACGACAATTTCGGCCATGCGGTGGGCGACAAGGTGCTCAAGACCGTCGGCAGCATTATCCACAGCAACTTCAAGGGGATGGACGTGAAGGGTCGCGTTGGCGGCGATGAATTCATGGTCTTTGCGCGCGATGCCGACGATTCTGTGGCCCTGCGCCTCGCCACGGCCATCGGCGCGCAGGCAGCCCACGCCTTCGACGGCCAGAACCTCGAGGGCCGCGTCTCCCTCTCCATCGGCATCGCGCTCTGTCCCAAGCATGGCTCGTCCTTTCAGGAGCTCTACAAGGCCGCCGACCAGGCCCTGTACCTCGTCAAGGAGGGTGGCAAGGGCTCGTGCCGCGTTGCCCCCTAGACTCTTGCGCAGACTGAGGCGTCCCCTGAAGCTTCCGGCCGTCACAGCCCTGGCGGAGCAGGAAAGGAAAGAGGCGGGATGGCGACCGCTCCGCAGAACAGCCCCTGAGGAGCTGGCAAGGGTGGCAGGCACGCATGAAGGACGCCAGCCGGGACATCCTGCCGTTCACCGTCCTTCTGTCGTTCTCTTGTCCGCACTGCCTGTTCTGCGGCAGTGAGGCGCTTTGCGGCCTCCCTGCCTGGTCCGCCTTGCCGCCGAACACGCTGCAGTCGTGGATCATGGTGAGCAGGGCGCGAAGCCTCCTGCCTTTGCGACCGGCGCAATGCCCGCCCCAAGCGTCTGCTCCACGCCCTTGCGCATTTTTTCCCACCTGTGCACCCTGCCCCTCATAATGTCGGTTATTTTGCACGGCCACGGAAACAAGTCCGCACCCCGCCTTGGGAGGCTATGCAAATAAACCGCCGTTATCGGCACAGGGTGCACAGGTGGATTTTTTCTTGACAGCACGAGCGTCTCGCGCCTACTCTTACGCTGTCAATTTACCAGAGGTGTCTTTTTCATGCTTTTCACCGCTTCCGCCACTTCCTTCGACGCATTTGCCTTTGCCGGCTTCTATTTTGCGTACTTTACCGAAGCCTGTGGTCGGAAGCTCTGCTGACATCTCACTGCATAGCGGAGTCAATGAAGACCGCAGGCCAACCTAAAGCCGGCGGTCTTTTTTGTTGCCTGCACAAAGTGCGGATCGTTCCGGCGCAAAACCATCCACACTTTCATGGAATCAAAGGAGCGCTCCATGTACCTTGGCAAGCAAATCCGCCTCGAACGCATCATCAACCGCAACAATAACCGCACCATCATCGTCCCCATGGATCATGGCATCTCGCTGGGCGCGTTGCCCGGACTCATCGACATGAAGCGCACCGTGGACGACATGGCCCGCGGCGGCGCCGATGCCGTGCTCATGCACAAAGGGCTCATCCGCTGCAGCTTCCGGCGGTCGGGCATCGACATCGGCCTCATCGTCCACCTCTCGGCATCCACGGAACTCTCCCCCAGCAGCAACTACAAGCGCCTCGCGGCCACGGTCGATGAGGCCATACGCCACGGCGCCGACTGCGTGTCCTGCCACGTGAACCTGGGCGACCCCAACGAGGGGCAGATGCTCGCCGACCTTGGACGCGTGGCCGAGCACTGCGACAACTGGGGCATGCCCCTGGTAGCCATGATGTACGGGCGCGGCCCCAGGATCAGGGATTCCTACGCCCCCGAAGTCGTTGCCCACTGCGCCCGGGTCGGCGTGGAGCTCGGCGCGGACATCGTCAAGGTGTCCTACACGGGCGACCAGGCATCCTTCGCCGACGTGGTGGCCGGCTGCTGCGTGCCCGTCGTCATCGCCGGCGGTCCTGTCATGGACTCCACCCGCGCCCTGCTCACCATGATCCACGACTCTCTCAAGGCCGGCGGCGCAGGCTGCTCCATCGGCCGCAACGTATTCGAACATCCCCGCCGCACCCAGCTCGTCCAAGCCATGCGCGCCATCGTGCACGGCGATGCGGACGTCGAGACGGCGCTCAAACTCGTAGGAGAATAGCCACATGCCCGCCATCTACTTCAAGTCCGTCCCCTTCGACAAATCCCTCGTCACGCTGGCGATGGAGTCCGGCGTCGACGGCGTCGTCGTCCCCAGAGAGCACTGCTCCCTGGCTGCCGGCCTTTCCAAGATCACCGTGCTCGCGGCCGAAGACTGCCCCGCCGTCCCGCTCGAGGGCAAGGAGGACGAGGAGACCTTCCTCGCCCGCGTGAAGGCGGGCGAGCACTGCGTTCTCGCCAGAGGATGGGAGATTATCCCCGTGGAAAATCTTCTGGCCCAGTCGGACAGCATCTTCGCCGAAGCGGGATCGCTTGAGGAGGCAAGGCTGGCAGCCGGCATCCTCGAGCGCGGCGTTGCCGGCATCGTTGTCCTTCCCGGGGCCGCGAAGGACATCAAGGCCATTGTTGCCGAGTGCAAGCTCTCCCTGGAGCGCGAGACCCTCGTCGAGGCCACGGTCACCAAAGTGGCGCCGGCAGGCCTCGGCCACAGGGTGTGCTGCGACACCATCTCCATGCTCCACACCGGCCAGGGCATGCTGGTGGGCAACTCCGCAGCCTTCACCTTTCTCGTGCACGCGGAGACCGAGCACAACGACTACGTTGCCTCCCGGCCCTTCCGCGTCAACGCCAGCGCCGTGCACGCCTACATCCGCCGCCCAGGCGACAAAACCAGCTACCTCGAGGAGCTCAAGGCCGGCTCCGAGGTGCTCGTGGTGGACGCCGATGGGCGCACCATGCTCACCACCATCGGCCGCGTCAAGGTGGAGGTGCGCCCCATGCTGCTCGTGGAAGCCTCCGTCAAGACCGAAGACGGCGAGAAGACCGGCGCAATTTTCCTGCAGAACGCCGAGACCATTCGCCTGACGGCCCCCGGCGGGCGCCCCGTCAGCGTGGTCAAGCTCAAGGCCGGCGACAAGGTGCTTGTCCGCATCGACGAGGCCGGGCGCCACTTCGGCATGCGCATCAAAGAAGACATCAAGGAAGGATAAGCCATGCCATCCCGCATGACAGCAAGCACGCCGGACGCCCAGATCCAGCTTGCCGAGGCGAGGCGCCGCATCGACGCCATTGACGAGAAGCTTCTGGCCCTGCTCAACGAGCGCTCCAACCTCAGCCTGCAGGTGGGCCGCATCAAGGCCGGCGAGAAAAGCAACATCTTCAAGCCCCAGCGCGAGACGGAAATTCTGGAGCGCCTCAGCGCCCTGAACCAGGGGCCTCTGCCCGACAAGGCGCTCAAGTCCATCTGGCGCGAAATCTTCTCCGCCTCCCGCTCGCTCCAGCGCCCCCTGCGCGTTGCCTACCTCGGCCCCCTCGGCACCTTCTCCTACTTTGCGGGCGCCGAGTACCTCGGCCACAGCGCCAACTTCCACTCCTGCGGCAACCTCCCCCAGGTCTTCGAGGAAGTGGACGCCGGCACCTGCGACCTCGGCGTGGTGCCGCTAGAGAACTCCCTGCAGGGCACTGTCGGCGTCAGTTTCGACCTCTTCATCAAGCACAGCGTCGTCATCCAGGCCGAGCTCTTCTCCCGCATCTCCCACTGCCTGCTCAGCGCGGGCGACAGCCTTGCCGAGATCAAAACCGTCTACTCCCACCCTCAGGCCCTTGCCCAGTGCGCGCAGTGGCTGCGGGCGCATTTGCCGGAAGCGGGCCTCGTGCCGCTGGACTCGACGGCGGCTGCCGCCCGCAGGGCCCAGGAGGAGCCGGGAGCCGCCTCCATCGGCAACGGCAACCTGGCGGAAATGCTCCGCATGAATATCCTCGCCAGACGCATCGAGGACGAGCCCGGCAACTGGACCCGCTTCGTCGTCATCGCCAGCGAAGCATCCACCAAGAAGCTCGGCGCCCTGCCCTCGGTCAAGGGGACCGTTCCCAGCGCCTTCAAGACCTCCATGCTCTTCACCCTGCAGGACAGGCCGGGCGCCCTCTCCGAGGTGCTCGACCTCCTCGCGCAGAACAGGGTCAACATGCGCAAGCTCGAGTCGCGCCCCCTCAAGGGGCACTGCTGGCGCTACGTCTTCTTCTGCGACGTGGAGCAGGACCTGCTCCAGCCGGAACATGCGGAACTGCTGGAGCGCCTTGCGGCAGTCTGCATGAACTTCCGCATTCTCGGCTCCTACCATGCCGGCCCCCAGATGGACCAGTCCTGGAACCCCGACGACACCCGCACGGCACCGGCCGCGCCGGCAGCCTGCTAGCTGCGAGGAGCATGCCATGCCAGACGCCATCCTCGTCCACGCGCCTGCTTCGAAGTCCATCTCCCACAGGCTGCTCATCGCCTCGGCCCTGGCCTGCGGAACGTCCACGCTGGAGGGAGTGCTCGCCAGCGACGACACCCTGCGCACGCGCCAGATCCTCAGCCTCGCAGGCGCCGGCTTCGAGCCCCTGCCCTCCAGACAGGGAACCGAAAGCTTCCGGATCCGCGGCGCCAATGGCCGGCTTGCCGGCGGGACGGACGCCCCGCTCTCCTGCAATGCCCACGAATCGGGAACCACCTGCCGGCTATTGACGGCCGTGCTGGCCGCAGGCAAAGGACGATTCCGCGTCCACGGCGCCGAGCGCCTGCACCGGCGCCCCATCGGCGAACTGGGGCGCGCCCTCTCCCTGCTCGGCGTCCGCCTTGCATACGAAGAAGCCGCCGGCTGCCCGCCTGTGCGCATCGAAACCTGCGGTCTGCATGCCGGAGGGCTGCCTCTGGACTGCGCAGGCACGGAAAGCCGTGCCGGCGGGGGCTGGCGGCGCCTCAGCGTGAGCATGGAAGAGTCGAGCCAGTACTTCTCCGGCCTTCTGCTGGCTGCGCCTCTGGCCGATGCCCCCCTCGTCCTGGAACTTGCCGGCACCAAGGCCGTCTCCTGGCCCTACATCGGCCTGACGCTCCAGTGCCTTGACGACTTCGGCATCCGCTTCGAGGTCGAGGAGCGGGACGCGCCGGACGGGACGGCGCCGTGGCGCAGGACCGGATGGCGCCAGATCGCCGACGCCGTCCCCGGCCGCATCCGCGTCAAGGTCGCGCCCTCGTCCTACCGGCCAGGAACGTTCCGCGTGGAAGGCGACTGGTCCGGGGCTTCCTACTTTGCGGCCGCCGGCGCCCTCGGCAGGCGCCCTGTCCGCATCGGAGGCGTCAATGCCGGCTCCCTGCAGGGCGACCGCGCCATCCTTGACATACTTGAGCGCATGGGCGGCGACTGGAAGCCGGAGGAGGACGCTGTGGCCGTCTTTCCCGCACGCCTGCACGGAGCAAGGCTCAACATGGGGCGCTGCCCCGATCTCGTGCCCACCGTGTGCGCCATGGCCGCCTTTGCTGACGGCGAAACCCTCGTCACGAACGTGGCCCATCTGCGCATCAAGGAGTCGGACCGCATCAAGGCCCCCTGCGAAGCGCTTCGCGCCATCGGCTGCCAAGCCGAAGAGCGGGAGGACGGCATGCGCATCCAGGGCCTCGGCAGCTCTGCCCGCATCCGCCTGCAGGGCCTTGCCCTCAAGGCCAGCAACGACCACCGCATGGCCATGAGCCAGGCGCTCTTCGCCCTGCGCGCCTGCGACATGGCACCTGGCGGGATCAAGTCCATCATTGACAATCCTGCCTGCGTGGCTAAATCCTTTCCCGAATTTTGGCACGCATGGGAGGCCTTCGCCGATGACTAGTCTACCTGTCACCCCCGCTATCCTTACCCAGCCCGGCAGCGTTGCCGTGATCGCGGCCCGCGGCCGCATGGGCGCCATGCTCATGCACGAAGGCCGGCTTGCCGGACTCGGCATGACAGGCTTCAGCCGGCCCTTCGACTGGGAGGCCATGGCTAAGGACCTGAAAAAGGCCGCCGTCGTCATCGTCTGCGTGCCGGCGGCATCCTTCCTCGAGACCGTCAAGGCCGTCTGTCCCCTCATGCGGAAAGACGCCATCCTCGCCGACATCACCTCCGTCAAGGTCAATCCCATGAAGCAGATGGAGTCGGTCTGGCAGGGCGGCATCGTGGGCACCCACCCGCTCTTCGGTCCCCTGCTCGACAGGTCCCAGGATCTGCCCGTTGCCCTGGTCAGGGGCAAAAATTGTCCGGACGAGGCCGTGCAGCTCGTGGCCCAGCTCTTCGAGGCCATGGACTTCTCCACCTTCGAAACGGACGCGGACACCCACGATATGGCCATGGCCCGCATACAGAACATGAACTTCATCACCTCCCTGGCCTACTTTGCGCAGCTGGCCGGCCAGAAGGAGCTCATGCCCTATCTGACGCCCTCCTTCCGCAGACGCATGGACTCCGCTAGAAAGATGCTCACCGAGGACGGCCCCATGTTTGCCGGCTTCTACGAGGCCAACCCCTACAGCCAGGAGGCTGTCAGGCAGTTCAGCAAGTTCCTGAGCCTCGCTTCGGCAGGCGACATCGACCTGCTCCTCAGCCGCGCCTCCTGGTGGTGGAAGGATCAGAAGCACAGCTAGCAGCGCAGATCCACGCCAAAACCCCAAAAGCCCGCCCCTTCTGGCGGGCTTTTTGCTTTTCTCGGCGCCGGCGATACGGCAGGTCACGCAGTCAACGTTCTGACACATCCTTTCGCCATGCCATGACGAAAGGCCGAAGCTCTCCGCAAGAAAGGAAACAGGCCGGACTGTCAGCCGTCCTGCAGGGAAGCGACGTGGGCCAGCCCGCCATTTCCCCGTCGAAGCAGCCGCGACGGCACTCTGGGCAGCAGCGTCCTGCCGGCAAAGGCGGCATATCTATCAGTCCTGACATTTCAGGGACCACGCCCGTCACATTCCTGACAAGAGCCTGTTTTTCGATGAGAGCTCGAAAAAAGATGCTTTAAATACGGCGCTCTGAGGACGCTTTTCAGCGTTGGCACACTCCATGCATTCCCCCTCGGCGTGACGCGGAAAGCATGTCCTTCCGCGACACGAAACCACACGAGCGGAGAAGCGTCATGGGAGCCACTTATCCCCAGGTCATCACAGTCACTTCAGGCAAGGGCGGCGTCGGCAAGACGAATATTGCGGCCAATCTGGCATGCGCTCTCGCCCAGACCGGCAAGGTCATCCTGCTGGACGCGGATCTCGGGCTTGCCAACGTCGATGTGCTCCTCGGCGTCCAGCCAGCCATGGACCTTTTCACGATCTTCGAAGAGGGCGCAGGCATCAGCGACATCCTCTTCCCCACGCCCTACGGCTTCTCCATTCTCCCCACTTCTTCGGGCATCGAAACCATGGCCGAGCTCTCCACGGGCCAGAAGCTCGAGCTTCTGAACGCCATGGACGCCATTGCCGAAGGCCTCGACTACCTCATCGTGGATACGGGCGCAGGCATCAGCGACAGCGTCCTCTACTTCTGCATGGCGGCCCAGCAGCGCCTGCTGGTGCTCAACCCCGAGCCCACCTCCCTCGCCGATGCCTACGCCCTCATCAAGGTGCTCAAGACCAGACACGGCATCGACCAGTTCAAAATCTGCATCAACATGGCACGCGATCCCAGTAGCGCCAAGGAAAGCTTCGTCCGCCTCCTCGAGGCCTGCGACCAGTTCCTCGACGGCGTGTCGCTTGACTTGGCGGGCGTTGTTCCCTTCGACCCGGACGTACGCCGCGCCGTGATGCAGCAGAAGCCCTTCCTGTCCAAATACCCCGACTGTCCGGCTTCCAAGGCACTCCTCCAGATGGCCGGGCAGATTCCCCGCTGGCAGGCAACCGCCCAGGACGACGGGAACATCAAGTTCTTCTGGAAAAGCCTCCTCTACCGCTGAAAAGCCCCTTCCACCGACTAGCCCGCAGACCAAGCAGCCAAAGGAACCACGTCATGAGCATCGCAGCCTTCGCCCGCCTTTTCAAGACCTCCAAGCCCTGGGACACCTTCGAAGCCGGCACCACCGCATGGGAAGACTTTTCCGCGCAGGATCAGGAAGTCATCGTCAGGCACTACTCCCAGAAAATCCGCTTTCTCGCCCAGCGTCTCAAGAAGCGCCTGCCCCGCACCGTCGACATCAACGAGCTCATCAGCTCCGGCACGCTCGGCCTCATGGAAGCCCTCGGCAAGTTCAAGCCCACTCTCAACATCCGCTTCGACACTTACGCCGAGAGCCGCATCAACGGTGCCATGCTCGATGAGCTCCGCCGGCAGGACTGGTTCACCCGCACCCTGCGCAAGAACGTGAGATGCCTCAACGACGCCCAGGTCTCCATCGAGCACCAGACCGGTCGCGAAGCCACCGAAGAAGAGCTCGCCAAGGCCACGGGCCTGAGCCTCGTGGACGTGCGCAAGGGCCTCGAGGCCATGCAGGGCCAGCAGCAGCTCCCCCTCGACACCTTTAAGGACAGTCTGAGCAGCGATGCCCCCGAAAGTGGCGGCATCCCCTGTCAGGAAGCCATGCACAACGAGCTTGTCGAGCGCCTCGCTCCCCTCTTCGACAGGCTCACCGAACGTGAGCGCCAGGTGCTCTCGCTCTACTACACAGAAGAGCTCAACATGAGCGAAATCGCCGAAGTGCTCGGCATCACCGAAGGGCGCGTCTCCCAGCTCAGGACCCAGGCTCTCGGCCGTCTGCGCAAGATCTTCGTGGCCGAATACGGTGCCCTATAGCGCCTGTCCCCTCCAGGGCAAGCAAGGCGCCCGTCTTCCCGGAACTTCGGGGAAGGCGGGCGCCTTGGCGTTGCAAGAGGCACTGGCAAAACTGCTCCAGGTTTGTCTCGAGATTGCGGCGGATTTGCCCTCAAGCCGAAAACTTTGCTAAGGCTGAGCTGTGGCGCAGGCAGACGGCAGCGTCTTGTCGCAGCCCGCTGCATTCAATCGCGCTTTCACCACAGCGCCAGACACGCCGGAGCATGTGGACAAGGAGTCATACTCGCATGAACAACAACGGGCAGACCAAGGAAGCAATGGAGAGCTACGAACAGCGCAAGGAAGTCTACCGGCAACTGATCAAAAGCTATCGTCTGATCGACGATACTTTCATGAGCAGCGTCTTCGACGGCTTCATCGAAGGGACAACTCTGCTGCTCAGGATCATCCTCGGCAAGCACCAACTGAAGGTGCTGGAGGTCAACACGCAGGAGACGCTTAGCAACCTTGGGGGGCGGAGCCGTTGCCTCGACATCCTTGCCAGAGACGACGAAGGCACGTATTACAACATTGAGGTTCAGCGGAAGAATGCGGGAGCTGGCTTCATCCGTGCAGACGAGCACTCCTCCCTGCTCATGGCGAAAATCCATGCTCCAGGCAACAAACCGCAGGACGTTCCTGAACGCTGGGTTGTCTTCATCACGGAAAACGACTTCATAGGACTGGGGCTTCCGCTCTACCCCATCGAACGGAGGCTCACCGTTGGCGACGGCAGGGTAATCGACGACAAGGAGCATATGGTCTACGTCAACGGTGCCTATAGGAACGAGAAAACGCCCATAGGCAGGCTGATGCACGACTTCTTCTGCACAGAGCCTGACGACATGCACTACAAGACGCTGGCTCACCGCGCCAGATTCTTCAAGGAAGACAAAAAAGGAGTAGAGAAAATGTGCAGACAATTCGAAGATGTCATGGC
>DFDR01000255.1:0-143 GCA_002369295.1 Desulfovibrionaceae bacterium UBA3823
TTCTTCTGGTGGAGCATGTCGAGGTAGTACTCCTCGAGCACGCCGTTGCTGGTGATGGCCACCTCCACCTGCTCGCCGGGAAGGATGCTGATGTACATGCGGCGCTTGCCGGCCGGCCGCCTGGCCGCCTCGGCATCGGCCTT
>DFDR01000255.1:192-1843 GCA_002369295.1 Desulfovibrionaceae bacterium UBA3823
CCTCGGCATCGGCCTGCGCGGCCTTGCCGGCGCGGGAGGCTGGCGCCTGCTCCTCGCCTTCGGGGGCCTCTGCCGGCTCCTCCTCGGCGCGCTGCTCGCCGGCCGACTTGCGCCCGTGGCCGCGTCCGCCGCGCCGTCCGCGCTTGCGCTTCTTCTGCGCGCCGTCTTCCTGGGCGGCCTCGCCTTCGCCGGTCTCCGCCGCGCCCTGCTCCTCGTTCACCGTCTGCAGGGCGTCGAAGAAGCCGTCCACGAAGAAGTCGTCGCCGGCAGGCGCGGCATCGGCAGCGCCAGAGGCCCGGGGCGCCTCGCGGACAGCCTTCTGGCGGGACTGCCTAGGCGCCGCCGGCTTCTTGCGGTCGCGCGCAGGGTCCGGCTGGAGCCGCTCCACGTCGGTCTCGCGCTCGTCCTCGTCGTTCCAGCCGTTCCAGCTGCGCCAGTCGGGAGCCTCCTGTCCGGCGTCGGCGGCCGGGGCCGCGGGAGGCGTCCAGCCGGAGGCAGGGGCTTCGGCACGGGCGCCGAAGGGGCTGCCGAAGGGATCGGCGAAGCGCATGTCCATGGGCGCGGCAAAGGAAGCGGGCTCGGCAGGCCAGTCCTGGCCAAGGCCTCTGCCAAAGGGGGCTTCGGCGCCGGTCTCGGCCTGGACGGGCTGCGCGGGGAAGGCTTCCTGCCCAGGCTGGCCGGCCTCGCGCACGGCATCCTGCACGCCGTGCCCGGCGCCCTGTCTGGCGCTTTTCCTGGAACTGTCCCTGGCGCCGCCCTTGGGGCTGTCCTTGAGGCTGTCCTTGGCGTCGCCTTGGACGCCTTCCTTGGCACTGTCCTTGGCCTCATCCGGGGCCCCTTCCTGGGCGCCTTCCTGCACGGCCTTGGCGCTCTTGCGCAGGGTCCTGCCGCGTGCAGGCTGCTTGGGCGTCTTGGCCTGGCGCGCCCTTGGCGCCGCGCGCCTTGCCGCGGGACGGGCTTCGGCTTCGCGTTCCGCTTCGGCCGCGTCGGGCGCCTGGCCTGCGTCGCTGGACGCGCCGGGCGCCTGGGCCTGCTGCGTCTGTTCGGACTGGGCCTTGCCGGCATCGGCCGTCTTGCGCGCCGCCGGCTTGCGCCGGGTCGTCCTCGGCTTTTTCTCGGCGACGTCCTTCGCTTCGCCGGAGGCGTCTTCAGGGGCGCTCTCCGGGGCTGCTTCGCCGGCTTTGGACTGTGTTTTTCTGCGGGTGGAGGCCGCCTTCTTTTTGGGCTCGGCGGCAGGTTCTGCCTGGGCCGGCGAAACGCCGGCGACAGGGCTTTCCTGATCAAGTTCCGTCATGTGATTTTCCTGTGGAGCGCCATGGCAAAAGCCTGCGCCCGACTAAAAAATGCAGTCGTCTAGGGGGCTCCCACTCTGACTGGAAGAGGAAAGCGCGCGCCTTGGCGGCCAAGCCCGCATGCTGTCGTAAGGATGTTCACCGCGGCTGCAGCCTGCCGGCCAGTGCCGGGGGGCCGCGCGCAGGATGAACCTGCCGCTGGGGCGTCTGCGCTTTGCAGGAAGCACAGTAAGGATTTTCGGAGAATATGCAAGCGCCGGATGTGCGTATGCGTGTTCGGGAAGTCCTTGCCTTGCCGGGCCCGCTCGGGAAGAATGGCGCGGCGGGAGTCAGGGCCGGGAGCCGGACTTGGCGCCGGC
>DFDR01000255.1:1911-5198 GCA_002369295.1 Desulfovibrionaceae bacterium UBA3823
CGGCAGGAAGCAGGCGAGGAAGCAGGGCAGGCAGGGCGCACGGCCCGCAGGAAAGCCCAGGGGAGGTCAGCATGGAGGACGGCAGGAAAGGCCTGGACGGCGGCAGGAGCGCGGGCAGGGAAGACGCCGGCAGGGGCGGGGCCAAGGAGGCGCTGCGCGCCGGCATGCGCCGGCTCCGCCTGGAGCAGCCGGCCGCGCTGTGGGAGGAGCGCTCCAGAGCGGCCCAGGAGCGGCTCATGCGCAGCTCCTGCTGGCTGCAGGCGAAGACCCTTGCCCTCTACATGCCTGCCAAAGGCGAGACCGGCACGGCGCTGCTCCTCGAGCGCGCGCTGGCAGAGGGCCGGCGCGTCTTCTATCCGCGGGTGCTCAAGGGCGCCGGCGGGCGCATGGAATTCGTCGAGGTGCGGGGGCAGGGCGACTTTGCGCCCGGCGCCTTCGGCATTCTGGAGCCCCTGCCGGCGCTGGCGGGCGAGCCCGCAGGGGCCTTCAGCCCGGATCTTGCCGTGGTGCCGGGGCTTGCCTTCGACCGCAGGGGCCGGCGGCTCGGCTTCGGCGGAGGCTACTACGACCGCTTCTTCGCCCAGTCTTCCTGCTTGACACTTGCCGGTTTCTGCTTTTCCTTTCAGCTGTGCCGCGAAGTGCCGGCGGATCCCTGGGACGTTGCCATGGACGCCGTGTGCACGGACAGGGAACTGGTCCTGCCCAGCTGACCGGCGCCATCCCCCCACCCCTACTTCTTCGAGGAGCGACCATGGCGGTACGTCTTCTGCCCTTTCAATTTCCCGGCCTCTCTGCCGTGCGCTGCGCCTTCCAGCTGCGCGCCTCTGCCGGCGGCCCGCTGGACGGCGGGAGCATTTCCTTCACGGCCGGCCCGGGCCTGCAAGAGGTCGAGGCCAGCCGCCGGGACTTCCTTGCCCAGTGCGGACTCGACGACTGGTGCGAGATCAACCAGGTGCACGGCGACAGGATGATCTTCGAACCCGAGCGCGTGGCGCCGGACGCCCAGCCCAGTCCAGAAGCCAATGCCGACGGCATGGCCACCTCGCAGAAGGGCCGGGCCCTGCTCGTCAAGACGGCGGACTGCCAGCCCCTGCTCGTGGCCCACAGGTCGGGCCGCTTCGTTGCCGCCCTGCACGTGGGCTGGCGCGGCAACCGGATGCTCTTCCCCTTCACGGGCGTGCGCGCCTTCTGCGGACACTACGGCATCAAGCCTGCGGACTGCCTGGCCGTCAGGGGGCCGAGCCTCGGCCCTGCCAAGGCTGAGTTCATCCATTTCGCCAAGGAGTGGGGCTGGTACTTCCGCAGCTACTACGACGCCAGGACGCAGACCGTGGATCTGTGGAACATGACCCGCGACCAGCTTGCGCAGGCGGGCATCCCCCGCGGCGCCATCTACGGCATCGACCTGTGCACGGGCACCAATTCCTCCCTGCTCTTCTCCTACCGCGCCGACCACGGCTGCGGCCGGCAGGGCAGCCTCATCTGGATAGCTGAATAGGGCCCAAGGAGCGGCCTTTCCCATGGACAAAACCCTTCTGCTCGACGCCGGCAGCGGAGGCAGGGCCTCCCAGCGCCTCATCGCCGAGTGCTTCATGCGCCATTTTGCCAATCCCGTCCTGGAGGTCATGGACGATGCGGCCCTGCTCGACATCCAGGGGCCGGCTGCCATGTCCACCGACACCTATACCGTGACGCCCCTCTTCTTTCCCGGCGGGAGCATCGGCACCCTTGCCGTGCACGGCACGGTGAACGACGTCGCCATGCTGGGCGCGGCCCCCAGATACCTCACCTGCGCCTTCGTGCTGGAAGAGGGGCTCTCCCTGGACCTGCTCGACCGGGTTGCCGCCGACATGGCCAATGCCGCCAGAACTGCCGGCGTTGCCATCGTCACCGGCGACACCAAGGTCGTCCCCAAGGGCGCCTGCGACAAGCTTTTCGTCAACACGGCTGGCATAGGCCCCCTCCTTCGGGAGCCTTCGCCCTCGGGCCACAGCGCCAGGCCCGGCGACGCCGTCATCGTCAGCGGCGCTGTCGGCGACCACGGCCTGACCGTCATGGCGGCCAGGGACGGCCTCTCCTTCGTCAGCGACGTTAGGTCCGACTCGGCCCCCCTCAACGGGCTGGTCAGGGATCTCTTCGACGCCGTGCCCGAAGTGCACGTGCTCAGGGACCCGACGCGCGGCGGCCTTGCCACCACGCTCAACGAAATCGCCCAGCAGTCCGGGGTCAGCATTGTCCTGAACGAGCGCGACATCCCCGTGCACGAGCAGGTTGCCGGCGGCTGCGCCTTCCTCGGCATCGACCCCCTCTACCTGGCCAACGAGGGCAAGTGCATCTGCATCCTGCCCCGGGAGCACGCCGACAGGGCCCTCGAGGCCATGCACGCCTCGCCCTTCGGCAGGGAGGCCCGCCTCATTGGCGAGGTGCGCGCCGATCATCCCGGCCGCGTGTCGCTCGTGACCGCCATTGGCGGCGAGCGCTTCCTCGGCATGCTCGAGGGCGCCCTGCTGCCCCGCATCTGCTAGGCCTGCAGCCTGCAGGAGGAAACGCCATGCGCCTTGCCCCGCTTTGCCTCGCCCTGCTTTTCGCCCTTGTCTCCTGTCCCTGGAACGCCCCTGCGGCCGGACCGGCCGCGCCTGCCGCAGCCGGCGGAGCGGCCACCCCTGCCGGCCAGCGCATCACGCAGGACACTCTGCAGGGCTTCTGGCTCGGCAGCCAGGAGGGGCGGGACGTGGTCGTCAACTTCAGCGCCTTCTTCATCACCGTCTCGTCGTCGGCCCGCTACGATAAAGGCATCTTTCAGGTCAAGGACGGCTCCCTGTTCTTGCGGCCTGATCTCGGCAAGGCAAAAAGCCTTCCCGTCGCCATGGAGGGCGGCGAGCTCGTCCTCGACGGCCTGCGCCTCAAGCGTCTGCTCACGGCCGAAGAGGTCTCCTCCGCCCTGGCGCCGGACGTGGCCGCGATGGTGCACACCTTTGCCGCGCGCGACCATGCCCTGCACTTCTGCAACGTCAAGCCCAGTCCGGAGGAGAAGAAGCTTGTGCAGGACTATCTGGATGCCGATCCGAAAAGGCGCTGCCTCTACATTGTGCAGCGGCAAGCGCTGGACTCCGTCTGCGTCTACGATCCGGCAGGCTGGTGCCGCGACCAGGGGATCAGGAGCGGTCTCGGGGCCAGATAGCGCTGGAACTGAGCCCGGCCCCTGCACGCGGGAGGCTGCGCCGTGCACCCTGTGCTCTGCGCCTTGCCTTATGACGCCATTATGACGCCCTGATGGCGTCCTGACG
>DFDR01000061.1:0-1836 GCA_002369295.1 Desulfovibrionaceae bacterium UBA3823
GCGGTACTTGGCGCCCGCGATGAGGGAGCCCATGTCCAGGGCGAAGAGCTGGTGGCCCTTGAGGTTCTCGGGCACGTCCCCCTTGACGATGCGGAAGGCCAGGCCCTCCACGATGGCGGTCTTGCCGACGCCGGCCTCGCCGATGAGGACGGGGTTGTTCTTGGTGCGCCGCGAGAGGATGCGCACCACGCGGCGTATTTCCTCGTCCCTGCCGATGACGGGGTCGAGCTTGCCGTCGCGGGCGTCCTTGAGCAGGTCGCGGGCAAACTTGGCCAGAGCCTCCACCGTGTCCTCGGGGTTGGCGCTGGTGACGCGGCGTCCGCCGCGCAGGGCTTCCATGGCCTGCACGAAGTTGACGCGGGATATCTTGTATTCGCCGAACACCTTGCCCAATGGGGTGGCTGGCGGAACGTCCGTGAGGGCGCAGAAGAGGTGGTCGACGCTGACGTACTCGTCCTGCATCTTCTTCGCCTCTTCCTGGGCCTGGGCAATGCACTTGCCAAGCTCGGGCGTGAGCATGACCTTGGTGGGGTCCATGCCGGGGCCGGAGACGGAGGGGCGCTTTTTCAGCATCTCCTCCAGGGCCACGGCGAAGGCCTTGAGCGGGACGCCCATCTTCTCCAGAATGCTGGGGACGATGCCCCCGTCCTGGCGGACAAGGGCGAGGGCGAGATGGCCGGTGTCGATGCCCTGGTGCCCCATGCCGGCGGCCAATCCCTGGGCGTCGCTGATGGATTCGCGTGCCTTGTCGGTAAACTTTTCAATGTTCATGGTTTCCTCCTTCCCCTCCGGGAGACCGGATCCCCGGAGGGAGGCATTCCTCTTGCTGGCGGGATGCCGCCGGCGCTAGTCCTCGGCGTCGAAGCCCTGCAGGCTCTGCACTTCGCGCTCGAGCTGGTCGATGCGCTCAAGCAGGTCCACGATGATGGTCCCGCCCACCACAGGCAGCTCGAAGTCGGCGCAGATGCGCTCCAGCTTGCGGACCCGGTAGACGTCGCCCTCGCTGAAAAGGGTGCAGGCATCGGTTTCCGTGCGGTCCAGCCATTCCAGCTGGAGCAGGTCGTCGAGGCGCTCGCGGGCGAGGCCCGTCAGCTCCAGAAACTCTTTCTCCGTGATGAGGGAGAGCGCGGGCCCAAGGCCCCGCCCTGCCCTGTCTGAAAATCTGCTCATGCTTGACTCCCGCGGCCCTAGGCGCTGAAGGTCGAGACGCGCTTGAGCTCTTCCCAGAGCCTGCGCTCCTCGTCTGTGATCTGGGACGGCACCTTGACGGCAATTCTGGCGATGAGGTCGCCTCTGGCGCCGGCGGGGCCGAGCCCGCGTCCCTTGATGCGGAATTTCCTGCCGGACGAGGTGCCGGCCGGCAGCTTGAGCTCGATGTCGCCTTCCAGCGTGTGCACTCTGACCGTGCCGCCGAGCACCGCGTCCCAGGGGGTCACGCCGGCGTCGCATTCAAGGTTGGCGCCCTCCACCCGGAAAACGGGATGGGGCTTGTAGCGCACCGTGAGGAAGAGGTCGCCCGCGCCGGCGGGACCCTGGCGGCCCTGGCCGGCCAGGCGCAGCTTCTTGCCTTCCTGGATGCCTGCGGGAATGTTGATCTTAAGGGTTCTGACCCCGCTGTCGCCCTGGACGGAGAGGCTCTTGACGCCGCCGGCCTGCACGTCCTCGAGACTGAGGGAAACCTCGGCCTCGGTGTCGCGGCCACGGGAAGGCTGGCCGGTAAAGCCGCCGAAGGGGGAGCCTTCGGGCCGGCGGCCGGCGCCTCGGGCGAAGGGGCTGCCTCCGCCGAACAGGGACTCGAAGAAGTCCGAGAAGCCGGAGCCGCCCATGCCGCCCATG
>DFDR01000061.1:1894-13033 GCA_002369295.1 Desulfovibrionaceae bacterium UBA3823
GCCGCCCATGCCGCCCATGTCTTGGCCGTTGAACGTGAAATGGAAGTTTCCGCCGCCTGGGCCGAAGGGGCCGCCGCCCTGGGCGGCCTGCTCCCAGTCGGGTCCCAGCTGATCGTAGAGCTGGCGCTTCTTGGGATCCTTCAGCACTTCGTAGGCCTCGTTGACCTCCTTGAACTTTTCCTCCGCCTGCTTGTCGCCGGGATTGAGATCCGGATGGTACTTGCGGGCCAGCTTCTTGTAGGCCTTGGCTATGGTCTGGTCGTCGGCACCACGATCAACGCCAAGCAAATTATAATAGTCTTTATAAGAAACTGCCATACACACCTCTTGAATGCAAAACGGCCGTCATGCGCTTGCCTAAAGCAGGCTCCTGCATTGGCTGCTCCCATAGACTGCGTCCAGCTGCAGAAAACTCCATGCCAGACGTCGCTGCGGGACTTGGTTCCCCAACGCATTGCGGATAAACTGCTTTCTTCAGGGCAAAGATAAGCATAGCGAGACAGGCGTCAAGCGGCCGGCAAAAAGAAAGGGCCGCCCGCAGGGGACGGCCCGTGAAAAGACTGGCGCCCTCGGTGTCCGGACGCCGGAAGGCGACTGCTACACGATGCCGTGCTCGCCAGGCTTCTCGTACTCCGGCTTCTGGGCCACGCGCACGTAGAACTCGGTGCTGCCGAGGGCCAGCAGGATGGGGGAAGCCACGTAGATGGACGAGTAGGTGCCGATGACGACGCCGACCAGCATGGTGAGGGCAAAGGAGTGGATGACGCCGCCGCCCAGAATGAAGAGGGCCAGGGTGGCCATGATGGTGGTGCCGGAGGTCAGCACCGTGCGGGCCAGGGTCTGGTTGATGGAGCGGTTGATGAGGAAGTCGAGCGGCTTGTCCTGGTGGGTGCGCAGGTTCTCGCGCAGGCGGTCGTAGACGATGATGGTGTCGTTGAGCGAGTAGCCGATGATGGTGAGGATGGCTGCCAGGACGTTGAGGTCCACGTCCACGCCCATGACGGCGAGCACGCCAAGGGAGATGCACACGTCGTGCATGAGGCAGACGATGGCGCCGAGGGCGAAGTTGAGCCGCATGAGGAAGCAGACGACGAGGGTCACGCCGAGGGCGAAGCACACCAGGGCTCCCGTGCCCACGGAACCGGCCAGGAAGTGCGTGCTCACCTGGCCGAGGACGTAGGTGCCGCCCCAGAGGCAGGCAGCCATGGCCGCGCCCGCCATCCAGCGCTGCTCGAAGCGGCCGGAGATGTAGACCGCGATGATCAGAATGGCGTAGAAGAGGGCGTTGAGGCCCTTTTCGGTAAGGTCCTTGCCGACCTTGGGGCCGACGACCTCGAGGCGCTCAATGGTGGCGGGGTTCTCGGCAAAGCCCTTCCTGAGGGAATCCTCGATGCGGGTGCGCAGGCTCACGGAGGACTCGGTGCCCGAGGAAAAGCGCAGGAGGTAGTCCTTGCCGGTGTCGCCGAAGCTCTGGATGGAGAGCCCGGCGAGATCGTACTTTTCGAGCCCCTTCTTCAGCGCCTCGTCGGCGATGGCGTCCTTGAAATGCACCTGGGCGATGACGCCGCCGGCGAAGTCGATGCCCATGCGCAGGCCGGAGCCTGCCAGCATGACGACGAGGGACATGACGATGAGCGCGGCGGAGAGGAGAAAGCCCAGCCGGCGCTTGCCGATGAAGTCGATGTTGACGTTGTCTTTGACGAACTGCAGTGCCATGGATCCCTCCCCGCTAGATGCTCAGGGCCCGGCCACCGCGGCTGCGGGCCCAGGCTTCGAAAATGGTGCGGGACACGAAGACCGCGGTGAACATGGAGCCGAGTATGCCCAGGGAGAGCGTGACGGCGAAGCCGCGCACCGGGCCGGTTCCGAACTGGTAGAGGATGACGGCCGTGATGATGGTGGTCAGGTTGGAGTCGAAGATGGCCACCGAGGCGTGGTCGAAGCCCGTCTTCACGGCTGCCAGGGGCGAGAGCCCGTGGCGCATCTCCTCGCGTATGCGCTCGTAGATGAGCACGTTGGCGTCCACGGCCATGCCGATGGTGAGGACGATGCCGGCGATGCCGGGCAGGGTCAGCGTGCCGCCGAAGGCGGACATGCCGGCCAGGATGATGAGCAGGGTGAAGAGGAGCATGCCGTCGGCAATGACGCCCGACAGCCCGTAGTAGATGGCCATGAAGAGCATGACGAGCAGGGCGCCCACGAGGCCGGCCCGCAGGCCGCTGTCGATGGACTCCTGGCCGAGGGAGGGGCCGACGGTGCGCTCTTCGAGCACGGTGACCGGCGCCGGCAGGGAGCCGGCTCGCAGGACGATGGCGAGGTCCTGGGCTTCGGCAGTGGTGAAGCTGCCGGAGATGGAGGCGCGGCCGCCGCCGATGCGCTCGCGGATGACCGGAGCGGAGTAGACCTTGCCGTCGAGCACGATGGCCATGCGCTTGCCCACGTTCTCGGCCGTGACGCGCTCGAAGACCGTGGCGCCGCGGCTGTTGAAGTTGAGGGCCACGTAGGACTGGTTCATGGAGTCGAAGGCGGGCCTGGCGTCGGAGACGTCCTCGCCGGTGAGCATGGCGTCGCGCTCCACGCAGATGGTGCCGGCCTGCTTCTCGAGGCTGCCGTGGGACTTCTCGAGCAGAGGCAGGGAGACGACGCCGGCGGGCAGCACCGCCTGCTTGCTGTCCACGTCGTCGCGCACGAGGTGGAATTCGAGATGGGCGGTCTGGCCGAGCAGCTGGACGGCGCGGCGCGGATCCGAAATGCCGGGAAGCTGGACCTGGATGCGGTTGCCGGCCTGCTTGCGGATGTCGGGCTCGGCAACGCCGAACTGGTCGATGCGGTTGCGGATGGTGCGCAGGGCCTGGTCCATGGTGAGCTCTTCCAGGCGGGTGATCTCCCTGGGATCGAACTGCGCGGTGTAGCGCAGCTGGCCGGACTCGCCGCGCTGGGGCTCGCTCAGGACCAGCTGCGGGAAGCGCTTGGCGCAGAGCTCCTTGAGGCCGGCCTCGTCGTCGGCGCGGGGCAGCAGGAACTCCAGGGTGGAGCCGCCCACCACGTGGGGGCGCAGGACGACAATCTTCCTGTCCATCGCCTCGCGGCGCAGATCCTGGCCGGCAAGGGCCAGGGAATTGGTCACGGCCTTGCCCACCTCGACGCCGAGGGTCAGGTGGATGCCGCCGCGCAGGTCAAGGCCGAGGTTGACCCTGCTGTCGGGGAGCATCTTCTGCAGGCCGGGCCCGGCAAAGTTGGGCAGCGCGTAGGCCAGCGTCAGCAGAAGCACAGCGAGAATGATGAGGACACGCCATCTCGTTCCGAACATGTTCACTCCAGAAAAAAGAAAGCTTCCGCGGCCCTTGCGCCCCGGGGGCGGCAAAGTCCGCGGAAAACGGTGCGGGATCCGGCCCTTCCGCCAGGCGGGCAGGCCGCTGGCGCAAGCGTGGCGGAGCCCCGCTATTATTAAGGATGCATCCGGGACTACTTCTTGTCGGAAGCGCTGGCCGAGGCGTCCAGCGACTTGCCGTCCTTGCCGGTGACGCCGGCCACGGCGGCCCTGCTCATCCTGAGCTGGGCGGTGCCGCACTCGAGCACCACCTCAGTGTCGCTTATCTCCATGATGCGACCGATGAAGCCGGCGCTGGTCATGATCCAGTCGCCCTTCTTCAGCTCGGAGAGCATCTGCTTGTGGGCCTTCTGGCGCTTCTGCTGGGGACGGATGAGCAGAAACCAGAAGATGACGAACATCAGGATGAGGGGCAGGAACTGGAGCAGCATGTCGGAACCGGCCGGCTGGCCGGCGGCCGCACCCTGCGGGGCCATGGCAAAGGCTTCGGTGACAAGGGACATGAGTTACCTCCGGAAATGATATGCGCATCCCTCCCAAGCCGGATCGCGGCTTGCAGAGGGAAATGTTTTCAGGCAGTCGGAGCATGTAACCTGTACGGCCCGTTCTTGCAAGCCATGACTTCCCGCCTGCACGGCGCTGTCCGCTGCCGGCAGCCGCCGGCCAAATCTGCTCCCGAAACTGCTCCCGCACCTGCTTTGGGGCCTGCTCCCGAAGGCCTTCCCGCAGGGGGCAGGCGAAGCTCCCTGCCAAGGCAGGAGCCCAGCCGCAAGGCCCGCCAGCGGCCTTGCGAGAACAGCCTTGACAAAACCCAAGTTCCGTCTATACTTCCGTCCTTAAATTTTACAACTGTGGCGCCGAACGCGCCTGGAGGAAAATATGTCCAGTCTACAGAATGCCACCAAGACCGCCGACGGCGTCATGGTTAATGGTTTCCTGGTCTCCCCGACCATCGACAAGTGCGACGGCTGCGACCGCGTCCGCGAGTTCGAGGGCGAAAAGTTCTGCTCCAGCTACCCCAACCCTGCCCGCAAGTGGGTTGGCGGCCGCTGCAACTTCGCGACCCACATCAAGCTTGAAGCCGCGGCCGCCCAGAAGGTCAACCCTCTGAAGGCCTCCAAGCGCGCCGCCAAGGGCCACTAGGCCTGATGGCGCCGTCTGCAAGGACGGCACGGCAAGCACGACATTTCGGCAAGGAGGCTTTCACGCCTCCTTTTTTTTCATCCGGCCGCAAGGCCCGAGCCCCACTACGGCCCCGCCAGCGGAGGCGCCCATGGCAAATGCAGAACTCTCCACGATTCTCGACTACCTCGACGGCCTGTCCGGCAGCGTCGAGACCATCCAGTCCAGGCTGACGGCCTGCCAGGCCGTCGGTCCGGAAAACGGCGGCCTGGGCGAGGCGAAGAAGGCTGCCCTGATAGAAAAATGGCTCAAGGCCATGGGCATCGCCGACATCGTCCACTGCGACGCCCCCGACGAACGCGTCAGGGAGGGGCTGCGCCCCAACTTCATCGCCACCATCCCCGGCCGATCCAAGCGCGCCCTCTGGATCTTCGGCCACATGGACGTCGTGCCCGCAGGCGACCGCGCCCTCTGGAAGACCGACCCCTGGACGGTGGTGCGCGACGGCGACACGCTCTACGGCCGGGGCGTCGAGGACAACCAGCAGGCCCTCGTCGGCATGCTGCTCCTCGCCCAGGCGCTGCTCCACTGCAAGATAGTGCCGGAGCACACCGTCAAGCTCGTCTTCATGAGCGACGAGGAGTGCGGCAGCGAAAAGGGCCTGGCCTACATGCTGGAGGAGCGTCCCGATCTCTTTCCGAAGGACGACCTCTACCTCGTTCCCGACGGCGGCCTGCCCGACGGCACGGGCATCGAGGTGGCGGAAAAGGCCGTGCTCTGGCTCAAGTGCACCGTCAAGGGCGTGCAGTGCCACGCCTCCACCCCCCAGAAGGGCGTGAACGCCCTGGTGGCGGCCTCTGACATCATCCTCTCCCTCACGGGCCTGGCCAAGGACTTTTCCCAGAGCGACCCGCTCTTCGATCCCCCCAAGTCCACCTTCGTGCCCACGAGGCATCTGGAAAACGTCCCGGGCATCAACATCGTGCCGGGCACAGACGTCTTCTTCCTGGACTGCCGCCTCGTGCCCGGCGTCGACCGCACGGCCGTCATCGCCAAGGCGCGCGAGCGCGCCCGCTCGGTGGCCAAGCGCAGGAGCGTGGACGTGGAGATCGAGCCCATTCTGAACCAGTCGGCCACCCAGACGCCAGCGGATGCGCCGGTGGCGACCCTGCTTGCGGCCTGCCTGGCCAAGGCCAGCGTCAAGGCCAAGTTCATGGGCATAGGCGGAGCAACGGTGGCCGCGATGCTCCGGCGCCGGGGCATGCCGGCCGTCGTGTGGAGCACCATCGCCTCCTCCTGCCACGAGCCCAACGAGCACAGCTCCATCCAGGCCGCCATCGACGACACCAAGGTTTTCGCCCTCATGGCGATGCGCGCCAAGCCATGACCGCAGATTTCGACTGCATCGTCGTCGGCGGGGGCCACGCCGGCTGCGAAGCCGCGGCCGCCCTGGCCAGGCTCGGGCACAGGACCCTGCTCGTCACCGGCAACATCGACCGCCTAGGGCACCTTTCCTGCAATCCCGCCATCGGCGGCCTTGCCAAGAGCCACATGGTCCGCGAGCTCGACGCCCTCGGCGGCAGCATGGCCCTGTGGGCCGACCAGGCCGGCATCCAGATGCGCGTGCTCAACATGAGCAAGGGGCCCGCCGTGCGGGCGACCCGGGGGCAGATGGACCGCGAGGCCTACATGCGCGCGGTCAAGAAGACCCTCTTCGCGCTGGAGAATCTGACCATCTGGCAGGATCAGGCCGTTGCCCTGACAACGGCAGGCAGCCGCTGCTCGGGCATACGCACGCGCCAGGGGCTCGCCTTCCGGGCGCGCGACGTGATGCTCACCACGGGCACCTTCCTCAACGGCAAAATCCACATCGGCCTCGTGAGCATGCCGGCAGGCCGCCTCGGCGACGAGCCCTCGGTGGCCCTCAGCCAGAGCCTTGCCGACCTCGGCATCGAGCTTGGCCGCCTCAAGACCGGCACGACGCCGCGCCTGCTCGCCCGCTCCATCGACTTTTCGCGCCTTCAGGCCCAGGGCTCGGACAGGCCGCTCCCCCAGTTCAGCTTCCACGGCCCAAGGCCAGGCCTTCCCCAGACCGTGTGCCACGTCACCTGGACCAACAGGCTGGCCCACGACGTCATCCGCGAAGGCTTCGACAGGTCGCCCCTCTTCACGGGCGTCATCAAGGGCACCGGCGCCCGCTACTGCCCCTCCATCGAGGACAAGGTGGCCCGCTTCCCCGACAGGGACCGCCATCACGTCTTTCTGGAGCCCGAAGGCCTGGAGAGCCCCGAGGTCTACTGCAACGGCATCTCCACGAGCCTGCCCCTCGACATACAGATGCGCATGATCCACGCCATCGAAGGCCTGGAGCGCGCCGTCATGGTCAGGCCCGGCTACGCCATAGAGTACGACTACGCCAATCCCACCCAGCTGAAGAAGACCTTCGAGACCAAGGCCGTGGACGGCCTGTGGTTCGCGGGCCAGATCAACGGCACTTCGGGCTACGAGGAGGCCGCCGCCCAGGGCATGTGGGCGGCCCTCAACATCTCCTGCGCCCAGCGCGGCCTCGACCCCTTCCTGCCGCGCCGCGACGAGGCCTACATGGCGGTGCTCGCCGACGATCTCGTCACCCTCGGCACCCAGGAGCCCTACCGCATGTTCACCTCGCGCGCCGAGCACCGCCTGCTCCTGCGCGAGGACAACGCCGACCTGCGCCTCACGGCCGAAGGGCGGCGCATCGGCCTGGTGGACGATGCGCTCTGGGAGGCCTTCCAGCGGCGCCGCGACGCCGTCGCCTCCGCCGAAGCCTTCCTGGAAGCGGAGCGGCCCGGCCCCGGGGAGCTCGACGGCGAACTGGCGGGCGAGACGCCCGGCGCCGGCGGCAGGACCTTTGCCGAGCTGCTGCGCAGGCCCGAAGTGGAGCTCGAGCGTCTTGCGGCCCTCTCGCCGAGGCTCTCCTGCGCCCTGCCGGCGGACGAGTTCACCCGCCAGACCGTGCAGTCCAACGTCAAGTACAAGGGCTACATGGAGCGCCAGCAGGCCATGGTGGCCCGGTCCCTCAAGCTTGAAGAGACACCTCTGCCCGAAGGCCTCGACTACGGCCAGGTGGCCGGCCTCTCCGCCGAGGTGGTGGAGAAGCTCAGGCGCATCCGCCCGCAAAGCCTCGGCCAGGCCGGACGCATCTCCGGCGTGACGCCGGCAGCCGTGGACTGCCTCGAGATCCATCTGCACAAGCTGGGGCTTCTGCGCCTGCGCCGCCCGAAAAGCTGACGCAAGGCCGGCTGAAGCCCGCGGCCGCCGCGCCGCAGGGCGCGGCGCAAGCTGCAGGGCGCTCAGGTGCAGGCCAAGGCGACGGCGCTGCACCCTGTTGACCGTCCCCGTGGACGGGCGTAGTATTCTCTGTCTTTTTTCTCACATTCCTTGTCATTGCGTCCTGGAGGCCTCCCCACCGGAGCCCTCAGGCGCCAGCTGCAACGGGGAGGACACAGTGGACGGCGGAAGCGAAGGCCGAAGCATCTGGGCCCGGCTGGGGCATTTTTTCGGCCACAACGAAGAAGAAAGCCTTGAGCGGGCCATTATCGATGCGCGCGCCGAGGGCGAGGTGGAAGCCGAAGAGGAGTCCATGCTCCTTGGCATCCTGCGCTTCAACGATCTCAAGGTTGAAGACACCATGACGCCCCGGACGGACATCGACTGCGTCTCCCAGAACGCCACCATCCGCGAGGCGGTGGCTGCCGTCATCGCCTCTGGCCATTCGCGCATCCCCATCTACAAGGACACCCGCGACAACATCGTGGGCATAGTGCACGCCAAGGATCTGCTCAGCTGCCTCGCGGAGCCGGACCAGCAGGACAGGCAGGTGTCCTCCATCATGCGCGAACCCTTCTTCGTCCCCGAGACCAAGAACATCCGCACCCTGCTCCAGGAATTCCGCTCCCAGAAGCAGCACATTGCCATCGCCCTCGACGAGTACGGCGGCACCTCCGGCCTCATCACCATCGAGGACGTGCTCGAGGAAATCGTGGGCGACATCCAGGACGAGCACGACAAGCCCTCCCAGGAGGACATCCGCGACATGGGCCAGGGCGTCTACGAAATGTCGGGCCGGGCCTTCCTCGAGGATCTTGCCGAGCTCGGCATGCCCCTCCAAAGCGACGAAGTGGACACCATCGGCGGCTACCTCTCCACCGAAGCCGGCCATGTGCCGGCAGCGGGCGAGACCTTCACCGTTGAAGGCTGGAAGTTCACCATCCTGGACGCCGACAAGAAGCACATCAAGAAGCTCTCCGCCTGCCGCGCCACGCAGGAAGAGGCCTCCTAGGACGAGTCGCTCCGGCACAGCGCAGGCATGAACGCACACGCTTCAGGACTTCCGGCTGGCCTTGCGGGCATGGCGCTCGCAAGCCTTGGCCTGTGGCTCGGCTTTCCCAGCGACGCCCCCTCCATGCCCCTGCTCGCCCTGCTCTACCCCGCTGGCCTCGCCCTGCTCTCCCGCCATGCCCAAAGCTGGCGCTCCGCCCTGCTCTGGGGATGGGCAGCCGGCATACCCGGCCACTTTGCAGCCCTCTACTGGCTGGCGCTGCCCCTCTCGCAGGTGGGCGGACTCCCCCTGCCGGCAGCCGTGCCGCTGGCCTTGCTCGTCTGCTGCGGACTCTCCATCCAGTGCGGCGTCTTCACGCTCTTCTGCTGGCGCTTCTGGCAGCCCCGTCTGCTTTCCAGCGGCATTGCCATGGGCCTTGCCTGGCACCTTGCCGAGCACGGCTTCGCCTGGGCTTTCGGCTTTCCCTGGCTTCCGCTTGCCGGCGCCCTCGCGGCCCAGCCCCTGCTCGTGCAGACGGCAGGCTTTGCCGGCGCCTTCCTGACCTCGGGCTTCTGGGCCATGGCCGCCATTCTGGCCGCAGGCTCCCTGCTCGGCGGAGGACTGCGCAGCGCGGCCCTCGGGGGAGGCCTGGCGCTCGCCCTTGCGGGCTACGGCTGGCATGCCTTGAGCGCCGATCCCTTCGTGGCCGAACCGACGGGCCCCGGCTCCTTCCCCGTGCTCATGGTCGAGGGCAACATCGACCAGAACCAGAAGTGGGGGGAAGCCTACCAGAAGAGCACCGTGGACGCCTACACGGGCCTCACGGAAGCGGCCGTTGCCGAGGCAAGGGCCAGGGGCGGGGCGGACAGCCAGGACCTCGGCCAGGGGCTCATCGTCTGGCCCGAAACGGCCATGCCCTTCGACGTGGCCCGCTCTCGGCATGCGGCCCGCATCCAGGCCTGCGTGATCGCCTGCGCAATGCCGCTGGTGACCGGCATGCCCGGCGTCGAGGTCACCCGCCAGGGACAGCGCGTCTACAACCGGGCCCAGCTCATTTCGGCCGAGGGCTACCCTGCCGGCCACTACGACAAGGAGCACCTGGTTCCCTTCGGGGAGTACGTGCCCCCCTTCCTCAACTGGGATTTTCTGGCGCCCCTCCTGCAGGAGGTGGGCGCCTACACGCCGGGAAGGAGCGTGGCCCCTCTGCGCTCCGGCTCCCTCGTCATGGGCACCCTGGTCTGCTACGAGGGCATCTTCCCCTGGCTTGCCCAGGCCCGCATCGCCCAGGGCGCCAACCTTCTCCTCGACATCAGCAACGACGGCTGGTTCGGGGCCACGCCGGCCCCCCGCCAGCACCTCTACCTGACGAGCCTGCGCTGCATCGAGCAGCGCCGCTGGCTCGTCCGCGGCACCAATACCGGCATCTCCGCCGTCGTCGATGCCAAGGGGCGCACCGCCTTCGCGGGCGGCCAGTTCAAGGCCCAGGCCCTCTGGGCCAGAGCCCGCACCGAAAGCGCCGCCAGCCCCTTTGCCGCGGCCTACCCCTTCATCCCGCCGCTGTCCTGCGCCCTTCTGGGCCTGCTCCTGTGGCGGCAGTACAGGAAGACAGAACGCCATGCTTCAGCTGAGTGACCTCCGCCCCCGCTGCCAGGCCCTCGACGGCCGATTCGCCACCCTCTGGGGGCGTCTTTGACTCCGACGGCGACGCCAAGCGTCTTGCCGACATCGAAAAGGAGCTCGCCAAGCCCGACGCCTGGGGCAATCCGGAAGCCCTGACTCCGGTGCTCCAGGAAAAGAGCCGCCTCGAGGGCAACCTGGCCCGCTACAAGGAGCTCAAGGGCTGCCGCGACGACATGTCGGCCCTGCTGGAACTCGCCGGAGAAAGCGAAGGCGAAGAGCTGCAGGAGCTGCTCGAGAGCCTTGACGAGCAGCTCGGCCTGCTGGAAAAGCTGCTGGACGACACGGAAATGGTCACCCTGCTCGGCGACGAGGAGGACTCCAAGAACGCCATTCTGGAAATCCATCCCGGCGCCGGCGGCACCGAAGCCCAGGACTGGGCCGAGATGCTCCTGCGGCTCTACACCCGCTGGGCGGCCAGACGCGGCTTCAAGTGCGAGGAAATGGACTACCTGCCGGGCGAAGAGGCCGGCGTGAAGCGCGTGACCCTGCGCCTCATCGGCCCCTACGCCTTCGGCCAGCTCCGTTCCGAGCGCGGCATCCACCGCCTCATCCGCATCTCGCCCTTCGACAACTCGGGGCGTCGCCACACCTCCTTTGCCTCGGTGGACGTCATTCCCGACGTAGGCACCGAGATCAAGCTGGACGTCAAGGAGTCGGACCTGCGCATCGACACCTTCCGCTCCTCCGGCCCCGGCGGCCAGGGCGT
>DFDR01000061.1:13077-17397 GCA_002369295.1 Desulfovibrionaceae bacterium UBA3823
CGGCGGCCAGGGCGTCAACACGACGACCAGCGCCGTGCGCATCACCCACCTGCCCACGGGCATCACCGCCCAGTGCCAGAACGAGCGCAGCCAGCACCACAACAAGGACTCCGCCATGCGCATCCTCATGGGCCGGCTCTACAACCTCGAGCTGGAAAAGCGCGACGCAGAGCGCCAGGCAACCTACGACAGCAAGGACGCCATCGCCTTCGGGAGCCAGATCCGCACCTACACCCTGCAGCCCTTCCGCCTGGTCAAGGACCACCGCACCGGCTGCGAGGGCACGGACACCGATGCCATACTCGACGGCGACATCGACGCATTCCAGCACGCCTTCCTGCTGTGGCGCTTTGCCAAGCTCCACGCGCAGGGAGCGAGGTAGGCGCATGGACGCAGGCATTCAGGGCGCGCAGGCAGCCGGCTGCGCCAAGGCGCCAGGCGAAGCCCGCTTCCCCGGCCTTGCCAGGCGCTGGCAGGCGGAGCTCGCCCGCCTCGCCCGCTCCGGCAGAGGCGTCTTCCTCTTCCTTGCCAGCGCGGCCTATGCGGATCTCGCCAGCGAGGTGGCCGGCGAAGCCAGCCTCTGCGATCTGGCCGAAGCCGCAGGCGCAGGCGCTGCCGGCATCCTCATGCCGGACATGGAGCCGCTCGAGGCGGAGCGCCGGGCCCTGGCCCTGCATGCCAGGCTCACCGCCCTTGCCGGCTGCCCCGTGACGGCCGCCTACGGCCTGGTCCGCCGGGAGCCCGAGTCCATGGCATGTGGCGCGTCCGCCAAGGGCGCTTCGCTGGAGGGCTTCTTCGCCAGCGTGCTCAAGGCGCTGGACGAGGGCCCGCAGGACGGCAGGCTGCACCGCGTGCGGGAGCCAGGCGCAGAGCTCGGCGCCCGCGTGCTTGCCGAGGAAAAGCGCTTTCTGCTCTTCGGATCCAAGTGAGGGGGGCTTATGGAAAACGAATTCCGCAAGATGGCGGAGGGCCAGCACCAGGCGCAGAACGGGTTCCAGACGGCGGGCGCCCCGCCCGCCTGCCTCAGCATTGCCGTGCTTTCCGGCAAGGGCGGCGTCGGCAAGACGAACCTGACGCTCAACCTGGCCCTGGCACTGGAGGAGGCGGGCGAGAAGAGCCTCGTCGTGGACGGGGATCTGGGCCTTGCCAACATCGACGTGCTGCTGGGCCTTGCCCCCGAAGGCAGCCTCCAGGACTTCCTGCTCGGCCGGGCCAGGCTCGAGGACATCGTTGTCCGCGTCTCGCCTGGCCTCGACGTGCTGCCGGCAGCCTCGGGCGCCGAAGACCTCGTCACCGTCACCGAAGCCTCAAGGGGCCTGCTTGCGGAAAGCCTCGCCCCGCACCTGGCCGGCTACGGCTTCGTCTTTCTGGATCTTGGCGCCGGCATTGCGTCCAACGTCCGCCAGCTCAGCGCCATGGCGCGCATGAAGCTCGTGGTGACAACCCCCGAGCCCACGGCCCTCACCGACTGCTACGCCCTCATGAAGGTGCTCAACTCCAGCCAGGGCATTGCGGACTTTGCCTGCATCGTCAACTGCGTCCAGGAAGAGGGCGAGGAAGCCTTCACCGTCCAGCGCCTTGGCGGCGCCTGCAGCCGCTTCCTCGGCTTCGAGCCCCGCTTCCTCGGCGCGGTGCGCCAGGACCCTGCCGTGGCGAAGGCCGTCTGCCTGCGCGAGCCCCTGCTGCGGCGCTTTCCCGAAAGCCCTGCAGCCCGGGATCTGCGGGCCATAGCCGGACGCCTGCTTGCCGAGCGGGCCAGCCTGCAGGCCCGGGGCCTGCTCGATCCGCCCCTCGTCGCGCCTGCCAGCGCCCGGGCCGCGGACGAAACGGCGGGCGAAACGGCGGGGCAAGGCGGAGAGAAGTCCCCGTAATTGGCAAAAATCTTGCTATTTCACCCTGCAGGGGCTACAGGAATATGACCTTCCGCCCCATCTTGGCTCGGCGCGAAGCGCACAACCCGCACCGGCTCGGCACGGCTGCGGCCAAGGAGTAACATATGCTGTTTTCTGGAGTTCTCACGGCAATCGTGACGCCGTTCAAGAACGGCGGCGTGGATGAAGAAGCCTTCCGGGCCCTCATCGACTGGCAGATCAGCCAGGGCGTGCACGGCCTCGTGCCCTGCGGCACCACGGGCGAGTCCGCCACCATGTCCCATGACGAGCACATGCGCGTCATCGAAATCTGCATCGACCAGGTCAAAGGCCGCGTGCCCGTCCTTGCCGGCTCCGGCTCCAACAACACCACCGAAGCCGTCAGCCTGACCCGCTTTGCCAAGAAAGCCGGCGCAGACGGTGCCCTGCTCATCACGCCCTACTACAACAAGCCCACCCAGGAAGGCCTCTACCAGCACTTCGCGGCCGTTGCCAAGGCCGTGGATCTGCCGCTGGTTCCCTACAACGTGCCCGGCCGCACGGGCTGCAACATGCTGCCGCCCACCGTGGCCCGCCTGGCCAAGGACTTTCCGAACATTATCGGCATCAAGGAGGCCACCGGCTCCCTGCACCAGGGCAGCGAAGTGGTCCAGGCCACGCCGGAAGACTTTGCCGTCCTCTCGGGCGACGACTTCACGGCGCTTCCGCTCTGGGCCGTCGGCGGCCAGGGCGTGATCTCCGTGACATCCAACATCGCCCCGGCCCGCATGGCCTCCATGTGGAACGCCTTCAAGGCCGGCGACCTCAAGAAGGCCCGGGAAATCCACGATTCCCTCTTCTCCCTGCACACGGCCATGTTCGTCGAGAGCAACCCCATCCCGGTCAAGACCTCGCTCCACCTCATGGGCCGCATGGAACTCGAGATGCGCCTTCCGCTCTGCCCCATGAGCGACGCCCATCTGGAGACCCTCAAGGCCGAGCTCAAGAAGCAGAACATCATCTAGCCCGCCGTTCTGGACAGGGCTCAGCCCCTGTTCCATCCCTCTTCACAAGGCTCCCCCGCCCACGGCCCGGGAGCCTTTCGCATTGTGCCCCTCCCGCCCGCTGGCGCACGGGGGGCTTGGGAGCGCGTCATGATTCGCCTGTGCACCTGCATCTCCAACCACATGCCCCTGCTCGTCCTGGCCTGCGCCGGCCTGGCGCTCGCCTTTCCCGATGCCTGCAGCCTGCTCCCCCCGCAATCCATAGCCTGGCTTCTCGGGGTCGTCATGTTCGGCATGGGCATGACGCTCACCCTCAGGGACTTCAAGACCGTGCTCCAGCGCCCCAGGGACATCGCCATCGGCCTCCTTGCCCAGTTCACGGTCATGCCGGGCCTGGCATGGCTCCTGGCCAAGGCCTTTCAGCTCGACGACGCCCTGGCCCTCGGCGTGGCTCTGGTCGGCTGCTGCCCCGGCGGCACGGCCTCCAACGTCATCGCCTACCTTGCCAAGGGCGATCTGGCCCTCTCCGTCGCCATGACGGGCGCCTCCACACTGGCCGCCCCGCTGGCAACGCCCCTGCTGACCCTGCTCGTGGCGGGCAAGACCATCGACATCCCCGTGGCGGGCATGTTCCTGAGCATACTCTGGATAGTCATCCTGCCCATTGCCGCAGGGCTTGCAGCCAAGCGCCTCTGGCCCAGGGCCACGGCCAAGGCGGCCAAGGCCATGCCCGCCGTCTCAACGCTGGCCATAGCCGTCATCGTCGCCATCGTCGTGGCTGCCAACGCCGCAACCCTGCTGGCCACGGGCTGGCTGGTGCTTGCCGTGGTCGTGCTGCACAATCTCGCAGGCCTTGGCCTCGGCTGGACGGCCGCCTCCCTGCTGGGGCTTTCCCGCGAAAAGCGCATCGCCGTTGCCGTCGAGGTGGGCATGCAGAACTCAGGCCTGGCCAGCGGCCTGGCGGCTGCCCACTTTGCGGCCTACCCCATGGCCGCCGTGCCGGGAGCGATCTTCAGCGTCTGGCACAACCTCAGCGGCGCCATGTTCGCACGAGGCGTCAGCATCTTGAAATAAGGGCTTCCTGTCCCGTGCTCCAGCCCCTGTCAACGTGTCCCACTGGCGCGACGCCATAGCTCCCTCCGGAGCGCCCGCTCCGCCCGCAGGCAGGCTGGCCCCCTTGCCAAACGCCGTCTGGGACAGCGGACATGCCAGGGACAGCCCTCCCTCTGGCGGGATCACGCTGGCGGGATCAGCACAGTACCTGAGCAAAGGCGACAGATACCTTCTCGCCTGCGCACGCTCGGCACCTCGCAGCGATCTTTTGCAGCGATCTTTTTGCAGAGTTTCCCCCAAGGCGGGGTGCAGGCTTGCTTCCGTGACCCTGCAATATACCCGACAGCATGAGGACAAGGTATGCAGATAGAATTTTTTCCATCCGGAAAATAAGCCCTCTTTCTCCTCAAAAA
>DFDR01000239.1:0-1103 GCA_002369295.1 Desulfovibrionaceae bacterium UBA3823
GTTGGCGCGAGGGAGGCTTCTACGCCGATGGATGCCGACTGTCAAGTGCAGAAGCAAAAAAACACTGCTTTCTGCCAAAGCCTCGGCTAGAGGTCGAGGAGGCCCTTGCGCCTGCGGGCCTTGGGCTCAACCTTCAGGTGGTCGTAGCTCTTGGCCGTTGCCACCCTGCCCTTGCTCGTGCGCTTCAGGAAGCCCTGCTGGATGAGGTAGGGCTCGTAGACGTCCTCGATGGCGCGCGCATCCTCGGAGCAGGCCACGGCCAGGGTCTTGAGTCCCACAGGGCCGCCGTCGTAGCTCTCGATGATGACGGAGAGGATGCGCCGGTCGATCTTGTCGAGGCCGGCCTCGTCCACGTTCATGCAACGCAGGGCCTTGTCGGCCTCGGCCGCGCCGATGAGGGACGCGCCCGCATCGATGGCGTAGTCGCGCACGCGCCGCAGATGGCGGTTGGCGATGCGCGGCGTTCCACGGGAGCGGCGACCGATCTCGAGGGCGCCGCTCTCGTCGATGGCGATGCCGAGTATGGCGGCGCTCCGCATGACGATGCGCGCGAGATCCTCGGGGCTGTAGAAGTCGAGGTGGAGGTCGATGCCGAAGCGGCTGCGCAGGGGGGACGACACGAGGCCGAGCCTGGTGGTGGCGCCCACGAGGGTGAAGCGGTCGAGAGGCATCTTGACGGTGCTTGCAGCCGGCCCCTGGCCCACGACGATGTCGAGCTTGAAGTCCTCCATGGCCGGATAGAGCACTTCCTCCACCGCAATGGGCATGCGGTGGATCTCGTCGACGAAGAGGATGTCGTTCCTGCCGAGATTGGTCAGGATGGAGGCAAGGTCGCCCGGACGCTCCAGCATGGGGCCCGTGATGGTCACGATGCCGACGCCGAGCTCGGCAGCCATGATCTGGGCGAGCGTCGTCTTGCCGAGGCCGGGATTGCCGTAGAATATGGTATGGTCCAGCGCCTTGCCGAGGGTTTTGGCGGCCCCGAGGAAAACCTTGAGCTGGGCCCTGACGCTGTTCTGGCCGATGAAGTCGTCGAGCTTCCGGGGACGGACGTTGTCTTCGACCTGCCTTGTCTCCTCGGAGGGCTGGAGGCGGGCGCCGTC
>DFDR01000239.1:1188-4018 GCA_002369295.1 Desulfovibrionaceae bacterium UBA3823
GGAGGGCTGGAGGCGGGCGCCGTCCCTGCTGATGTCTTCTTCCGGCATGGGCTACCCCTTTCTCGCCAGCGCCTTGAGGGAGGCGCGCAGAAGCGACGGCACGTCCAGATCCGGCTGGCTCTTGAGGAGATCCTGCACCACCTTGCCGCATTCGGCCTCCGTGTAGCCGAGGCCCTTGAGGCCTTCGAGCACGTCGCGGTAGACCGCGCCCGCCTGCTGGCTTCCCGTGGCGTCGGCGACCTGCTCGGCGCCGTCGGCCTTGAGCTTGTAGCTGAGCTCGTGGAAGATGGCCTCGGCGGTGCGCTTGCCGACGCCGCTCACGGCCGTGAGGGGCTGGCTGGAGCCGCCCGCAACGATGGCACGCAGGTCCTGCGGTCTGTAGGTGGAGAGGATGGAGAGGGCTATCCTCGGGCCGACCTTGGGAATGGTGATGAGCATGCGGAAAATGTCCCTGTCCTCGGCCGTCGCGAAGCCGCAGAGGCGCAGCTCGTTTTCGCGCACCAAAAGCTCGGTGTACAGGCTGCACTGGGAGCCTGCCTCGGGCAGCGACTGCAGAAGGCTCGTCGGTACCTCCACTTCGTAGCCCACGCCGCCGGGCGTGACGACGACGATGCCGCTCTCCCCGGCCTCCGCAAGGCGCCCTTCCAAGTATGCTATCATCCGGACCTCCGGGAGCCCCCGAGGGGGCGCTGTTGCCAAGACAGGCAAATCGCTATACTAACTTCCCATGAAAAAAGCATTCCTGACGATCGCATTCGCGCTGGCTCCTGCCTGCGCCTTCGCCTGGATGGGCTTCGACTCGGCCACCTCCGAGCTTGTCGAGGTGAAGGCCGAGGGAGGCGTGCCGAACCGCGGGCAGACCATCGTGGTGCACGACATCGCCCAGAATACGAACGTCACCTGCCTTGTCAGGGATGTCTACCGCAACTCGCAGACCGTTGAGCTGACGGTCACCACCTCCAGCGGCGACAACCGCATTCTCGTCATGGAAGGCAGGTAGAAGGCAGGTAGCCGGCTGACCCCCTTCCCCTGCTAGCGCTCCCCGTTCGTGTGCTCCCAGCCGGGCAGCACCACGGTCGAGGAGGGATCGGCAACGCCCCCGCTTCCCTTGGGGCAGTCGTTCTGCAGCCAGCAGACCTCGCAGCCGCCGCGGAAGGGATAGTGCGTCACCACGGCGAAGCGGCGCTCCAGCACGGGCATGTCCTCGCGGTAGGCAAGGCCGATGCCGGCAAGGGCCCTGCGCAGGGTTTCCGTGGGCCGCGGAGCCGGCGCACAGCCGGAAAGCTCCACCTGGGGGATGAGGTCGCTGACGGCCTGCATGCACATGTACTGCGCAAGGGCATTGGCCAGAAAGCCCAGCGAGGGCCTCTTGTCCCAGGTTTCGTCGATGGTGCGCTCCACCTCTTCGGGCAGCCACACAACAAGATAGGGGATCTTGCCGCAGGTCACCTGGCAGACGCCGAGCAGATCCTTCCAACGGTTCCAGAAGCGCTCGAGCTCTTCGGCCACTGCGCCGTCGATCCTGCTCTCCTGGCTCATTTCCATGAAGCCTATCAGATCAAAGTAGGGTTCGGTCTTGAGGACTTCCGTCTTCACTTCGGGCATCGCGTTGTCTTGGCTCACTTCTTCCTCCTGCCCCAGCAGGGCGCGTGCATGGCGTGCGCCGGATGCGGGGCCCTGTCCAGGAAGGCGCAGAGCCTCCTCCAGACGCTGGCTGCCGCCGGCAAAGCGCTGGCATTGTACCTTCAAGGAAGAGCGCGTCAAGCCGGACGCAGCCGGCAGAGCAAAGCCGGCTTCGCGGTCCTGGCCCGCCAAAGGTCCCGGAACGCGCTGTTGACATTGGCCAGTCTCCATGAAACCTTTGCCTGCCCGCCCGGGGCCGGCATGCGCGTCCGCAAGGCCCCAGCGTCAAGGAGATTTTTCCATGGACGACCACGTCACCAAGTACATTCTCAAGTTCAGACGGGATCCCGACCTTCCCCTCCCCCTTGTCCACGGCGTCTTCGGCGGCGTCAATCCCATGGGCGAGATCGAGCTCAACTTCTTTTCCGAAAGCGAGGACCTGCCGGACCGCGTCGAGCGGCTGGTCAGCAACGCCGACGGCGCCGTGCTGAGCGAGGACGTGATTGCCAGCGATCCCGAGGCCAGGCATGTCACGCGCAACATCGTCTCGCGCATCGTCGTCACCTACGCCACTGCCCAGGCCATCAAGGCCTGGCTCGACGAGCAGATCAAGGTCATGGACGATCTTGCGGGAGCCGACCTGCCAAGCCTCTTCGGCGACGCGTCTCCGGGACCCAAGCAGTAGGCTCCCTGGCCAGAGGCGCAAACGCATGCAGGACATCGTCTTCCATATCCTCACCTTCGGCTGCCAGATGAACGTCAACGACTCGGGCTGGCTTGCCAGAATGCTCATGGCCCGGGGTCTCCGAAACGGCGGGCTGGCGGAGGCTGACGTCGTGATCCTCAACACCTGCTCCGTGCGCGAAAAGCCGGAGCTCAAGGTGCGCAGCGCCCTTGGCCGCATCCGCCAGGAGACGGCAGGCCGGGAGGTCCTTGTCTGCGTCAGCGGCTGCGTTGCCCAGCAGCTGGGAGAAAAGCTCTTCGGCTATTCCTCCCAGGTGCGCCTCGTGGCCGGCACGGACGGCATCGCCAGCATCCCCGGCGCTCTGGAGGATCTGCTGGACCATCCCGGACGCAGGCTCTGCCTCACCGGCTTCACAGACCGCTACGAGGAGCGCCCGGACGCCCTCGAGGCGCGCGTTGCGCCCTCCTGCTTCGTCAACATCATGCAGGGCTGCGACAACTTCTGCACCTACTGCATCGTGCC
>DFDR01000239.1:4059-6443 GCA_002369295.1 Desulfovibrionaceae bacterium UBA3823
TACTGCATCGTGCCCTACACCCGCGGACGCCAGAAGTCGCGCGCCCACGGCGCCGTGCTCGGCGAGTGCCGCGAGCTCGTCGCCCGCGGCGCCAGCGAAATCACCCTGCTCGGCCAGAACGTCAACGCCTACGGCAAGGACAGGACGGGCGACGGCACGAGCTTCGCCGCCCTCCTGCGCCAGACGGCGGCCATCTCCGGCCTCAGGCGCCTGCGCTACGTGACGCCCCATCCCAAGGACATGACCGGGGAGGACGTCGCCCTCTTCGGCGAGCTCGCAAGCCTCTGCCCCAGGCTCCACCTGCCCGTGCAGGCAGGATCGGACCGCGTGCTCAAGCGCATGAACCGCCGCTACACGAGCGCGGACTTCCTTGCCCTCGTCTCGCAGCTGCGCCAGGCCTGTCCCGGCATTGCGCTTTCGACAGACCTCATCGTCGGCTTTCCCGGCGAGACGGAGGAGGACTTCCAGGCCACCCTTGCCCTGGTCCGCGAGTGCGGCTTCATGGCCAGCTACTCCTTCTGCTACTCCGACAGGCCCGGTGCCCGAGCCTCCCTCTTTCCAGACAAAGTGCCGGCAGAGGAAGCCCAGGACCGCCTCCTGCGCCTGCAGGCCCTGCAGGAGGAGCTGGGCGAAGCCTGGTACCGCTCCCGCGTGGGGGACTCCTGCGAGCTCCTCATGGAGCGGCCGAGCCCCAGACAGGACGACGGCGGCCCCGTCAGCTGGCAGGGGCGCGACCCCTGGGGCGCCCCGGTCCACGTTGCCCTGCCCGGAGACCGCGACTGGCAGGGCGCCTTCGTCAAAGTGCGGATCACGGGAGCCAAGAAGCACAGCCTCCTTGGCGAGGCAGCCGGAGTCTAGCCTATGGTCGGCATGCGCTATGCGGGCATCACCCGCTTCCTGAAGAAGCGCTACCTCCTGCTCAGGGAGAAGTTTGGCGACACCATCCTCCCGCTGGAGCTCAACGCCTGGGAGACACTCACCGTCACCCTGCTGCTCCACGGCACTGCCGGCGAGGACCTCTTGCTCGACGCCTACGAGGAATCACTGGCCTGCCTCCATGGCCACGTTTCCGCCGTCGTGGCGGCCGACTGGGCGGCAGGTCGCCTGCAGACCCGCCTCCATCTGGAAAGCCCCGAGGGACTCTTCCCCGTGGAGGCGCCTCTGGCCTTCGCCGTGGCGCTGGCCGTCAGGAAGAAGCTCCCTCTGCTTGCCTCGGAAGACATCGTGGCAAGCCTCGTGCTCAAGCAGAAAAGTCTCTTCGAGACCATCCAGCGAGTCTCGGACGGGAACGCGGCCATGGATGCGGACGCCTTCCTCGCCTGCGCGGCGCCGATGGGCCTTGTCGGCATGCCAAGAGCGGCATGGGACGAGGCCGAACGCTTCCTCTCCCAGGGAGCCCTTCCCGACAGCGTGCCGGCAGCAGGCGCCGACGCCGGCCTGGAGGACCTCTCCCTGATCGAGCCGCTGGTGTCCAAGCCCATGTAGCGCCGGGTACGTTCCTCTAATGCTCTGCCAGCTTTCGGCCGATAAAGGCTGGTGAGAACGCTATGGGCGGCGCATCCCGCAACGGGAGGCTGCTCTGGTCTAGAGGAACGTCCCCATGAGAGACTATGCCCGCTTCAAGGAAATCGACGAACTCTTGTCGACCGGCCATCCGGACGAGGCCAAAGCCCGTCTGCGCGGCCTTCAGGCAAGCGTCATCGCCCTGCACGACGAGGTGGACAGGCTACAGGCCCGCATCGGCAGCTTTGAGGAGATGCTCTCCCTGCCGCGCACGCTGGTACGCGAAGAGGGACTTGTCTACGTCGATACCCCCTCCGGCAGGCGCGGGCCCTTCTGCCCGCTCTGCCACGATGCCGAGGGAAGCCTCATCCGCCTGGAAAAGTTTGCCAGCGGCTGGTGGTGCCCCTGCTGCGGGGCGGAACTCCCCCTGCATGCGGAGCCCGTCCGCAAGGAGCCTGCCAGAATTATCCAGTTCCGGAACAAAGCATGACCCTTGAGGTCAACATGCAGCGCCATGCACATGGCGCACGAAAGCCCGCCTTTTGGCGGGCTTTTCATTTGAATTGTTGTTTAAATTGAAACATAAAATTTATAAAAATCTGTTTTGTATACTATTTGCTGTAAATAGAATTTATTTTCCACATAAAAAATCAGAATTAAATAATTCCAATTTAGGATTTTAACGAGAAAAAAAATGCTAAAAGTGAACCGAAAGACTGTATGTGCTTGTCTTTTTTTATATCGATCAACTAAATTATTAAAATATGATTGATATTTTGTTGCTCCTGGATTTGTTTTTGAGTAAAGAATATTTTCATCTTTTAGTATATTACGCCGGAAACAAGTTCATGAGACTGTTTGGTTAATCAATTTTAGGGAGA
>DFDR01000243.1 GCA_002369295.1 Desulfovibrionaceae bacterium UBA3823
CCCCGCTGTCCCTGCAGGGAATCGTCAGCAATCTGCTGCGGCAGGCGGGAAGACCTCTCCCCGCCTCCCCGCTGGCAGGCAGGATGCCGTGGCGTCGCCCGCCACCATGCCCGTTGTGCACCAGGACGCGCCAGACGCCCCGGGTGCGCCCGGCATGAAGGGAGCGAAAGGTTCGCCGGCACCGGTCAAGACGCCGCAGCCCCGCGCGGAGCAAAGCCAGCCTGCCAATGCCGGCAAGGCGCCTTCTGCTTCAGCAGGACAGCCGATGCCGGCAAGGACGGACGGCGACAGTGCCAAGGCAAACCCGGTGCACGCCTCCTCGAGGTCTGTTCAGCTCGTCTCCCATGGCGGAGAGGCTTCGCAGCCGGCTGGCGCCAAGCCGGGCGAAGCGCCCGTCCCGTCGAAGCCGTCCGCTGGCGCAGCCGCGCCGACCCCGTCGCCAGGCGAGGTGCGGGGGCGTGTTGTGTACCCGCCGGCGTATGGCAATGCCAGGAAGTAGGCGCCGCGCAAGGCGGCCGGAAGGCCTCCGCTGACCGCTCGCATGCCATGCCGGCGCGCTCGGGTCGCGGCGTGCGCCGTCCTTCTGTCGCGGTCGCGGATGTCTGGCTCACCGGGCCTTCGGACACGGCAGCGGGAAAGGAAGACGGTGCCGGCTGCCGTTGACAGGCAGGACGGCGCAGCCTTCGATCGCGCCGGCATCTGGGGGCTTGAGGGCTTTTCAGCGGCCATGCCGGCGCCTGGCCGCCCCTTCGGGGCAGCCCTGGAAAGGGCAGAGGCGACAAAGCCCCGCCGGAGCGGGGGGCTGGGAAAGGTGCCGGGAAAGGGCCTGGGGAAGCGCTGGCTCCTTGTCGCCCTTACTTGCCGTCCTTCTTGTGGCTCGACCTGAACTTGACGCGCATGGGCGCGTGGGCGATGCGGAAGAGCTTGCGCAGGCCGGCTTCAATGTAGCGGGCGTAGGTGGCCATGACGCGGTCGGCGTCGCTGACGAAAAAGACGAAGGTCGGCGGCTCGCTCTCGGCCTGGGTCAGGTAGAAGAACTTGGGACGCGCGCCCTTGACCATGGGTGGCTGGTGCGTCTCGAGGACGGTCTTCATGGCCCTGTTGAGCTGGGAGGTGGGGATGCGCACCGCGCATTCCTCCTTGATGCGCCTGGCGAGGGGGAGGATCTTGTCGAGGCCCCGGCCAGTGGCCGCCGACACCGTCAGGATGGGCACGTGCCGGCAGAAGACGAGCAGATCTCTGGTGTCGGCAACGATCTGCTTGAGGCTGGCCGAAGGAATGAGATCCACCTTGTTGACGACGATCATGAAGGGGATCTTGCGGGTGTCGAGCATGTCGAGCAGGCGCTTGTCCTGGGCGCTTACGCCTTCGGTGGCATCGATGGTGAGCAGGGTGACGTCGGCCTTGCCGGCCGACTTGATGGAGGAGTTGACCGAGTACTTCTCCACGGTGTCCGAAATCTTGGTCTTGCGGCGTATGCCGGCCGTGTCCACGAAGACGTAGTCCTCGCCGTCGAGGGTGAAGCGCACGTCGACGCTGTCCCTCGTGGTGCCGGCCACGTCGGAGACTATCATGCGATCCTGGCCCGAGAGGGCGTTGATAAGGGAGGACTTGCCGACGTTGGGCTTGCCCAGCAGAGCGAGCCTGAGCGCCGGGGGCTCCAGCTTGGCGCCCAGCATTTCCTTGGGAATGAGCTTGCCGAGCCTGTCCGTGAGCTCGCCGATGTTGTGGCCGTGCTCTGCGGAGACGGCGATGAGCGGGAAGCCCAGCACATGGAATTCGGCCAGGCGCTGGTCGGCCTGTTCCGCGCCGTCGACCTTGTTGACGACGCAGAGGACCGGAATGTCGAGCCGGCGCAGATGGTTGGCCAGAAACTTGTCCGTGGGGAGCAGGCCGTCCTGGCCGTCCACGACGAAGGCGATGGCCGCGGCCTCGCTCATGGCGGTCTCGACCTGGCGCAGTATCTCCTCCTCGAAGCCCCGTATGCCGTCGGGGCCTTCCTGCACGGCAAGGCGGTCGTCGAGGGTGATGCCGCCGGTGTCGATGATGCCGTATTCGGGCTTGCCGGGACGGCGCACGACGCCTTCCATGCGGTCCCTCGTGACGCCGGGCCGGTCGTGGGTGATCGCCCTGTTGCTGCGTATCAGCCGGTTGAAGAGGGTGGACTTGCCCACGTTGGGGCGTCCCACGAGAACGATGTTGGGAAGCAAGCTTGGCATGGCGCGGTCCTGTCCTTGGTTGGTCTGTAGGGAACGGTCTATGTAGTTGATTTGCTTCGCGATGGCAAATCCTGCGCAGCAGGGCTTCAGACTGAGGCTGGGTTCGCTTCGATGGGCTCCGGCAGCGCCTCGACTTCGTAGGGCGCCTCCCAGGAAGGCAGGTTCGTGAACTCGGTCCTGCCGGGCAGGACGATGCGGAAGGCATGGAGGAGCAGGCGCTGGCCGTGCGGCGCCCTGAAGGTGCCGTACTTGGCGTCGCCGACGATGGGGTGGCCTTCGGCCGCCAGCTGGACGCGGATCTGGTGCTTGCGACCCGTGAGCAGTCGGATCTGCAGGAGCGTTGCCCTGGCGCGGCGGGCCAGGGGGCGGGCTATGAGGCAGGCTTCCCTGCCTTCTTCAGGGCTGACGGCAGCCATCTTTTCCATGCCCTTGGCACGGCGCGCAGCAAGGAAGTGGCGCAGGAGCCGATCTTCCTGCCAGGGCCAGTCGCCTTCGGCCCAGGCAAGGTATTCCTTGGCCATGCCCGAGCGCGTCTTCAGAAGCTCCTGCGTCTGGCGCAGGCTGGCAAAGGTCGTGGCGACGAGCAGCAGGCCCGAGGTGTCCCGGTCGAGCCGGTGCACGGGCGTCGGCGGAAAAACCGCTTCGGGGAAGCGCTGGGCCAGTCTGGAGACAAGCGAGTCGGCGTGGCCGGAGCCGGGGTGCGTGGGCAGTCCTGCGGGCTTGAGTACGCAGAGCAGACCCTCCGCTTCGCCCACAACGGCGATTTGGCCGGCGGGGGCAGGGGGCGTTGCGGTCTGCTGCAGGGGCGCTACGTCCGGCCTTGCCCCATGTGGCTGTCTGGCCGTCGCAGCGTCTGGCGTCCTGGCCGCGCCGGCCGGCTGGGGCGTCGCCTTCCCGCTTCTGGCATGGGCCTTGCTGGCCTGTTCCGCCAGCGCGAAGGCAAAGGGCGGCACGCGCACCTGGTCGCCGGCGGCAATCCTGGCAAAGGGCTGGGGCCTGGCGCCGTTGAGCCGGACTTGGCCTGTGCGGATCCAGCGGTGGAGGAGCGTCTTGGGAAGCCCGAGGCGCCGCTCGAGCAGGGCTATGAGCTTGAGGCCGGCTTCGCTGGCATCGGCCTCGATGGGGGAGGGCTGGGGAGGCGTGCTGTCGGGGGCGTGCTGCTGTTCGGGCATGGCGTGTGCGCCTCTGCGTGGGCGCGGACTTGCTGAAAGCGGCGCTCCCGGGCTGGCGGAAGCGCCGCTTGTGCTGGTCATGGTTGCAAGAGAAGGTTGGCAAGAAAAGGTTGGGAACAGAAGGCTGTCGGCAAAGGCGTCCGAGAGCCTGCAGGCAGCCTGCTACCGGGCCGGCCCTGCCGGGACGTCGTGCTTTGCCGGTGGAAGCGCTTCCGGTGCGGGGTCGGACTGGGGCGCAGGCAGCGCATCCGGCTTGGCTTCGGGCACAGCCGGCTTGGCTTCGGGCACAGCCGGCTTGGCTTCAGGCGCGGCCGGCTTGGCTTCAGGCGCGGCTGACTTGGCTTCGGGCGCAGCCGGCTTGTCTTCGGGCGTGGCCGGCTTGTCTTCGGGCGCGGCTGACTTGGCTTCGGGCGCAGCCGGCTTGGCTTCAGGCGTGGCCGGCGTGGCGCCGGAGGCAGGGGTTGCCGGCTGGCCGGAGATGGTGCGCGGCCCCGAAGGATCGGCTGCCGTGCTGTAGGCGGAACCGGGTTTCGGGGCCGTCTGGACGGCAGAACCGCTCTGGGGCGCGGGCTGGGCCTGCGCCGCAGGCCTGGCCGGTGCGCGCATGGAGGGCGACTGGCCGGTGAGCTGGCTGAAGTTCTTGAGCTTGAGCGAGGGCATGTCGGCAAAGGCGGGAGCCAGCATGATGCCGGTGGGCTGGGCCATGAGGGCCACCATGGCCGCCATTGTCAGCAGAGGGGCCGCGGCCGTGCGGCTGCGCCAGGCCACGTGCAGTATGGCTGCCGCGCTGAAGATGGGCAGCACCGTGAGGGCCAGGGTGGCGGCAATGCCGGTGACGGTCAGCTCGCTTGCCAGCTTCAGGAAGGAGCGGGGAAGCGGGATGCCGGCGGTTTCGAGGACGAAGCTCTGGACGCCGGGCACCGTTGCGGCGAGGAAGGCGAGGCCGACGGCAACGAGCAGCAGGCCTGCCAGGATGAAGAAGAGCCGCAGTCCCGCCTTGCCGAGGCGGAGCATGGCGCGGCCGGCAATGGCGGCCGTGAGCGCCACGGCGGGGAAGCAATCCGCCGCGTGCGGGGAGAAGAGGGCAAGGACGAGGGCCAGCACGGTGCCGATGTAGAGGACGGCGCCGGCGCTCTCGCGGCGGCTGGCCTTGAGGTCGCGGAGGCTGTTGCGCAGTATCCTCGTCCAGGAGCAGCAGACGAGAAGGAAGAGGAAGGGCAGGGTGCTGACGGCCCAGCAGGCCAGGGGGAACCACCAGCGCCCCTTGAAGTCGGGCATCTTGGCCAGCATGCCCATGACGGCAGAGGAGGTGACGTTGTCGGCGAAGAGGATGGCCGCCATCGCCCAGCCGAGGAAGCCGAAGAGGAAGAGGGCGAAGCCTGCCACGGCGTCGAGGCTGCGCGAGCGCCTGAAGTCGAGGCGCCACAGGCAGAAGACGAAGCAGGTGAGGACAGGCAGGAGGGCGTAGAGCAGGCCGCCGGTCAGTCCTGCCAGCACGGCGAGCAGATGGCCGAGCAGCATGCCTGGCCAGTCGCGCTCCTTCATCCAGGCACGGGCCAGCAGGCCGAGCGAGGCGAGGGTCAGGCCCGTGGCCGTCGCGACAGGGCCGAGGAACTGGGCAAGTGCCAGGAAGGCCGGCATGCAGAGCAGGACAAGGCCTGCGGCCATCGGGGTGTAGCGGCCGAAGCGCCCAAGCCGGCAGAGCAGCCAGAGCCCGAGCATGGCGACGCAGGCGCCGGCGAAGCTGGCCAGCGGCAGGGCGAGGGATGATCCGCCGAGCGCAAGGGAGATGAAGTGGGCAAGCCAGGGGAAGAGGGGCATGCAGCAGGCGCCGTCGGCGCTTGGCAACAGGGGCGAGGTGCCGAGGGACTGGATGAACTTCCAGTGCAGGACCTCCTGGGGGCAGTAGAGGTCGCCGATGTAGAAGGGCGGCCAGCAGCAGGCCGCCATGGCGGCCAGCAGGACCAGGGGCGTTGCGAAGGCCAGCCCCCGGAAGAGGGGATTGTGGGTCTTGGCGTCTTCGGGCGCCAGCGGGCCTTCGTCGGCCTCGGCCTCGGCGGGCTTCGGCGCCCCTTCGTCCATGGCAAAGAGCTTATCGGCGTCCGATGCCCCGGAGGGATCCGCCACGCCGTCCTTGCCGGGAGCATTGTCCATGGCAAAGAGCTCGCCGGCAGGCTGACTGGACGGCGTGTCGGCAGGCTGTCCGCCGGCTTCGCTGCCGGGCTGCCCGCAGGCCTCGCCGGCTTCGCTTTTGCCGGGAAGGGCTTCCGCAGGCTGGGAGAGTTCCTCCTGCGATGCCGGCATCGCAATGGCGCCTTCTGCAGGGCCTGGCGCGACATCGGCGGCGCCTGGTCCGCTGGCTTCTGGTAGGCTGCTGGGGTCTGCCATGGTCACAATCCTTTCCTGCCGTTTCCGGCGTCCACAAGGACGTGGACGGCCTGGCGGGCGTTGAGGGAAATGGTGAGGACGCGCCCGGAAAGGCGCGCCGCGCCCGTGGCGCCGGGCGTGAGCGTTTCGATTCTGTGTACCTTGCAAGCGGGGGGAATGGCAATTGTCTGCACCTGGTCCTGTCCGGAAAAGTTGACTGCGCAGACAAGCAGCGATCCGTCCGGCAGCCCGTTGGCCACGGCGAGCGCGGAGGGGGAGTGCGCGATGGCCGCGATGCGGCCTTCGGCAGCCCTGCGCTCGGCGCGCACCTTGAGCGTGCCGGCCAGCAGAGCGGCCGGCTCCTGGGCCAAGGCAGCCTCGCCGCGCCCGCGCTCTGGCCAGGCAAAGAGGGCCGATCCGGGATCGCCGGGCTTGGCGAGGCCGGCGAGATCCTCGTAGGCCACGAAGCAAAGGCCCGGCAGGATGCAGGGAAGGGCAGCCATGGCGTGGACAAGGGAGGCGGCCTTCGCCCTGTCTTCGCCGAGTGCAGGACCGCTCCTGCCGAGCAGCGCCATGGCCAGGCCCGCGCTGGTCTGGGGGCTTTCGGCGTCCTCGAGTCCCAGGGCAAGGCGCCTGGCATCGGGGCCAAGCGCGGCCAGGGACTCGAGCAGGGCAGCCACGGGAGCGGCGCTGCCGCTTTGGAAGGCCTGGCGCACAAGCCCCGGCAGCTCCGGCACGGCAACGAAGTCGGCGCAGGCGAGGAAGCGGGAAAGGGTGCCGTCGGCCGCAGAGGCCGAATCCGCGAGCAGGCTCCAGCCGCCGTAGCGGTGCACCTGGCCTGTCATGTCGGCAAGGGCTTCCGGCGCGGGAGCAAGGCTTGGCACCGCCGGATCGGGACCCGGGGCGTCGAGCCCCTTCAGGCCGGCAAGGCTGATGCCGGCCAGGGTCTGGCGCTGGAGGCCCGTGGTCTGGATGATGGAGCCTGCCAGCAGGGTGCGCGCCCTGCCCGAGGGATCCTGCCAGAGCAGGACGGGACGCCAGGGGCTGAGGGCCCAGCGGTAGGCGTAGCGGCGGAGCACGCCGTCCGTGCCGAGCACTTCGCCCGTGGCGGCCCAGCCGGCGGCAAGGGCGCCTGCAGCCTTGTCCTGCGCCAGTCCCCGCGGAATGACGCCCCCTTCGGCAAGGCGGGCGCAGACCTTGGCGGAAAGCGGGGCGCAGTCCCAGCTGTCGGCGGCCTTGGGCAGCTCGGGCCAGAAGGCCTTGGGGATCTCCATCATGCAGTAGAGGCCCTGGTGGGTCGCGTGGCGCCTGGCCTGGAGCATGAAGTCGGGACCCATGCCCGTGGCAGCCGGCACGATGGCCGTGCCCTGCTGGAGGCCGAGGGCCTCCACCCTGCCGATGCGGGAGGCAATGTCGCCTGCCTGTCCCGCTTCGTGGGCAGGGGCGATGGAGCAGGCGCTGGAGCCGAAGCGGGCGGTCGAGCGGTCGTTGAGCCACACGCCGTCGGTTTCGAGCAGGGGCGAGAGGTAGATGCCCTGGAAGCCCCAGGCCGCCAGGCTGGCATCGATGTCGCCGAGATGCTTCGCAAAGGGCGTCCCGAGGCCCGCGCGCCAGGGATTGAGCGCAAGCCAGCTGGGGGCGGCCTTGAGCACGAGCCCTATGTCCTGGACGCCGGAGCTGTGCCCCCAGAGCCTGGCTGTGCCGGAGACGGACTGGACGAGCTCCTCGGCCCGGCTGAGCATGCCCTGGCGGCTGAGCCACTGCGCGTAGGCGGAGCTCACCCGGCGATCCGTGCCGCCCAGGGTGGGGTTCTGCAGGGCGCCGGCGCGCTCGCGCTGGCTCCCCTGGCCGCAGCCTGCGGGCGTCAGGGCAAGGCAGAGGACCGCAAGGGCCGCTGCCAGGCGCCGGCACCTGCCGCGGCTAGCCGGCCTGGCTTTGCTTCGCGAGGGGGGCATCGGCTGCGCTTTGGCCCGGAGCCTGTCCGGCCTCTTCCTGCTTTGCCTGTTCCCAGAGCTCGTTCTGTTCGTCCAGGCTCATGTCCCCGAGCTCCCGCTTCTGGGCGCAGGCGAGCTCCTCCATGCGGCGGAAGCGCGACAGGAAGCGCTCGTTGGCGTTGTCCAGCGCCTCGTTGGCCTTGACGCCGCGGCGGCGCCCCAGCTCGGCCAGGGTCAGGACAAGGTCGCCTATTTCATGCTTGACGCCGGCATCGTCGCCCCGGTTCTGGGCGTCGAGGTATTCCAGCCATTCGGCCTCCACCTGCTGCTCGACGTCCTCGTCGCTTTCCCAGGTGAAGCCGACGCGCGAGGCCTTGGCGTGGATGCGGTAGGCGCGGGCCAGCGGGTCGAGGTCGCGGGGCAGGGAGTCGAACATGCCGGCAGCCTTGCCCTCCTGCTGGTGCTCCTCCTTCTTCAGGGCCTCCCAGGCCCTCAGCTGCTCGTCGAGGCTCTCGAACTTCTCGTCCCCGAAGACGTGGGGGTGGCGGTGGATCATCTTGGCTGCGTTGCGCTTGAAGACGTCGTCCAGCGTGAACTTGCCCTGCTTTTCGAAGTGGTGGGCTATGGTCACCAGCAGGAAGGCAACGTCGCCGAGCTCCTCGCACACGTCGTCGGGAGTGCCGTAGCGTATGGCGCTGACCAGTTCGTGGCTTTCCTCGATGATGTACTCGCTGAGGGTTTCGGGCGTCTGCTTGCTGTCCCAGGGGCAGCCGCCGGGGCCGGTGAGGCGGGCGACGATATCCTTAAGCTGGTCGATGCTGCATTCGTTCATGGCGATGTTCCTTGGGGCTGCGGGCGTCAGAGGCTGAAGCGCTTCACGACGTCGGGGGGCAGATGGGTGCGCACCTGCTCGATGAAGGATGCGAAGTAGGGCCGCACCCGGGATTGCTGGAAGAATTCGGCGGTGGCGAAAAACTTGTTGATGACGACGAAGGCGATGGTGCAGAGGATGAGGCCCTTGGCCAGGCCCAGCATGGCGCCGAATACCCTGTCGGCCCAGGCGATGAAGGCGAAGGAGAGAATGCGCTGGAAGAGCTTGGCGACCACGGCCACGGCAATGATGACGGCCACGAAGATAATGATGTAGGCGCCCATGTTCTGCCAGAGCGGGTCGGAGACGAAGGTGAGCTGCGGCGCAAGGTCCTTGTGGAAGGTGTGGGCTGCCCAGAAGCCGCCTATCAGGGAGACGATGGCCGCAATCTCGCCAACGAAGCCGTTCAGCCAGCCGCGGATGGTGAAAAAGGCCAGCAGAAGAATTATTGCCGTGTCAAAGATGTCCTGCCCCATTGTGCCTCCAGCATGGTGAAATATCAGTTACGTATAGCAGATGCGCGGGGGATGAACAATAGTCTTGGCGCAGGCCGGAAGGAGCGGGCCGCTTTGGCGCCGGGCCGAACCCGATTGACATGCGGGAAGATAGGGGCTTACTTGGAACACGCCTTTTGCGCAGAGGCTGGAATCTGCTTCTGCGGCATGCTTTCTGGACGAGAGGACGCTATGGCCAAGCTTGCCCGTTTCGGTGTTTCCCTGAGCGAGGATCTGCTCATTCCCTTCGACGACCTGTGCCGGCGCAAAAGCTACACGAACCGCTCCGAGGCGATACGCGACCTCATTCGCCAGGCGCTGATCCGCGACGAGTGGAAGAAGCAGAGCGGCGAGCTGGCCGGCACGCTGACGCTCGTCTACGACCACCATTCCCACGATCTCGCCCGGCGCCTCATGGACATCCAGCACGACCACTACGGCGTGGTGGTAACGTCCATGCACGTCCACCTTGACCACCACAACTGCCTCGAGGTGCTCGTGCTTCGGGGCGAGGCCGGCAGCGTGAGCTCCCTTGCCGACAGGCTCGTCGCCTGCAGCGGCGTCAAGCACGGCGTCTTCGTGCCCACGACGACTGGAAAGGATTTGGCCTGATGATCGACGTTCAGAAAAATGCGCCCGAAGTGCCTCTGCCCATCGACCGGGTCGGCGTGCGCGGCGTCAGAGTGCCCATCTCCGCCCGAGACCGCGCCAACGGCACGCAGCGCACGGTGGCCTGCGCCGATCTCACGGTGGATCTGCCCGCCTCCTTCAAGGGGACGCACATGAGCCGCTTCGTCGAAGCCATGGAGAACTGGGCCGGCGAGATCAGCTACCACTCGCTGCGGGGCCTGCTCGCCACCATCAAGGAGCGCCTCGAGGCCAAGCGCGCCCAGGTCTGCTTCCGCTTTCCCTACTTCATCCGCAAGAAGGCGCCGTCCTCCGGGGCGTCGAGCTTCGTTGCCTACAGCTGCACCCTCACGGGCGAGCTCAACGCCGCAGACGAGCAGTCCTTCATCCTCGGCATCGAGGTGCCGGTCATGACCGTCTGCCCCTGCTCCAAGGCCATCAGCAACGAGGGCGCCCACAGCCAGCGCACCCTCGTCAGGATGACCCTGCTCATGTGCGGCTTCGACTGGATTGAGGACTTTGTGGAGATAGCCGAGCGGGCCGGGTCCAGCCCCGTCTACACCATACTCAAGCGCGAGGACGAGAAGTACGTCACCGAGCACGCCTTCGCCAATCCCTGCTTCGTCGAGGACGTGGTGCGCAACGTCGCCAAGCAGCTGGACGTGCACCCGCACCTCAGGGGCTACCGCGTGGAGGTGGAGAGCATGGAGTCCATCCACAACCACAACGCCATGGCCTGCATTGAGCGCAATTTCGACGTCCAGAGCCGCTAGGGGCGTCTCGGCAGGCAGGCCGCAATTTTTCTTCCTCCTGCACGAAGAGGGCATTTTTCTCGACAACCTCTTGAAATTGCATAGACTTGCACGGCTCCAGGCTGGCTTTCGCCGGCGAGGCGTCCTTGTCGAAACGGCCTCAAATTGTTTATAGGAGCTTGTTGAGACCGGCCTTGCCCTTCTGCCAGGCCGCCCGACGCGAGTGGAGTCGAAATGGATAATGCCTACAAAGTCCTGATCCTTGTGCTTGTCTGCGTCCTCTCCTTTGGCTGCTCCCACAGGAAGAAGCCGGAAGACAGCTACGCCGACTACGAGCGCTTCCGCCAGTCCTACGCCGGCTATGCCGACCTGGGCGGCGACTGGGACTGGACCGAGGAGAACGACCCCACGGTTTCCGGCAAGGTGCTCCGCCGCGCCCACTCCGCCATTGGCACCCCCTATGTCTGGGGCGGCGTCAAGCCTGGTGGCTTCGACTGCTCGGGCCTCGTGCAGTGGGCCTACCGGGGCGCTGGCGTCAGGCTGCCCCGCACGGCCGCCGAGCAGAAGGAAGTCGGCTTCGCCATCCGGGACCTCTCCCAGATGCGGCCTGGCGACATCGTCGCCTTCCGTCGCGCGCACGGCGGCTACCACACCGGCATCTACATAGGCGACGGCAAATTCATCCATGCGCCGCGCACCAACACGCGCGTGCGCATCGAGTCCATGGAGTCGGGCTTCTTCAAGACCCATTTCGTTGGCGCGCGCCGCGTCGACATGAGCAAGGGCAGCCTGGCGCTGGCTCGGGCTTCGGAAGAGGCAGACCGCGAGTACCGGCGCTCGAAGTCCTCGCGCGAGCGCGAAGAGCGCGCCGAGCGCAGGCGCGGGCGAGACCGTGACCGCGACGAGGCGAGAAGTTCCCGCCGCGATCGGGACAGGGACGAGGCCAGAGGATCCCGTCGCGGCCGTGACCGCGATCGGGACGAAGCGAGATCGTCCCGTCGCGATCGGGATAGGGACGAGGCCAGAGGTTCCCGTCGCGGCCGCGACCGCGATCGCGACGAGGCAAGAAGTTCCCGCCGCGATCGGGACAGGGACGAGGCCAGAGGGTCCCGTCGCGGCCGTGACCGCGATCGCGACGAGGCGCGGTCGTCCCGCAGGGATCGTGACCGCGATCGCGACGATGCCAGAAGCTCCCGTCGCGGGCGCGACAGGGATCGCGACGAGGCGCGGTCTTCGCGCAGGGATCGGGATCGCGACGAGGCGAGAGGCTCCCGCGGTGGCCGCGGCAGGGACGAGGCCAGAGGTTCCGGCAAGGAGCGTTCCCGGGACAGGGACGAAGCCCGTTCGTCTTCGCAGAGGCGCGGCTCCTCCTCTGCGCCAGGCCGTTCCGAGAAGAAGGACAAGGACGCCCGCAGGAGCGACCAGAATAAGCCTGGCGCTTCCGCCGGAAGGTCTCAGGGCGGCAAGGGCGCCGAGCAGCAGGGCAAGCGCCAGCGCCGGGAGATCACCGTCGTCCCGGCAGGCAGGAGTTCCAAGAAGACCGGCAAGAAGTAGCGTCCTGTAGATTGACAGGAGGCTGTCTTTCGGCTAGAAGCTTTTCGAGCAAATTTTGCCAACTTAGCTCAGTTGGTAGAGCAGCTGATTCGTAATCAGCAGGT
>DFDR01000019.1:0-3442 GCA_002369295.1 Desulfovibrionaceae bacterium UBA3823
CGGCGTCTACGCCATCGGCGACGTGCTTGGCCCCTCGCGCATCATGCTCGCCCACATGGCTGAAGCCGAGGCGCGCTGCGCAGCGGCGGCCTGCTTTGGCGAGACGGCGGAGCCCGAATACGCCGTCTGCCCCTCGGGCATCTTCACGAGTCCCGAGATAGGCTGCGTCGGCCTCACCGAGGAGCAGGCCAGAGCCGAGGGCTATGATGCGGCCTGCCCCCAGGTCCTGTTCCGCGAGCTCGGCAAGGCCCATGCCATGGGCGAGCTCGCCGGCGTCTTCAAGCTCGTGGCGGACCGGGCAACAGGGCGGCTCCTCGGCGCCCACTTTGCCGGCGCCCACGCCACGGACCTCATTGCCGAGGCCGCGCTTGCCCTGCACAAGGGCTGCACGGTGCAGGACCTGGCGGCCACCATCCACGCCCATCCGACCCTTGCCGAGGGCGTGCTGGAGGCGGCCCTGAAGTTCTAAAGTTCTAGGGGGCAGGGGCCTGCAGGCCCCTGCCGCAGCCTGGCCCTCCCTGTCTGCCGGCGGGGAGGGCCGCTTCCTGCCAGCGGGAGGGCCGCTCCTCTGCCAGCGGGAGGGCCGCTCCCCTGCCGGGGGAATCTTCTGCGCCAGGGCCGGCTGCGGCAGTCCGGCTACTGCAGCATGCCGGTGCTGATGTTGGCAAAGCCCAGGAACTTGCCGAAGGCCGCCTCGATTTCCTCTGGCTGCATCCACTCGGCGCAGGCTTCGCTGGGAAGGCGCCCCTCGATGTCCCTGGCCGTCGGGTCGGCGCCGGCGGCAATGAGGCAGCGCACCATCTCGGGGGTGCGTGCCAGATGCAGGGCCGTGAGCCCGTTCCAGAGCCTGGCGTTGACGTCGGCGCCGGCGCGGATCAGCGCCTGAACGGCGCTGGTGTCGTCGGGGAAGGTGGAGACGGCCTGGGAGAGCGGCGTGTTCCGATCCTCGTCCATGGCGCAGGGATCGGCGCCATGCTCGACAAGGAAGCGCGCCACCTCGCCGTTCGCGGCCTCGATGAGCGGGGTTGAGCCGTCCTGGGCCCTGGCGTTGAGGTCGGCGCCGGCCTCGGCGAGGATTCTGCAGATGGCGGCTGTGGTGGCCGAGAAGATGGGCGTGCGGCCGTACATGTCGCGGGCGTTGACGTCGATGCCTGCCTTGAGGAGGATGGGAATGATGTGGGGAATAGTATTGTCGTCGCAGTAGCTGATGCTGATCAGGTAGTGGAGCGGCGTCTGGCCGTGCCTGTCCCGGACGGAGGCGTCGGCGCCGGTGTCGCGGATGAAGGGCCCGATGTCGATGGGCGGCAAGTACTCCACGGCAAAGAAGAGGACGGTCCTGCCGTTCTCGTCGCGCTCGTTGATGTCGGCGCCTTGCGCGAGGGCTTCGTTCACGCCGTTGAAGTCGCCGCAATGGGCCGAGGAGAGCAGCCAGTGGGTCGCCAGCACCTTGCGGGCCGGGGCGGGATCCACGTTCAGGTCTCGGGCGCCGTCCTGGACGCTGTCGAAGATTTCGACCGCATTGCTCGAGCTGCAGCGCTCCATGGTGGCGCCGGCATCGATCAGGAGCTGGAGCATGGGCGCACTGCATTGCAGGGCCGCTTCGACGAGCGCCGTGTTGCCGTAGCAGTCGCAGGCATTGACCTTGGCGCCGCTCTTGACGAGCAGGTCGGCCATGGGAAGGTTGTCGTCCATGACCGCGATGCGCAGGGGCGAGACCTCGTCGCGGCAGCCGGGGCCGCCGATGGCGTTGACGTCCGCTCCCCGGGCGAGGAGTGAGCGCACGGCATCAAGGGAGCCCTGGCGGACGGCCCCCATGAGGGGAGTCCAGTTGTTTTCGTCCCGGTCGTCGATGTCGTACCGGGAAAAGTCTTTGCAGAGGGAAAAGTCAGGCATGAAGGCACCTCCCGTGATGCTGGCCGGCGCAAATCCGGCGCAGATCCTGACGATACGGCAAACGCGGGACAAGTCAAGGCACGGCAAGCCCGGGCATTTCCCCCCCCTGCCGCCGGCCCGGCGCCCCCCCCTGCCTGCAGCCGCGGAGGGCCATGCCCCGAGCCGGCCGGGGGGCCGGGCAGGCTAGAAAAGCACGTAGTAGTGGTTGATGCGCGTCCACTTGAGGCTTGGCATGCCGTTCTCGTCGGGCCTGTCGTAGACGGCAAGCGACACGTCCATGACCAGGCGGAGCTCGCCTGCCACCCTGGCGAAGAAAAGCCCCTCGGCCTCGACGCAGCGCTTGTGGAAGCGGGGCTCGATCTCGAAGCCCTCGAAGGAGGGCCTGCGCTCCAGCACCTTGCGGCCATGGAGGTCCATGACGAAGATCTGGTGCGGCTTCAGGTCGGCAGGGGAGGTAAGCCCGTAGAGCAGCCGGCCGTCGGTGGCGAGGCTCTGCAGGGCAACGTTCCTGGTCCCCCAGGGCGAGGCGAAGACGCGCTCGGCAAGCCCCGTCGCATCGACGGGACCGGCGCCTGCCCCCTTGGCTTCCAGGGCCGCGAAGAGCGCCGCCGTCTTCCAGACGCCGAAGACCCAGACGCCGTCGGCAAGGCGCCGCGCGCGGCAGACCAGGGTCTGGCCGTCCGGGGAGAGGCAGGCGTTCATCTGGCAGGGGGCGTGCGTTGCGGCGTCGAAGAGCGTCCAGGAGCCTGCGACGGCCATGGCGCCCCGGTCCTTCTGCCACTCGAGGAGGTTGAGGACGAAGGCCTTGGCCTCCGCCTTCCTGTCCTTGCCCTCGAAGACGCTGGCCTGGGCGAAGAAGCGCACGGGCGCGTCCTTGGCGGGCCGGTAGAGCGCCAGCCCCTGGTGGGGGAAGCGCCCGAACTCCCACTTCGTGTCGGCCACGAAGACCCGGTCCTGCTCCCTGTCGCCCCAGGTCATGACGCGCATGGCTTCTGCGCCGTCCCTGCGGGCAGCCAGGGTGTAGTAGACGCCGTCGAAGGGATCCCAGGCCGAACCCTGGGTTGCCCGGCCCCAGGCGCGGGGACCCTGGTCGGGATGGCGGCCGGGAAAGCAGCCGCCAATGTGGCGCCCAGGCCGCTCCAGCGGCTTCAAGCGCAGCATGAGGTCTGCGGGAAGATCCCGGGCAAGGGCATGGCTTTCCCGGGATGCTTCCGGCTGTTCTGGCGCGGCCTTGCCTGGCTTGGCCTGGTCCGGTCTGGTCTGGTCCGGTCTGGCGAGGTCTGGCTTGGCCTGTTCTGGCCTGGCCAGGTCTGGTCTGGGGTCGCAGCCTGCGGCCAGGGGCAGGGCGGAGGCAAAGGCGCCGGCAATGCCCAGGACAAGGGCCATGGCCAGGCTGGCGGGTGCGGAGGGAAGCTTCATGACTGTCTCCTTGCTGTCTCCTTGACAGGCTTCGCGAGAGCGCGGGGCAGGCCGTGCAGAAGGCCGTCTGGCCGGCCGAAGGCTATCAGATCGCGGCGAAAGCCGTCTGGCCGCGCCGAAGGCCTCTGGC
>DFDR01000019.1:3500-6824 GCA_002369295.1 Desulfovibrionaceae bacterium UBA3823
TGGCTGACGGGCGGTCCAAGGCCGCGCGGGGGCGCTGCGGGAACGCCCGGGAAAAGAAGCCGGGCTGGGCTCGGCTGAGCCTAGAAGAGCACGTAGTAGTGGCTGTAGCGGGAGTACTTGTCCTTGCGGATCGCGCCGGCCTCGTCCTTGACGTTGCACACGCCCAGGGAGACGTCCATCACGAGGCAGGTCCTGCCGCCGACCTCGGCGAAGAAGAGGCTCTCGCCCTCGACGCTGTGCTTGGCGAACTCCGGGTAGAGCTCGAGGCCTTCCGTGGAGGGCTTCCTGTCGAGGAGCCGGCGCCCGTGCATGTCCATGACGTAGACCGAGTGCGGGGACAGGTCGGGCGAGGAGTGCAGGGCGTAGATGCAGCGGCCGTCCGTGGCGAGGCTCTGCATGGCGATGTTTCTGGTGCCCCAGGGCGAGACGAAGACGCGCTCGGCAAGGCCCGCGGCGTCCACGGCCGCGCCGGGCTGGCCCTTGGCTGCCAGCAGCCTGTCGACCTTCCAGACGCCGATGGCGATCTTGCCGTCTTCTATGCGCTTGGCCTGGGCGACGAGCCACTTGCCGTCGGGGGAGACGCAGGGATCCATGCGGAAGCCGGGCATGTACCTCTTGCCGTCGAAGAGCTTCCAGGAAGCCGCGATCTCCGCCGTCTTGGCGGCCTTGTTCCACTCGAGGAGGTTGAGGACGAGGGTGTTCTCCTTTGCCTCCCTGTCCTTGGCCTCGTGCTGGCTTGCGCAGCAGAAGAAGCGCACGGGATCGGCTGCCGAGGGCCGGTAGAGGGCGAGGCCCTGGTGGGGGAAGCGCCCGTACTGGAAGCTTGTGGCATCGACAAAGGTGCGGGCCTCTTCGCCGTCGCCCCAGGTCAGGACGCGCATGGCCGAGGATCCGTCCTGCCTGGATCCCAGCGTGTAGTAGACCCTGTCGAAGGGATCGTAGGCCGAGCCCTGCGTGGCGCGCCCCCAGGCGCGCCGGTCCGCCTGGCTGGGCGCGCCGGGGAAGGAGCCGCCGATGTGCCTGCCTGGCACCTTGGCAAGCCGTTCAAGGTCGGCGTGGAGGTCTGCCGGCAGGTCTGCCGGCGGCCTGTCGGAAGCCTCCAGGGCGATTTTCGCCTGCTCCAGCTTGGCGCAGCCGCAGAGCGGCGCCTGGGCAAGCGCAAGGGCGAGGACAAGGACAAGTGCTTTCAGAAAGCGGGGCATGCATGGGACCTCCGTGGAACGGGCTTGTCCGGCCTGCGTGGCCGGCAGCCTAAGGAAGGAGAGGCGCTGCCGCCTCATGGCGGCTGCGTTGATCTGACTTGTGCCATGGTGCTTTGGATCGAAAGCGATGCCGCGTTCATTCATGGTCTGCTTCTGTCGTGCGCTTCTGCGGATGTGCGCTCCAGAGGCTGGCTGCCTTCCGCCTGCCGGCAGCGCGCCAGATATTCGCCGTCGTCCAGGCGGGAGGCGCGCGCCGCGCGGACTATGGCGCGGGCCATGGCGTCCGCGGCGAGCACGCCGGCCACGTTGATGTCGGCCTTCTGCGCGCCGGTGGAGGCGGCATAGATCGTGTCGCCGTCGGCCAGCGTGCCTGCGGGGCGGATGCAGCGGGCATAGGCATTGCGCGTCATGGCCGCGAGCTTCGAAAGCTCCGCCTTGCCGAAGGCCGCGTTCGTCAGAATGGCGCCGATGGTCGTGTTCGTCTGCGCAAAGAGATTGCCGCTGCGGCCGTCCATGCCGTAGAAGGCTGCGCGGGAGTCGGCAAAGCCGCTCCTGCCGGCGTCGAGCAGGCCGGCAACTGTCTCGCCCGTGCGTTCGTCGCAGACGTCGCCCAGGGCGTTCACCGCCACGATGGCCGCCATGACGAGCCCCTTCAGCCGCAGGCAGCAGATGCCGAGGCCGGACTTCATGGCGCGGCGCATGCCGCAGATCTTGCCCACTGTCGCGCCCGCGCCCGCGCCGAACGGGCCGCTTGCAACGGGCCTGCCTTCCCATGCCGCATCGCAGGCCGCGCGGCCCATGGCTGCGTCTGGCCGGACGGAGGCGCTTCCGTAGGCCAGGTCGTACAGGCAGCTCTGGACCACAATGGGCACGCGGGCCGCCCCGGTGTCGAAGCCGATGCCGCGCTCCTCGAGCCACTGCATCGCGCCGTCGCCTGCGGCAAGGCCGAAGGCGGAGCCGCCGGAGAGCACGATGGCATTCACGGGGGTGCCGGCCGCGAGGGGCGAGAGCAGGGCGCTCTCGCGGCTTGCCGGGCCGCCGCCGCTCACGTCGATGCCGGCCATGGCTCCCTTGGGAAAGATCATGACGGTGACCCCCGTCGCGGCATCCGCGTCCTCGGCATTGCCAACGAGCACGCCTTCAAGGGCGGAAAGGGGAACTTCCACAGGCAGCGGGCCGTCTTCTGCGCCGTTCATCACTCGATTCTCCTCTGGCAGGCGCAAGAGCCGTGCCGAAAGGCATCATATCCCGCCGAGGCTCCAGGCGCCACATCGGGCTGCCGGCCGCTTCCGCCCGGCGGAGAGCTCCGGCCGGGACGGCTTGCCCCCAGACTGCCCCAGACTGCCCCGGACTGCCCCGGACTGCCCCGTGCCGCCTGGATGCATGGCCTGTGGCATAGCCGGGAAGGCGCCCGCTGGCGGCGAGGCAGGCGGGGAAGGGCGCATGTTCTGCCCTGCGCCGCCTTCAGACAGGCCTTGGGACTAGGCCTGCTTCTTCTCCTTGGCGAAGATGCGCTGGAGCGCCTCTGCGTCGAGGGGCGTGAGGTTGTAGCGCATGCCGGCCTCGTCGAGGAGGGCGCCGAGGGACGCATTCGGATTGGCCGCAAGCTTTTCAGCGATGTACTTGGCGGCTTCCTGGACTTTGGCGGAGGGGGAGATGACTGCCATGGCAAGGCTCCTTGCTTGGGGGTGGAAGGGCGCTGGCGTCAAATGGACAGCCAGCCGTCTATCTGCTAAAGCCTAGCATCCTTCGGACCGGCCCACAAGGCGGGTCTGCCATCTGCCAAGCAAGGAAGCCTGCACGTGGACAGCATCTGGTCTGCCGTCGTCCTCAGCATCGTCGAGGGGCTGACGGAATTTCTCCCCGTCTCCTCCACGGGACACCTCATCATTGCCAACGACCTTCTGCACTTCACCGGCGAGAAGGCCAACGTCTTCGACGTGGTCATCCAGCTGGGCGCCATCCTGGCCGTCGTCGTCCTCTACTGGGACCGCTTCATCGGCCTGCTCGCGCCAAGGCCGGGCCGGCGCTTCGCCGGCCTCAGGGGCATAGGGCTCCTGCTCCTGACCAGCCTGCCGGCCAGCGTCATGGGCCTGCTCTTCCACAAGCAGATCAAGGCCTT
>DFDR01000019.1:6888-7073 GCA_002369295.1 Desulfovibrionaceae bacterium UBA3823
CTCTTCACGCCGGCCACGGTGGCCGTGGCCCTCGTCGTCGGCGCCGTCCTCATGATAGCCGTCGAGAAGCTCTTCCGCTTCCGGGAGAGCTGCCCGACGCTGGACGACATGACGCCGGGACTGGCCTTCGGCATAGGCTGCTTCCAGTGTCTTGCGCTGTGGCCCGGCTTCTCCCGCTCCGCCTC
>DFDR01000019.1:7133-7394 GCA_002369295.1 Desulfovibrionaceae bacterium UBA3823
ACCATCATGGGCGGCATGATCCTGGGCGCCAGGCGCCCCGTGGCAGCCGAATACTCCTTCATTGCCGCCGTGCCCATCATGGTGGCGGCAACGGGCTTCGACCTGCTCCGCAGCTGGAGGCTCTTCACGCCCGACGACTTCCTCGTGCTCGCCGTGGGCTTTGCCGGCTCCTTCGTTTCGGCCCTTGCCGCCGTCAAGGCCTTTGTGGCCGGTGTCGGCCGGGGGACGCTGGTGCCCTTCGCCTGGTACAGGCTGATCATC
>DFDR01000182.1:0-393 GCA_002369295.1 Desulfovibrionaceae bacterium UBA3823
GATGTAATAGAATATATTATAAGACAAAGAATGATGGATCCAATCCGTAATACACCTTTAAGTATGAATCAGCTTATAGGAAAATGTCAGTCTTTAATGTGTTTTTATGATGAAGTTAATAACACAATACATATCGATCCTCCGAACAAACAAGTGAAGGAGTGCTACAAGCAGTTTGGCGTTGAGATCCCGCGCAAGCTGGACGGCTCGGAGTATATGAGGTCTCTGCTTACCAGCCAAACATAGTGTCACTTTTGCTCAAATCCTAGGTTGAAAGCCGCGCTTTCCGCCTCGCGGGACCGCCAGACCGCGGCGCGGCAAAAAACAGCCCCGGCATGGACTTTCCGGCTTGGCTTGGCATACTATGGCCGAAGACAGTAGCAGGCCTGCCAG
>DFDR01000182.1:466-2855 GCA_002369295.1 Desulfovibrionaceae bacterium UBA3823
GGCAGGCCCGGGCAGGCAAAGGCAAGGAGGAGAATCATGTTCGGCAAGTATACAGAGCAGGAATTTCAGCAGAAGGCCGAGGCCTTCCACGGCCACGCCGCGCCCGGCGTGCTGCTCGGCGCCTTCCTCGTGGAGGCGGCCAGGGCCAGGCTCCCCGAAGGATGCATTTTCGACGCCGTCTCCGAGTCCAGACAGTGCCTGCCGGACGCCGTGCAGCTCCTCACGCCCTGCACCTTCGGCAATGGCTGGCTCAAGGTCATGGACCTCGGCATCTACGCTGTGTGCCTCTACGACAAGCAGACCGGCGAAGGCTGGCGCGCTGCCGTCGATCCTGAAAAGCTCAAGCGCTTCCCCCTGACCAGGGAGTGGTTCCTCAAGCTCACGAAGAAGAAGGACCAGGACGGCGACGCCCTGCGCAGGGAGATTCTGGAGCACGGCGCCGAGATGGTTGCCGTCAGGAAGATCCAGATGCACCCTGAGGAGCTCGCCCGCCGGCACAAGGGCCCCATCGCCGTCTGTCCGGTCTGCGGCGACGCCTATCCTGCCAAACACGGCGGCACATGCCTGCTGTGCGCCAAAGGGCGCGGCTACGACCTGCTCTAGGAAGCCGGGGCAAAAACCGCAGGGCGCGCCGGGCGCGCCTCGACTGCCTGCGGGCAGCGACCCGGGCAGTTCTTCCGCATCGGGGTGCGGCGGAACGAAAGGGGCGCCGGCTGGCGGCCCTGCACGCCATGCTCCTGGCGAGCGGGCCCGAGCCCGGCGACAGGAGGGAGGACATTCCCGAACGCTGTGCGGTCTTCATCACGGGGAGCGAGGTTCCAGGGCCGGGCAGCCCTCTCCACCGCACCGGGCAGATGCTTCATGGCGGCAGGGATGCCGGAGGCGGGGATCCCGAGGGTGCGGGCACATTCTCTGCATGGCCTTGCGCACGGCCGAAGAACCGGCTCCGCCTGTCGCCGCCCAGGGCCAGAAGCGCCGTCAGCCCCCGTCGTGCGGGCGAAGCCTCAAACTCTTTTTTTCACAAGTCGAAAATATGGCTCCAAGCCCTTGCTGCAGCCTTGAGAATGGGCTAACTTGTCAACAATGCCACTGCGCCCAGGCCTGAACGGCAGGCCGCCGGGCTTCGCCCGCAGGCGCATGGCGAAGGTACGCATCACCCCTCCACTTCTACCAAATCAAGGAGTTCGGTATGAGTTCTGAAATGAAATCCATGCACATGGGCCAGATCACCTCTTTCTTCATCCCCAACGTCACCCTCGTTGGCTCCGGCTGCTCGAAAGAGATTCCCAACCGCATGAAAGCCCTCGGCGGCCAGTATCCCCTCATCGTCACCGACAAGGGCATCGTGGCCTGCGGCATCCTGAAACAGATCACCGACATCCTTGACGCCGCCGGCATGAAGTACTGCGTGTACGACGAGACCGTGCCGAACCCGACCGACAAGAACGTCGAAGCCGCCACCAAGATGTACAAGGACAACAAGTGCGACAGCCTCATCACCATCGGCGGCGGCTCCTCGCACGACTGCGGCAAGGGCGTCGGCTTCGTGGCCGGCTGCGGCGGCACCATCCACGACTACGAAGGCGTGGACAAGTCCTCCAAGCCCTTCCCGCCCTACGTTGCGGTCAACACCACGGCCGGCACCGGCTCTGAAATGACCCGCTTCTGCATCATCACCGACACCTCCCGCAAGGTGAAAATGGCCATCGTCGACTGGCGCTGCACGCCTTCCGTGGCCATCGACGATCCCGACCTCATGATGGGCATGCCCCCGGCGCTGACCGCCGCCACCGGCATGGACGCCCTGACCCACGCCGTCGAAGCGTACGTGTCCACGGCCGCCACGCCCATGACCGACGCCTGCGCCGAGAAGGCCATGGAGTACATCAACCGCTACCTGCGCCGCGCCGTCGCCAACGGCCAGGACAAGGAAGCCCGCGAAGGCATGTGCTACGCCGAGTACCTCGCCGGCATGGCCTTCAACAACGCCTCCCTCGGCCACGTGCACGCCATGGCCCACCAGCTGGGCGGCTTCTACAACCTGCCCCACGGCGAGTGCAACGCCATCCTCCTGCCCTTCGTTGAAGAGTACAACCGCATCTCCAACCGCCGCCGCTTCGGCAAAATCGCCCAGCTGCTCGGCGAAGTGACCCAGGGCAAGACCTCCGACGAGGCCTCCAAGCTGGCCATCAAGGCCATCCGCATCCTCTCCCAGGACGTGGGCATCCCGGCCGGCCTCATCGAGCTCGGCAAGCGCTACGGCGTCGAAGTCAAGGCCGAGGACATCCCGACCATGACCGCCAACGCCCAGAAGGACGCCTGCGGCCTCACCAACCCGCGCAAGATGACCGACAAGGCCGTCGCCGACATCTACACCGCGGCCCTCTAG
>DFDR01000060.1:0-4278 GCA_002369295.1 Desulfovibrionaceae bacterium UBA3823
AGCTAAATCAGGAATATTTGCAATTTTAACATCTTGAAAAGTCTTAAAATTATGAATTTAGATAGAATTTATATTCATAATTAATCCTATCTAATGTAATTTTACACATTTTAGCGATTTTTATAGTACGTTTAAATTTTATAAAATTTTTTAGTATAATGCTATCAATATTGCAATTCAATCTCATGTAGTGTGAAATGAAGGAATTACTTCATAGTCGCATACGGTGGAAACGCGGCGCATTTGTCGCCTTCGGCATCGTCGTCTGCGTGCGGGAAGCATATCCCGGGGCATTGCAGCAGCACGCTGTCTGCCCCACATCGGCTTGTCGAGGCGCGCTGCCGGCATGGCAGGACAAGACGGCCCTGCGCCGGAAACCGGTGCAGGGCCGCTGCGGTCAGATGGGGAAGCTGGCTTCCCTGCCTGCTAGAGCTTGTGCTCCAGCAGCTTGCGGAAGCGGTGGAAGAAGTTGCGCGTGTCGTTGGGGCCGGCCGCGGCCTCGGGGTGGAACTGCACGCTCATGACGGGAAGCTTCAGGGAGCGCAGGCCCTCGAGGGTGCCGTCGTTGAGGTTCACGTGGGTGGCCTCCACGTCCGGCACGCCCTCGATGTCCACGCAGAAGCCGTGGTTCTGGGAGCTGATCTCGACGTGGCCGTTGAACTTGTCCAGCACCGGGTGGTTGCAGCCGTGGTGCCCGAACTTGAGCTTGCGGGTGGTGCAGCCGAGGGCCCGGCCGATGAGCTGGTGGCCCAGGCAGATGCCGACCACGGGCATGTGCTGCATGAGCTCCCTGACGGTGGCGGTCTCTTCCGTCAGCGTGGCGGGGTCGCCGGGGCCGTTGGAAAGGAAGACCGCCTGGGCGCCGCTGTTCAGCACTTCCTGGACGGAGAACTGCGGGGGCACCATGACGGGCGCGAAGCCCTCGCGCTTGAGCAGGCGGACGATGTTCCACTTGATGCCGAAGTCGTAGACCACGATGGGCGTGCCGCCGTCCGGGAAGGGAAGCTGGCCGCCGGGGGCAGAGACGACGTCCCTGCGGCTGTCGCCCTCGAGCACCCAGGGGGCCTTGGCGCAGACGAAGGGCACGAGGTTCTGCCCCTCCATGGTGGGCAGGGCCTTGGCCTTCCTGACAAGGCTTTCCCTGTCGAGGTCTTTGGTCGAGATCATGCCGCGCATGGCGCCGTTGCGGCGCACCTCGATGGCGAGAGCGCGGGTGTCGAGGCCTTCCATGCCGGGAACGCCGTGCCGCTGCATGAACTCGGGCAGGCTCATGATGGAGCGCCAGTTGGAGGGCTCCTTGCAGCACTCCTTGACCAGGAGGGCGCGCATGTGGATGCCCTCGGACTCGTTGTCGCCCTCGGCGATGCCGTAGTTGCCTATCTGGGGGTAGGTGAGGCAGACGAGCTGGCCGCAGTAGGAGGGATCGGTGAGGAGCTCCTGGTAGCCGCACATCCCCGTGTTGAAGATGACCTCGCCGCCGGTTTCGAATTCGCCCGTGAAGGAGGATCCTTCCAGGGTGAAGCCGTTTTCAAGAGCAAGCAGTGCCTTCATTAGTTGCCCTCCCTCTTGTAGTATTCCTGCAGGCTTTCAACGCGGATCTTTCTGCCCTTGGCCGCGCCGATGGCCTTGGCCGTGGCGCGGGCGCCCTGGATGGTCGTGCAGCAGGGGATGCCGTAGACGAGGGTGGTGCGGCGTATGGCCTTGCCGGCGTTGGCCGTGCCCGAGCCGGAAGCCGTGTTCACCACGAGGGCGATTTCGTGGTTGATGAGCAGGTCCACGATGTTGGGACGGCCTTCCTGCACCTTGTTGACGACGCGCACGGGAAGGCCGGCGGCCTCGAGGGTCTTGGCCGTGCCGCGCGTGGCGGTGAGCTCGAAGCCGAGCTCGTGGAAGAGGCGCCCGATTTCGGGGATGTCCTCCTTGTCCCTGTCGTTGACCGAGAGGAAGACGCTGCCCTGTTCGGGGAGCTTCGTGCCCGCGCCGAGCTGGCTCTTGAGGAAGGCTTCGGGGAAGGTGGCGCCCATGCCCATGACCTCGCCCGTGGAGTGCATTTCAGGGCCGAGGATGATGTCCACGCCGGGGAAGCGGTTGAAGGGCATGACGGCTTCCTTGACGCAGGTGAAGCCGCCCTTCTTCATGCTCCAGGGGTCGAGCTCCTCGAGGGTCTTGCCGAGCATGACCTGAGTGGCCAGGTAGGCCAGCGGCACGCCCGTGGCCTTGGAGACGAAGGGCACGGTGCGCGAGGCGCGGGGGTTGACCTCGATGATGTAGAGATCGTCGCCCCTGAGGGCGAACTGGATGTTCATGAGGCCGACGACGTGGAGCTCGCGGGCCAGGGCTTCGGCCTGCACCGCGATATGGGCCACGTGGTCGTAGGAGAGGGAGTAGGGCGGGATGACGCAGGCGGAGTCGCCGGAGTGGATGCCCGCCTCCTCGATGTGCTCCATGATGCCGGCAACGTAGACGTCGCTGCCGTCGGAGAGGACGTCCACGTCCACTTCGGTGGCGTGCTGGAGGAACTTGTCGATGAGGATGGGATGCTCGGGGCGCTCGGGCACCTGCTCGTGGAAGTACTCGATGAGCTCGTCGCGGTCGTAGACGGCGGCCATGGCGCGGCCGCCGAGCACGTAGCTCGGGCGGACCATGACGGGGTAGCCTATCTTGTCGGCCACGGCCACGGCATCGTCGAGGCTCATGGCGGTGCCGTTCTCGGCCTGCAGGAGGCCGAGCTTGTCGATGAGGGCCTGGAAGCGCTCGCGGTCCTCGGCGCGGTCGATGGCGTCGGGCGAGGTGCCGAGAATCTTGACGCCGGCGCGCATGAGCGGAACCGCCAGGTTGAGCGGGGTCTGGCCGCCGAACTGCACGATGATGCCCTCGGGCTTCTCCTTCTCGATGATGTTCATCACGTCTTCGAAGGTGAGCGGCTCGAAGAAGAGCCTGTCCGAGGTGTCGTAGTCCGTGGACACGGTCTCGGGGTTGCAGTTGACCATGATGGCCGTGATGCCTTCGTCGCGCAGGGCGAAGGAGGCGTGGCAGCAGCAGTAGTCGAACTCGATGCCCTGGCCGATGCGGTTGGGGCCGCCGCCCAGGATGACGACCTTGCGCCTGTTCGAGACCGGCATTTCGTCGCCGGTTTCGTAGGTGGAGTAGTAGTAGGGCGTGTAGGCTTCGAACTCGCCGGCGCAGGTGTCGACCAGGTAGTAGGTCGGCCTGATGCCGAGCTCGAGGCGCAGGCGCCTGACGTCGGCCTCGGGGCGCTTCCACATCTCGGCGAGCTGGCGGTCGGAGAAGCCGTACTCCTTGGCCCGGCGGATGAGGCCGGGCAGCTCCCTGTTCCAGGGAGTCATGTCGTTGGCGAGGCCGAAGTCGCGGATCTCGTTCTCCATGTCCACGATGTCGCGGATCTGGCGCAGGAACCAGGGGTCGATCTTGGTCTCCTTGTAGATGGTCTCGACGCTGAGGCCCGCCAGCATGGCCTGGCGTATGGAGAAGATCTGCTTGGAATTGGGATTGCGCAGGGAGGCGACGATATCCTCCAGGGGCGGCAGATCCTTGCGGAAGTTGAAGCCGAGGCCCGTGGCGCCGATTTCCATGGCGCGCAGGCCCTTCTGGAGGGCTTCCTTGAAGGTGCGGCCTATGCTCATGGCCTCGCCCACGCTCTTCATGGACGTGGTGATCTCGTCCTTGGCGCCCGGGAACTTCTCGAAGGTGAAGCGGGGCACCTTGACCACGCAGTAGTCGATGGTGGGCTCGAAGCAGGCCGCCGTTTCGCGGGTGATGTCGTTGCGCAGCTCGTCGAGCGTGTAGCCCACGGCGAGCTTGGCCGCTATCTTGGCGATGGGGAAGCCCGTGGCCTTGGAGGCCAGCGCCGAGGAGCGGGAGACGCGGGGGTTCATCTCGATGACCACCATGTCGCCGTTCTCGGGGTTGATGCCGAACTGGACGTTGGATCCGCCCGTCTCGACGCCCACTTCGCGCATGATGGCGATGGTGGCGTCGCGCATGACCTGGTATTCCTTGTCGGTCATGGTCTGCACGGGGGCGACGGTGATGGAGTCGCCCGTGTGGATGCCCATGGGGTCGAAGTTCTCGATGGAGCAGACGATGACGACGTTGTCCTTCTTGTCGCGCATCACCTCCATCTCCATTTCCTTCCAGCCGAGCACGCTCTGCTCGAGCATGACCTCGGAGGTCGGGGAGGCGGAGAGGCCGCGCTGGGCGAAGACCTCGAGGTCCTCCATGTTGTAGGCAACGCCGCCGCCGGTGCCGCCCAGGGTG
>DFDR01000060.1:4327-11840 GCA_002369295.1 Desulfovibrionaceae bacterium UBA3823
CGGTGCCGCCCAGGGTGAAGGCGGGCCGCACGATGAGCGGGAAGGGAAGCTCCCTGCCGAGCCGGCGCACCTCCTCCATGTTCCTGGCGATGCCGCTCTTGGGCACCTTGAGGCCGATGCGCTCCATGGCCGCGCGGAAGTGCTCGCGGCTCTCGGCCTTTTCGATGACCTGGGCGTTGGCGCCGATGAGCTCGACGCCGTACTTGTCGAGCACGCCCCGGCGGTGCAGCTCGAGGGCCGCGTTGAGGCCGGTCTGGCCGCCGAGGGTCGGCAGGATGGCGTCCGGCCGCTCCTTCTCGATGACTGCCGTCAGGGTGTCCGCCTCGATGGGCTCGACGTAGGTGGCGTCGGCCATGTGCGGGTCGGTCATGATGGTGGCCGGGTTGGAGTTGATGAGGACGACGGTGTAGCCTTCCTCTTTCAGGGCCTTGATGGCCTGGGAGCCGGAATAGTCGAATTCGCAGCCCTGGCCGATGACGATGGGCCCTGCGCCGATGACAAGGATTTTATGCAGATCTGTACGCTTAGGCATGAGAAATCCTTAGGTTTGAGCGCGTGCCTCCGCCTGGTTCCCAGCCCGGGCCGCAATCCGGACAGGGGCGGAAGGACGAGCTCTATGGTTCGTTGGTCAAACGATTAATTATTGCCGCAAAACCAAGCCAAGTCAATGTCTTTTTGGTCTTTTCCTCCACTCTGGCGCCGCCGGGGGGATGCGGCAGGAAATCGTGCAAAAAAAGGGGGAGACGGCCCAAGGACCTCTCCCCCGCTGGGTTCAGATTCGGCATGCGGGCCCGCCTGGGCGCGGCATGTTCAGATCCGTCCTGATGCCCTTCATTCGGCTACTTGCCTTCTTCCAGCTGCTTTTTGACTCTGGCGTACTGCACGAGCCTGAGGCCGTGCAGGCGGATGAAGCCGGCGGCGTCGTGGTGGTCGTAGGAGCTGGCCTCGAAGGTGGCCAGTTCCGGGCTGAAGAGGGAGTAGGGGGAGGTGCGGCACAGGGGCCAGACGCCGCCCTTGTAGAGCTTGGCCTTGACCTGGCCGGTGACGGTCTCCTGGGCCTTGTCCATGAAGGCCTGCATGGCCTCGCGCTCGGGGGAGAACCAGTAGCCGTTGTAGACGGCTTCGGCGTAGCGCACGGCGAGCTGGTCGCGGATGGAGAGCAGCTCCTTGTCGAGGCACAGGCCCTCGAGGTCCTGGTGCAGGCAGTAGAGTATGGTGCCTGCGGGGTTCTCGTACACGCCGCGGCACTTCATGCCCACGTAGCGGTTTTCGACGATGTCGCTGCGGCCGATGCCGTGGCGTCCGCCGGCAAGCTCGAGAGCGTGGATGAGCTCATAGGGCGAGAGGCGCTTGCCGTTGAAGGCCACGGGATTGCCCTTCTCGAAGTCGACCGTGATGATCTCGGGCTCGCTGGGCGCCTCCTCCACGGGCACGCAGCGCTCGTGGCAGACCGGATCGGGCGCCAGGGCCGGATCCTCGAGCTCGGAGCCCTCGAAGCTCGTGTGGAGCATGTTGGCGTCCATGCTGTAGCGCTTGGCGCCCTTGGAGATCGGGATGCCGTTGGCTTCGGCGAAGGCATTGAGGGCCGTGCGGCTCATGAGGTCCCACTCGCGCCAGGGCGCGATGCACTGGATGGCGGGGTCGAGGGCCTTGGCGGAGAGCTCGAAGCGCACCTGGTCGTTGCCCTTGCCCGTGGCGCCGTGGGCGATGGCGTCGGCGCCCTCCTTGTGGGCCACGTCGACCAGCGCCTTGGTGATGATGGGGCGGGCGATGGAGGTGCCGAGCAGGTAGCGGTTCTCGTAGCTGGCCGCCGAGCGCACCATGGGGAAGACGAAGTCCCTGGCCATCTCCTCGCGCAGGTCGAGGACGTAGGCCTTGGAGGCGCCGGTCTTGTAGGCCTTCTCCTCCACGCCGGAGAGATCTTCGGGCTGGCCGAGGTTGGCGGTCATGGTGACGACGTCGCACTGGTAGGTGTTGATCAGCCATTTCAGGATGACGGAGGTGTCGAGGCCGCCGGAGTAGGCGAGAACGACTTTCTTGACTTTGCTCATGGGAGGGGTTCCTTCTGCGGGGCTTGGCCGGCTCCGGCGCTGGGCGGGAGCGGCCGCTGTGGTGGAGGTGCGCCTGCTTTTCAGGGAGATCAGCACCAGAAAATCTTCACGAGGTTGGTGCCGCGCGGCGTGGCCGAGGAGCCGCGGATCTGGCCGGCGGTGATGACGGCGCTCTGGCCCTTCTTGAAGATGCCGGAGTCCATGATGAAGTTCTCGGCGCGCGAGAGGTGGCTCGGCTCGGCGGCCGGATTCTTCACCAGCACGGGCGTGATGCCGCGCGAGTAGTTGAGGTACTTCACGGACACCGGATCGGGGGTGAGGGCGTAGATGGGCTGGGGAGGCCTGCAGGTGGCCACCTGCCTGGCCGAGTCGCCGGAAATGCTGTGCACCACGATGGCGTCCACCTTGGCCTTGTCGGCGAGCAGGCAGGCCGAGTAGGCGAGGTACTCGCCAATGCCCTTGTCCGCCGGCGGCTCCTCCAGCCTGTGGCCCTCCTCGATGAGGGCCTCGGCCTCCTTGGTGATCTTGCGCATGTACTGCACCGTCTCCACGGGATGGTCGCCCATGGCGGTCTCTTCGGAGAGCATGACGCAGTCGGCGCCGTCCAGCACCGCATTGGCCACGTCCGTGGTCTCGGCGCGGGTGGGCTGGGGGGAGTGCATCATGGAGAGCAGCATCTGCGTGGCCACGATGACGGGCTTGGCGGCCTTGTTGCAGGCCTTGATGATGTGCTTCTGGATGGAGGGCAGCTTGGCCAGCGGGCACTCCACGCCGAGATCGCCGCGGGCCACCATGACGATGTCCGCCTCGGCCAGGATCTCGGCGAGGTTGTTCACCGCGTTCTGGCGCTCCATCTTCACGCACACCGGCACGTGCTTGCCGCAGGCGTGGATGAGCTCCTTGGTCTCGCGCACGTCGTCGGCCGTCTGCACGTAGGAGATGGCCACGGCGTCGATGCCGAGACGCATGCCGTCCTTGAGGTCGCGCTTGTCCTTGTCCGTGAGGGCGCGCACGCGCGTGGCCTTGCCGGGCAGGGCCAGGCCCTTGCGGGAGGTCACGATGCCGGAATTGGACGCCTCCAGCACGACGAGGCCGTCGTCGCGGATCTTGGCAACGTTGAACTGCACGCCGCCGTCGGCGAGCACGAGCCTGTCGCCCGGCACCAGCGAGGCGAGTATCTCCTTGTGGTCGAAGGGCATGTAGGGCATCTCGTGGCAGTACTGCTCCGTGGGGCCGAGCAGGAGTCCCATGCCCTCGCTGATCTGGATGCTCGATTCCCGGATGTCGCCGAGGCGTATCTTCGGTCCCGAGAGATCCTGCATGATGGTCAGGGGGATGCCGAGTTCCAGCTCCACGTTCCTGAGGTCCTCGATGATGCGGATGAAGTCCTTGGCCGAGCCGTGGGAGAAGTTCAGCCTGAAGATGCTCACGCCGGCCTCGGCCAGGGCGCGCATCTTTTCCTTAGTGTTGGAGGCAGGGCCTATGGTGGCCACGATTTTCGTCTTGCTCATTGCAGGAAGTCTCGCTTTTGTTGGGGGCGGGGGCTTGCCGCCGCAACCGCCGGGGTGTGCCTTGCGGGGCAGGAGAATATGCCTTTTCCGCCACTTTGGCTATCTTTATGCGGGCCTGCGGCCCGGGCGCTGAACCTGCACGGTCCTGCGGGCGCAGCCCCGGGGCCCGCGGGCGCTCCGCCGTCTTGAATGCGCCGCGGCTTTTTGCTAGCCAAGAAGTGAAGCCGAAGGGCCATTCCGGCCGCGCGGCGCGTAACCTATAGGGAGAATGGCAATGTCCCTGCTTGATATTCTGAACTCGAAGGATCTTGGCAACGTGCTCGGCACCATCCTCGGCGGCGGCCAGATGCCCGGCGCAGGCCAGATGCCCGGCGGTCCGCAGGGCGCAAGCCCCTACGGCCAGTACGGCAACGCCGGCCGCGGCGGACGCGACGCCGGCCTTGGCGGCGCAGACGGGCCCCTTGGCGGCCTTGGCGGCCTTGACCTCGGCAAGCTCACCCAGGGCGGCCTTGGCGGCGGCCTTGGCATGCTGCTCGGCACCCTCCTTGGCGCCGGCATGGGCGCAGGCGCCAGGAGCGGCGTCGGCGGCATGGCGAAAAACGCCGCCCTCGTGGGCGCCGGCCTGGCTGCCTGGAGCTTCTTCAAGAAATGGTCGGCCCAGCGCCAGCAGCAGGGCGCCTACGCCGGCGCCAGCGCCGATCCCTTCAGCGCCGACTTCCAGGCGTCCGCAGCCGATCCCACGGCCCAGATCGTCGTGCGCTCCATGGTGTACGCGGCCCGCGCCGACGGCCATATCGACGAAGCCGAGCAGGCCCGCATCGTCGATGCCATGAAGCAGCTCTTCCCCGGCCAGGACCTGAGCCAGCTCGTCAACTCCCTCCTGCGCGAGCCCGTGGATGCGGGCATGCTGGCCAGCCAGGTCAATTCCATGGAAGAGGCCGAAGACGTCTACATGATGTCCTGCATGGCCGTCGACGTCGACCATCCCGCCGAGCGCGCCTACCTCAACGAGCTGGCGGAAAGCTTCGGCATGCCCCGCAACCGCCAGGAGGCCATCGAGCGCGAGGCCTTCGAGGCCAAGAGCCGCGTGGCCAGCGCAGGCTTCTAAGGCGCTGGCTCTGCCTTCCTGGGAGCGCTGCGCGAAGGCGCTTTCTGCAGGCAGGGCAAACGCATGTGCCGGCATCCCCGGCTCCCCTCGGGCAGGGCGCCTGGCGGGAGCCGGGGCTTTTCGTGCCATTCGCAGGCAGAGGCCCGCTGGACGGGGATGCCGTGCATGGCATGATCCTCCTTCGCAGCGTTTTCTCCTCAAAGGCCGTTTTCGGCGCGGAAAATATCTGGCTGGTTCATGCCGGGAGCATGTCGGAACGGGCAGGGCTTGTTCAGCATTCAGGTCAGCAGTTTCCAATGGGCGGAGGCCAGGGCATGGCAGGGCGGGCGCCGCGTCCGAAAAGGGAGGGATGAACGCCAGCCGGGGGACAAGGTGCGAAGCACCTGTGCGGCGCAGGCCCCGCGCGTCCGGAACAGGGAGGCGAAAGAGCGCTTGGAAAGCGTCGCATTCTGAGGTAGGACAGCCCCATTTGCCGTGCATCATTACTGCGCCGCCCTTTTGCCGCCTGCAACATCGAGCCTGCCGGAGTTCTCCTGTGCCAGTCCCGCCTGCCGTCCCCGAAGCCGATTCCTCCCAAGCCGAATTTCCCGAAGCCGTCCGCAAGGCCCTTGCCGTCGTGGATGCCCTCGACCGCAACAGGCGCCTTTTTATCCTGGTTGACGCGCTCGCCTGCGCCGGAAACTCCTCCACCACCGATGCCCTGCTGACGGGCATGCTCGTCGAGCTGAGCGCAGCCGGCAAGCTGATGACGTACTACAACCGGGTGGAGACCCAGCGCCGGGAACTCGCCGCGATGGGCGCAGGCTACCTCGGCACGCAGTTCTGGTGCAACATGCCGCCTGCGCTGCGCTTCGAACTCTGCCGCAGGGCTGTCAAGGATCCGGAGATCGTCGACATCCTCAGAGATCTGGGGCCCGGGAACCCGCGGGTGCGCGGGAACGAGGACTGGCTCGCCCTGGCGCAGGTGGCCGCCATATACGCCAACGACGAGCCCCTCTTCGTCCAGCTCTACCGCCTCAAGCCGGCGCTGGCCCAGCGCCGCATCCAGCTCAGGCTGACTGCGCCGACAGCGGCGTGGCTCGAGTCGCGCCGGGGGGTGGTGAGGCGGGTTGTCTGCGACGACGCCGTGAAGAGCTTCCTCTTCGACGGCGCCCTCAGCCCGGCGCTCGGCTGGACCAGCCAGCGCCAGCTCGAAGGCGGCGATCCTGCCATCGAGGCTTTCCACCCCGTCTCCAAGGCGGGCCTGCACCTGTGGTCGGGGCGCTGGCAGGAGGCGGAGGCGGAACTGGAGGCGCTGGAGGAGGCCGACGCGTACTGGCAGACGCACTACCTGCGGGGAATGGCCCTGCTTCTGCACGGCAAGGCGGAGAGCCTTGCCTGCATCAAGCGCTGCTTCGAGCTCCACGGCGAAGCGCACCCCGAACCCTTTTCCTCGCTGCCCAGCGTCCCCCGCTTCGCCAGGCAGCTGGCCATCTTCCTCTTCGGTTCGTCTTCGGAACAGGAGCAGCTCGTCAGGGAGGCGCCCTACGCGTCAGACAAGATCTACCGCCTTGAGCAGCGCTGGAACGGCGTCAGGGGCCTCCGCGCCCTGCAGGCGCTCGCCTCCCTGCGCCAGGGCGAAGCCGGCAAGGGGCGCTTCCTGCTCTACCGCAATCAGGGGCAGGAGCCGAATTTTCTGGCTGCCATGGTCTACTTCGGCGCCCTTCAGCGCCTTGGCCTGCTGCGGCAGGACGAGTGGCGCGGCGCCGTCGAGGCCCTCGAGGCCTGGCACGCCGGCCTCGCCGGGGTGCCGGCTGCCCAGGGCATAGCCGGGGGCATCCTCGCCAAGGCGCTTGCGCCTGAGCGCGCAGCCGCCTTTGCGCCCGATCCCGTCTGCCGGAACATGCTCGACTTCTCCCTCCTCGTCGAGGAGAAATCCTTCTGGCAGGTCCGCCTGGGCGCCCTGGAGCAGGTCGCCAGGAACGAGGAGGCGCCCAGGGAGGACCAGACGGAGGAAAAGCGCCTGTTCTGGGCCGTGGACAAGGACATGCGCCTCGTCGAGGCCAGGGAGCAGACCAGAACGGCGCGGGGCTGGGGTGCCCCCAGGGTGGCTGCCATCAAGCGCCTGCGGGACAGGCAGGACGAGTACGGCTGGCTTACGCCGGCGGACCGGCGCATCCTTGCCTGCGCCGAGTCGCGCGACCACTGGGGCAACTCGCCGCTGATCCTGCGCCTTGAGAACTGCTGCGAGGCCCTGGAGGGGCTCGGCAACGTCTGCCGCATGACAAACGCAGGCCTCGAGCCCGTGCATGTGCGGCGAGGCGCCCTCAAGCTGAAGCTCACCAGCCATGGCGACGCCTGCCGGCTCGCCATCGACGGCTTCGACCTGAGCAAGGCCGACCTCGAGGGCGGGGACAGGACTTTCCTCTACCAGGACGGCACCATCTACTACTTCATGCTCTCCATGCGCGAGCGCAGGATAGCGGCCATCGTCGGCGCAGGCATCGACTTTCCCAAAAGCGCCATCCAGCGCGTGCTCGATCTCTCCCTGCAGGATGCAGGCGTCCCTCTGAAGGCCGAGATCGAGGCCGAGGAGATCGAGGCCGACCCCACGCCCGTGCTGCAGCTTGAACAGGACGGGGTCGGGGGCTTTTTCGCCCTGGTCGGCGTGCGTCCCTTCGGGTTGCCGGGTACGCCCTTCTACCCCACGGGAGAGGGGGCGTCCAACCCCCTGGCTGCCGTTGCGCGCCCTGCGCCTGCAGCCCCTGCCGCGCCGGAGGAGCCTGGGGCGTCCGGCGAAGCCGAGGCAGTCTCTGCCGCGCCAGCCAGGGCCGGGGAGTCTGGCGAAGCCGAGGCTGCGCCTG
>DFDR01000150.1 GCA_002369295.1 Desulfovibrionaceae bacterium UBA3823
TTCTCCCAAGACCGATGCGCCCAAGGCAGAGGCTCCCAAGGCAGAGACGCCCAAGACCGATGCGCCGGCAACCCTGCCCGGCGGCCGTCCCAGCCCCTTCGGGCCCAGGCAATAGCCCAAGCTACGCACACAACGGCTCCCGGCCCCGCGCCAGCGGGGACCGGGGCGAAACATGGAGAGGTGTTCACATGGCCGACGTCACCGTTACCGAATTCCTGCTCTTCCACCAGAAGAAGTCTCCCCACGCCACCGGCAAGTTCACGGGGCTGCTCTACGACCTCATTCTGTCCTGCAAGACCATTTCGCGCCGCATCAACAAGGCCGGCCTGCTCGACATCCTCGGCGGCACGGGCGTCATCAACGTGCAGGGCGAGGCGGTCCAGAAAATCGACGATCTCGCCAACAGCATCATGATCTACCGCATGGAGCGCTCCGGCGCCATGTGCGCCATGTCCAGCGAGGAGAATCCCGACCTCATCCGCATCGGGCCTGAATTTCCCCGCGGCGACTACATCATGATCTTCGACCCCCTCGACGGCTCGTCCAACATGGACGTCAACATCAACATCGGCACGATTTTCTCCATCTACCGCCGTCCCGAGGGCTGCACCGGCGAGGTGCGCCTGGAGGAGGTGCTGCGCAAGGGCGAGAACCAGGTGGCTGCCGGCTACTGCCTCTACGGCCCCTCCACCATGCTGGTGCTTTCCACCGGCCAGGGCGTGCACGGCTTCACCCTCGATCCCGGCGTTGGCGAGTTCCTGCTCTCCCATCCTGACATGAAGATTCCGGAGCAGGGCTGGATCTACTCCTGCAACGAAGGCTACCGCGAGAAATGGGACGCGGCTGCCCGCGAGTGCTGCGAGCACTTCCACAAGGCGCCCTCCAGCAAGGGCGGCGCCTACTCCGCCCGCTACGTGGGCTCCCTCGTCGCCGACTTCCACCGCACCCTGATCTACGGCGGCATCTACATGTACCCGCCCTACAAGGGACGCCCCGAAGGCAAGCTGCGCCTCATGTGCGAAGCCAACCCCCTCGCCTTCCTGGCCGAGCAGGCCGGCGGCGCGGCCACGGACGGCCATATGCGCATTCTTGAGAAGGTGCCCACCCAGCTCCACTCCCGCACCCCGCTCTTCATCGGGTCCAAGAAGGACGTGGAAGCCGTCGGCGAGATCTACAGGAAGCACGCCGCGGACTAGTCCGCAGGCAGGACAGGCTCTGGCATGCTAGTGCTCGGCATAGAAAGCTCGTGCGACGAAACCGCCCTGGCGCTGGTGCGGGACGGCGTGCTCGTGGACGCCGTGCTGGCGAGCCAGGCGGACATCCACGCCCTTTTCGGCGGCGTGGTTCCCGAACTCGCCAGCCGCGAGCACCTGCGCTACATGGGCGCGCTCTTCGACGAGCTCATGCGCCGCCAGAACCTGTCCCCTGCAGCCATCGGCTGCGTTGCCGTCTCCAGAGGGCCCGGCCTGCTCGGCAGCCTGCTCGTGGGGACGGCCTTCGCCAAGGGCCTCGCCCTCGGCACGGGCTGCCGGATCGTGGGCGTGAACCACCTCATGGCCCACCTGCTGGCCTGCGGGCTCGGGCAGGAGCTTTCCTTCCCCGCCATCGGCCTGCTCGTCTCCGGCGGCCACACCAGCCTCTACTGCTTCAGGGACGAGGTGACGGCCGAAGCCCTCGGCCGCACCATCGACGACGCAGCCGGCGAAGCCTTCGACAAGTCGGGCAAGCTGCTTGGCCTGAGCTACCCCGGCGGGCGCCTGCTCGACGAGCTCGCCAGGCGGGGCACCCCCGATCCCGCGCTCTTCCCCAGGCCCTACCTCGACAACCCCAGTCTCGACTTCAGCTTCAGCGGCCTCAAGACCGCGGCTGCCCTGGCAGCCAGGGATCTGCTCGCCGGCATCAGCTGGCCAAGGCCCCTCGAGCGGGCCGAGGACGCGCCGCAGGAGCTCTGCGATCTCTGCGCCTCCTTCAACCTTGCCGTGGCGGAAACGCTGCTTGCCAAGACCAGGCGCGCCTTTGAACGCCATCCCGAGGCCGCGACCCTGCTCCTTGCCGGCGGCGTGGCGGCCAACAGCCTCGTGCGCTCGACCTTCCAGCGCTTCATGGCCGGTCGCGGAGGCAGGCTGTGCGTGCCAAGCCCAGCCCTGTGCACGGACAATGCTGCCATGGTGGCCTATGCCGGGTGGATCTACGCCTCGCGCGGACTCGGCCACGGCCTGGACTTCGAGACGGTGCCGCGGGGGCGGCGCGTGCCGGACGACATGGCTTTGACCCCGGCGGAGGGCAGGGCAGGGTCCGCCCCATGTTGACAGGGGCGCCCGGCACACCTATTTAAGAGCGGGACATCGTCCTTCACAGCAACGCAACAACGCAATACAGCCCGCGGGGCTTGCCCCCGGCAGAACAACGAGGAGTACCGTCATGGCCGAACAAGTCAGCGATTCCACCTTTGAAGCTTCCGTCCTCAAATCCGATCTGCCCGTGCTCGTGGACTTCTGGGCTCCCTGGTGCGGTCCCTGCCGCGCCGTGGGTCCCATCGTCGACGAAGTTGCCGGCGAGTATGCCGGCCGCGTGCGCGTCTTCAAGATGAACGTTGACGAGAATCCGGCCACGCCGACCAAGTTCGGGATCCGCGCCATTCCGACGCTCATCGTCTTCAAGAACGGCGAAGCCGTCGAGCAGCGCACCGGCGCGCTGCCCAAGGATCAGATCATCCAGCTGCTCGAGTCCAAGGCCCTCGCCTAGAGGTTCCGGCATGGACACCTTCGACGCAGCCGTCGTCGGCGCCGGGCCTGCGGGCATCACCGCGGCCCTCTATCTGGTCCGCTCCGGCCGTTCAGTCATTCTCTTCGAGAAGCTGACGCCCGGCGGCCAGGTGCTCCTGACCGACGCCATGGAGAACTATCCCGGCTTCCCCAAGGGCATCAAGGGCTGGGAGCTTGCCGACGCCTTCAACGCCCATCTCGAAGGCCTTGCCGTGACGCGCTCGACGGCCGACGTGACCGGCATTGCCGGCCAGGCCGGCGCCTTCGAGCTGGCGACGTCCGCTGGTCCCGTGGGCGCGAAGACCGTTGTCGTCGCCAGCGGCGCCAGGCACCGCCAGCTCGGGCTGGAGGGCGAGGACAGGCTGCGCGGACGCGGCGTGTCCTACTGCGCCATCTGCGACGGCAACTTCTTCCGCGGCCTGCCCGTCGCCGTGGTCGGCGGCGGCAATTCCGCCCTCGAGGAGTCGCTCTACCTTTCGAAGATCGTCTCCAAGCTCTACCTTGTCCACAGGCGCGACGAGTTCAGAGGCGCCGGGGTCTACCAGGACCGCATCCGGCAGTGCCCCAACGTGGAGCTGGTCCTCTCCAGCACCGTCGAGTCCCTCAACGGCGATCCCGATCTCAAGTCCGTCACCGTCAAGAGCCGCAAGGACGGCTCGACAAGGGAACTGGCCGTGGACGGCCTTTTCGTCTTTGTCGGCACCCTGCCCAACGCCGAGTTTGTCCCCGAAGCCTGCGCCAGGGACAAGGGCGGCTTTCTGGTCACGGACGTTGAAATGCGCACCTCCGTCCCCGGCATCTTTGCCGCCGGCGACGTCCGCTCCAAACTCTGCCGCCAGGTGGTCACGGCCGCCGGCGACGGCGCAACCGCCGCCCAGGCGGCCAACCTGCTGCTGGAAGAGCTCCATGCCTAGACAACTCCTTCGCTCTCTGGTTCTGATGGCGATGCTGGCCGGCCTGTCCGGCTGCGGCATCATCGACATGATCTACCTGCCGCCTGCCGAAGACACGGCCCAGGAAATCTTCGAAGCCGCCAACGACGCCATGGCCGACAAGAACTACGTCCGCGCCGTCGAGCTCTACAACAAGCTCCGCGACGCCTATCCCTTCAGTCCGTACACCATCGACGCCGAACTCTCTCTGGCCGACGCCTACTATCTGGACGAGGAGTACCTGACCGCCGGCGAGAGCTACAAGGACTTCGAGTCCCTGCATCCGCGCCATCCTGCCATCCCCTATGTCCTCTACCAGACGGGCATGTCGCTCATGAACCAGTTCGTTTCCATCGACCGGCCCACCACGGTGCTCGAGGAGGCCATCTCCTACTTCCAGCGCCTGCTGCAGCAGTATCCCGACTCGCAGTACGCCAAGGCAGCCAGGGAGAACATCCTCAAGTGCCGCAAGAACATGGCCGAGCACGAGCTCTACATAGGCGACATGTTCTGGCACATGAACAAGTACGGTCCGGCGTGGAAGCGCTACACCTACATCGTCGAACACTACAAGGACGTGCCTGAGGTCGCGGAGCTCGCGGCCGGCAAGGCCACGGCCGCCTACCACGAATACAGCCTTCAGGAGAACAAGGCGCGCCGCGAAAAGCGCGAAGGCTCCTGGAGGGACTGGTTCAAGTGGCTCTAGCGCACGGCACCGCCTGCGCCTGAAGCAAGCCGAGTACAAGGGGGATCCGCTGGATCCCCCTTTTGCTTCGCCTGGCGCGGCATTCCCTGTTCATTCACGCCGGCTTTTCCCGGACGACGCTGCGTCCACCTGATGCGGGACTGGCCTGTCAAGCCTTCAGGAGAAGCGCATGCCTGAACAAGCCCCCTTTGATTCGGCCAAAACCGACAGCATGAAGCGCCGGGCCGCCGCCTTGAGCCTGCTGGCGGCCCTTTTTCTCACCGCCTTCAAGCTCGCCGTCGGCCTCTACACCAACAGCCTGGCCATCCTTTCCGAAGCCCTGCACAGCGGGCTCGACCTCGTGGCCGCGGTCATGACCTGGTACGCCGTCTTCCTGTCCTCCAGGCCTGCCGACAGCGGACACCCCTACGGCCACGGCAGGGCCGAAAACCTCTCCGCCCTGGCTGAAACCGTCCTGCTCTTCGCCGTGTGCATCTACGTGGGCTGGGAGGGCATGCACCGCCTCATGGAGGGCGGCGAGCCCGTCCTGCCCTCGCTCTGGGGCGTCGGCGTCATGGCCGTCTCCATGCTTGTGGACGCCAGCCGCGTCCGCGCCCTCAGAAAGGCCGCCAGAGCCGCCAAAAGCCAGGCGCTCGAGGCCGACGCCCTCCACTTCGCCACCGACATCTTCGCCTCGGCCGTGGTCTTCGTCGGCGTGCTTGCCGTCTGGCTCGCCGACTGGCTGCACGCGCCTGCGCACCTGCGCCACATCCTCGCCCAGGCCGACACCGTGGCCGCGCTCATCGTGGCTCTCGTCATCTTCAAGGCCAGCCTCGACATGGCGCGGAGTGCCGTCGGCTTCCTCATGGACGCCGGCTCCGCCGAGACCCAGCGCGCCGTCGAAGAGGCCGTCAGGGCGCTTCCCGGCGTGCTGGAGGTGAGCCGCCTGCGCATGCGCTCCTCGGGTCCCCGCTGCTTTTTCGACATGAACCTGGGCGTCGAGCCGAACCTGCGCGTGAGCGAAGGCCACCGCATCGCCCACGAGGCGGCCTGCGCCGTGAAGCGCCTCGTGCCCGGCGCCGACGTGGTCGTCCACGTCGATCCCTGCGCGCCCGGGGGCGCTTCCGCCTCGCCCCTGGAAGCCTGCCGCGCCCTTGCCCTCAGGCAGGGGCTCTCTGCCCACGACTTCCGGATCTTCCAGACCGGCAGCGGACGGCCGCGCATCGAGGCCGTGCTCGAGTTCGACGGCGGCATAGCCTACGCGCGGGCCATGGCCCGCGTCCGCGCCTACGAGGCCGCCGTGGCCCGCCTGCATCCCGATGTCGAGCTCGTCACCCACGTGGAGCCGGCAGCCCAGTCCCTTGCCGCCAGCGAGCTCGCGCCGGGCGAAAGCTCGCTGGCCGATGCCTGCCGCGAGCAGGTGGAGCGGGCCGTGGCGCGCCATCCCCTCTGCGGCCGGCCCCACGGCATCGCCGTCCTCATGGAGCCTGGCCTTGGCCTTTGCCTTGGCTTTCACTGCACCATGGGCGGCGTGCTCTCCGTGTGCCAGGTGCACGACGAAACCGTGCGCCTCGAGCAGGAGCTCCGGGAAGCCCTGCCTGTGCTTGCCCGGGTGACTGTCCACGTGGACTGCGCTGAAGACATGCGCGACGGGCCAGATGCATGCGGACCGAATGCATGCGG
>DFDR01000085.1 GCA_002369295.1 Desulfovibrionaceae bacterium UBA3823
GGCGGAAGCCGAAGGCACGGCTGGCATGTCCGTGCTGGCCCGCCTCGGCGCGGCCAGGCTCCTTGCCGGCATCGGCGAGGCCGAACGGGGCGAGGCCCTTGCCCTGCGCTACAGCCTCGTGAGCCCCTGGACCTCCGCCGTCATGGTCGACGAGGCCGAGGACGCGACCCATCCCGGCCAGATGCCGGAGCTGCGGCAGGTGCCCCAGATGCCTGCCGCAGGCCAGTTCGGCGCCGGCAGCGTGCTCGGTGCGCAAGCCCCCGGGCTGAACGTCAAGCAGGCAAGCACCTTCTATTTCGCCGATCCCGGACTCGGCAGGGGAGCGTCGCACTGCTCTTCTGACAGAGTCTACTCCAGGCCAGAGTCCGGCGGCGTGATCGCCAGGCTGGCAAAGAAGTTCCTCCCGGGCAGGCGCAGGGATGCCGGCGCAGGGAAGACCCTCGTCTGCGAAGAGTCAAGCATGCCGTCTTGCCCTGCGCCGGAAGCGGCCTTCCAGGAGCGCGTCCGCCGTCTCGCCCGGCTGCGCAAGGCCCTTGCCGTCAACGCCGGCCTGCCGGCAGGCCAGCGCATGCAGCTGGCCACCTTCCAGGACCTCGTGCAGGCCGGTCTGCCGGCGCCCTGGCTCCAGCTCCTGCAGAGCATTGCCGCCCAGGGCTATGCCGAGCGTCATGTGGCCTGCGTCTTCCTCTGGCTCTTTGCCCGCGAGAGCGGCATGGCGCTGCCGGAGGATCTGAAGAAGGCCTTTGGGGAAGTTGCGGCTGAAGACGCCGACGCCATCGAGAAGGCCCTCTTCAGCGGCGCGGCCAGCCTCTAGGCCATGCCGGGGGGTGCCCTTGCGGCTCCCCCCGCGCGCAGGTTGCACCCTGCGGGAGTCCGCAGGCGGAAAGCGCCGCCGGGTGCCGGACCTCAATGCCAGCGCGTGCCAGCGGTCCCTGATCCTGCCGGCGGGGGAGGGGCAGCTGGCAAGCCTCTCCCCTGCCAGGTCCTGCCGTCCCAGCTGCGCTGAACGCCCGCCTGCGGCTGGCCAGTCCTTTTCCGCTCTCCACCGCCGCGCCCGCGCACGGGCAGGGGGCGGTCTCCTCGCTGCCCGCAATCCTGGCAGACAAGACAGGGGCAGCCGGGCCGCGCATCCCGTGCGCCGGCACAGCGCCCCTGCGCCTTGCCTCCTGCCTTGACCATGCCTTCCCCCGGACCTATCGTGGGCACGGCAAGGAGGAAGCCATGGACATCTGCATCGTCGAACTGCTGGAGGGCGCGAAGAGCGCCTGCGGCCTTGCCGTGGTCATCGACGTCTTCCGGGCCTTCACCTGCGCCTCCCTGCTGCTGGAGCGGGGGGCTGCCGGCATTGTCCCCGTGGGCTCCCTCGAGCAGGCCAGGGCTCTGCGCCAGGCGCTGCCTGGAGCCCTGCTCGTCGGCGAGCGGGGCGGCCGCATCGTGCCGGGCTTCGACGGCGGAAACTCGCCGGCCCAGGCTCTGGAGCTCGACGTTCGCGGCCGCCTGGTCGTGCAGACCACCAGCGGAGGCACCCAGTGCCTGGCCCAGGCCAGCTCCGCCAGCGAGCTCATGCTGGGCTCGCTCACCACGGCGGACGCCCTGGTCCGCTGCCTCCAGGCCAGGCGTCCGGCAAGGGTCACGCTGGTGGCCTCCGGCACCAGAGCCGAGATCTCCTCGCCTGAAGACCTCATCTGCGCCGACTACGTCAAGTCCGCCCTGCTGGGCCGTCCCCGGGATCGGGGCGAGGTGCTCGAGGCCCTGCGCCGCGTGCCCGGCGCGGCCCGCTTCTTCGATCCCGCCAACGCTTCCTGGGCGCCGGAGCAGGACTTCTGGCTTTGCGCCGGCATCGGGCGCTGTCCCTTTGTCATGCGGGCTGAGGAAAGGCTGCCCAGCGGCGAGTTCGTCTTCCGCGCCGTGCCCGTGACGGCCTGAAGGCCCGGGATCGGCCTGCCGGCGCCGGACAGGGGATTGCGGCAGACCGCGCACGCTTCCGCCAGACTGTTCAGCGGCAGGGACGGCACAGGCCTGCGGCCTGCGCGCCCTTCTGGCTTGCGCGCATGGCTTGGCCAGCCTGTCCCGAAAGGCGAGCCCGTTCCCGGGGCAGACGGACGGGGGAGCCTTTGGCCGCGAGTCCCTGCAAGGCGCAGGGGCAGTCCGCGGACCTGTCCCATGCGGGCCTTGCCGGCACAGGGAAGGCAAGCTTCTTTCCGTGTATCAGAATATTGCCTGCCCTGCACCAGATCAAGATATCCCTCTCCGAGGGCAGATCCTGCCGCAACTTCCATAATTCTCCCCAATGCTACGCTGTGCTTGACAGGCCTTGGGAAGGGCCGTATGTTCTTATTGCCTGCCTGCTTCAGTCAGGACGTCGCCAGCACCGGCGGCAGAAGCGCTTGCGCAAGCCGGCGCCAGTGCCAGTGGCTGCGTCGCCATGCCGTTCCTTGCGCAGGAACTGCCTGCGCATGGCAAGGAAAGCCCGTGAAGAGCGGGCAGAGCGCAGGCTGCGATGCCGGCGGCGGTCTACCAGAGAGGGCAGGGAGGGCTCGGTCGCTTCCGTCATGGGAAGCGCGACTGCAAGAGAGAACGCCAGTTTGCCAGCTGGCGGTTCTGCCATGCAGCCGTGCAAGCCCGAGCTGGTGCGTCCTGCCGTGGCGGAGTGCCGCTGGTCGCCCTGCACAGGGGGCGCTTTGCACCTGCCCCTGCGCTTGACGAACTATGCCGTTCCCTGCTTTGCTGATCCTGCCGGGGATGGGGTGGCATGCCGCCCTCCTGGCCTTCCCCTTTTCCGCATGCCCAAGCCAGGCCCGAGGCCTGCCGCAAGGAGATCGACATGAACATCAAGCAGCTGCGCCAGCAGGCGCGCGAGCGCATGAACGGCGTCTGCCGGGTCTGCCCTGTCTGCGACGGCAGAGCCTGCGCCGGCGAGCTTCCCGGGATGGGGGGCATCCGCTCAGGCGCCTCCTTCATGGCCAACGTGGAGGCGCTCTCCCAGGTCAAGCTCAAGATGCGAGTCCTGCACGGCGCGGCCTCCCCTGGCACCGCCTGCGATCTGCTCGGCTTCTCCCTTGCCATGCCCGTGCTCGTCGCCCCCATGGCGGGCGCCCAGTTCAACATGGGCGGCTTCTTCACGGAGGAGCGCTTTGCCGAGATTGCCGTTGCCGGCGCCAGGGATGCCGGCATTGCCGCCTGCACGGGCGACGGCACCGACGAGGCCTTCCAGTGCGGGCTGGCCGCCGTGGCCAGAGCCGGCGGCTGGGGCATTCCCGTCGTCAAGCCGTGGAGCGGAGATTTTTTCTTTGCGCGCATGGACCAGGCTGCCGAAGCCGGTTGCCGGGCTGTTGGCATGGACATCGACACGGCCGCCTTCACGGCGCTCGGCAAGAGCCGGCGCCCCGTCTCGCCCAAGACGCCTGAGGAGCTCAGGGCCATCGTGGACGGCGCCCATTCCCGCGGGCTCAAGTTTCTGCTCAAGGGCGTCATGAGCCCCGAGGACGCCCGCATTGCCGAGGATGCCGGGTGCGATGCCCTTGTGGTCTCCAATCACGGCGGGCGCGTCTGGGAAGCCCTGCCCGGGACCGCCTGCGTCCTGCCCGAGGTGGCCCGGAGCGTCTCCCGCCTGCCCGTGCTTGCCGACGGCGGCGTGCGCTCCGGCGCCGACGTGCTCAAGATGCTGGCCCTTGGCGCGAGCGCCGTCCTTATCGGGCGCCCCTGCGCCATCGCCAGCGTGGGCGGCGAGGAGGAGGGCCTCGTCTTGTGGCTCAAGCGCCTCAGACGCCAGCTTGTTGAAAGCCTCATCCTTGCTGGACTTGCCGATGTCAGCGATGCCGGCCCCCATGTGATCGCCAGCGCCCCCTGGCTCTAGGCCAGCCAGCAGTCCTTGCCTTTGTTCCCCTGACTATACCTGCCAGAAGGCAGAAAGGAGCAGTCGTGAAACAGCTTTTGACCGCATTCGTCCTTGCCGCCGTCCTCGTGCTGGGGGCGCTCGGCTCCGCTGCCGCCGGCGGCTCGCCCTTTGCGGAACTCTTCCAGAAGCAGGGCGCCGGCACGTTGACCTTCTACGGCTGCGAGGGCACGGATGGCTCCTGCACCTCCCTCGTCAAGACCTACTCCTTCAAGTTCGACCGCGGCGGCAAGGCAACCATCGACCGTAACGGCCAGCGCAGCAGTGGCACCTGGGAGGCCAGCGGCCTGCACGTCACCGTGAAGGAGGGAACCTTCTCGACGACCTTCGATTTCTCCAATGACCAGTTTCTCTTCCACTGCCATGAAGAGTCGGGCGACATCCTGACGCTCAAGCTCGCAAAGTAGCGTCCTGCACCCAGGGCAGGAACAGCGCCGGCTGACTGCCGGCTGTGTGGAGAACGTCTCTGCGATTGTGGTGCATGCCCTGGATGGCGGGATACTGGGAGACATAGGCGGGCTCGCGCTGTCTGAGTGCTTTCCTCCTGGGGGCCGACTGGCGGTTTTTTCCTGCGAACTGTCTTGGGGCATGCCTCTGTCAAGAAGGCAATGCCGGCGCAAGCCATGCCTCTAGGGTTACGCTGATTGATAGGCATTGGCACAATAGCCCTTTGTTAATTCAAGGGGTTAGACAAGCCTTGCCGTTGTAAGATGCTATTTGTCAGCGTTTCTCTAGGGCGTGCCAGAAGCTTGACTGGTCCAATGAAACTGGGACGATTCGCGATCTCAGGCATCTCTCCGTAGCTCTTTGCGAAGGTCGTTGCTTTGCTGTCAGGTATGCCTATTCCCCAGACCCAGAGAAAATCGGGTCCTTGCATTCACCTGCGCGAAGCACGCGCCGGTGGACAGTCCTTGGGAAAATGATTAAATTACAAAAGGATAAGAAGCGATGGAAGTGGAAACGAGCCTTGCTACTGGTCTTAAGGTAACACATGGTAATGAGGACTACGATGCTGCGTGCAAGCGCCTCCTCGCTGAAAAACCTATTTTGGCGAGAATTTTAAAAAGCTGTGTTCGGGAGTTCCGTGACTTTGATGTGGATGTAATAGCAAATCGTTGCATCGAAGGTGCGCCATTCATATCTAATATTCCTGTTGAGCCCGATGCAACTGGTGCAGTTATTCGTGGTCTTACCAATGAAATAAGTTCTCTTACTGAAGGAACTGTGCGCTTTGATATATATTTTGATGCTGTTGTTCCAAACAAAGATGAGACAATTCAACTTATTATCAATGTAGAAGCGCAGAAT
>DFDR01000241.1:0-6821 GCA_002369295.1 Desulfovibrionaceae bacterium UBA3823
TCCCAGAGCGTGACGAAAAGGCGATTGCCCTGCCCCGAGAGCCTGTAGGGAATGGAGAAGAGGCACAGGCGCGTGCCGGCAGGCACGCTCACGCGCTCTTCGGGGCCGGCATTGGGACCGGCATTGCTGGCCCGGCTTACGGTCAGGGCTTCCCCGAGGGAGAAGGACGCAAGCCCCTTCGGACTGACGGCGAGTATGCCGAAGCGGTCGTTCTCGATGCGCTCCCTGTCATGGGGCGTCAGGCTGGCGGGCCTGACGAAGTCGGCGCGGATGAAGGCCTCCTCCCGAAGGTAGGCCGTCTCCTCCTGCCGCTCCAGCACGTAGAGCACGTGGTACCACTTTCTGCCATCGCCTGAGGACGTCTGCCTGGAGGCAATGAGCTCGCTGTGCCAGCCTCCCCCGCCCTCGTTGGCCACGCCCGCCTCCTCGTACCCGCTGCCGGGCCCCCTGCGCAGGCGCACGGAGGAGCCCGCGACCTTGAGACGGACAAGGCCCTGCACAAAGTCGTCGGCCTGCCGGCAGAGGGCTTCCTTCGGCACCAGCGCCGCGGCCTGGCCTGCCTCCCCAGCCTGCGCCCGGGGCGCAAGCCTGGGCGCAGGGGACTCGAGGTCCGCCACGCGGACAAAGACGTTCTCGCCCGGCAGGCCGTACTTCCTGTAGACGTACCAGGCGCCGTCGCCGCTGTCGATTTCGCAGATCTCGGCCCACTCGCCGGGGGTCGTGCCGTTGCAGACATGAAGCTTCCAGCCCTTCCTGGCGCGGTCCACGACCCTCGAGCCTGCGTCGGGCTTCACGTGGAGCGCAGCGCCGCTGGGCGGAACTTCGTAGATGCCGGCTGCCTCAGCGGCCTGTGAAGCGCCGAACAGCAGGATGCCGGCAGCCGCAAGAATCTGGAACGACCTGGTCATGGGGCAAACTCCTTCACGCCGCGGGTGCGAAAAGCCGGCTGGTGGTCGGCGTCCCCGCCAGCCCGCCGGAAAAGCTTACGAACATGGGCTCCACGGTGCAAGAACGGGGTGCAAGGACGGGGGCAAGGACGGCCTCAGCTCCCCGTTTACAGCACAGCGCGCCTGGCTTACAAAAGGCCCGCCAAGGCACCGCAGCAGACGGGGCGCCAGCAGCAGGAGCAATCATGTTTTCAAGTAGCAGGAAACGACGGGCTGGCAATCTGCCGGCTGAAACAATCGACAAGCTGGAAGCCTACCTTGATCAGCACTATGCCTATAGGGCAGATGTCAAGTATCGAAGCTTCTGCGGCAAAATCAAAGCCCTTTTTGACCGCGCAGATGCGGAAGCCAGAGAGCGGGAACAAAGCAAAGAAAAGCTCCTTGACGAAAACTACGTCTATGGCTCTGATCCCTATGTCCATGCTCTTGAAAACTTCATTCAGAGAGAACGAGAAAATATTAAAAATTCATTCTACAATCATTTGCTAAAAAAAATACAAGAAAAGAATTTAGACCAAGTTGAAGTTTACAAACAGGCTCGAATCGATAGGAAACTTTTTTCTAAAATTCGTTGTATTCCTGATTATATACCAGCAAAAAAAACAGTATTATCTCTTGCAATATCTATGCATTTATCCATCGATGAAACAGTAGAATTGCTTAAATATTGCGGTTTTTCTCTTTCTGAAACAATACTTTTTGATGTCATTATAAGTTTTTATATCTCTAACAAGCATTACGATATCGATGACATCAACAATGCTTTGTTTGAATATACAAAAAGTACTTTATGAAAAAATATTCTATGTAATTAGATTGTTATAAATTAACATACTAACTTAGACATATGCACTAAAGTAATAAAATATAGATTCAGCATTTGAGAGTGGAAGCAGATGATGCGCTTCCACTCTTTTTTTGTCGCTCGAAAAGCGACCTCTTATCAGCATGAGCCTGCTACATTGCCGACGTTGCTTCTTCAAGGCACAACGAAGGCCCGAATGAATTTTCTATATTTCTTTTTATTATATAAATATACATAGTTAATATGTAAATATTTTTCCTACATATTGTCTATATTTTTAAAAATAATACAGTAGAGTTCAGCATGACTTCTCGAAAATTAAACACGCATGAAATCAATAATGATTTAATGCAAGATGAAAACCATCAATATCTTGATGCTCATAATGAAATAAACAAAGATCAACATCTTGATTATCTCATAAATCATGAGCATGAATCTAGAAAAAAATCTTTTTATCAAACATTAATGGTTTTTGTCAACGAAAAAGGACTCGATACTGTTGCTGTTTATAAGCGAGCAGGGATTGATAGAAAACTATTTTGGAAAATTAGATCTTTGCCTGAGTATGTCCCAGCTAAAAAGACAATCATTGCTCTTGCATTAGCAATGGAACTTACTCTAGAACAAACACAAAAACTTCTTAATGCTGGCGGTTATACACTTTCTAAAAATCTTTTATCTGACCTAATTATTGAAATTTGTATCAAAGAATGCATTTATGATATCAATGATATTAATCTTATTCTTTTTAAACACAAGCAAAATTTATTATAATAATTTAAGATAAACATAATATCATCAATATATCGCAAGTTAACAGACATCCCCCGCTCTTGTCCTTTACAGGAAAGCTCTCGGCGCGTAGAGTGCCACCTCGCGCGACATTCGCTCCGGCTTTTGTCGCGAATGCTTTTCCCGAAGGGCAAGCACTATGATCACTTCTATTTTACTTGGGATTTGCCTTCTTGCCATCATGCCTTACTTGCTGAAGCTATTTCATATCATCATATTTCTCGGCTATGCTCTCTATGTATTTATTTCCTGCAAAGATGTACGTCAAAATATTATACAAACGATAAATCATCATGTTGAACAAAATTTAAAAATATGTCAGCAAAATGACACAAATAGCGCTGTCAAAAGTGAATATGATTATTCTATATATGAATTTGATGAAGAAGCATTTGAATTTGTTAAATCAAAAGCAAAACAATATGGATACGCAATATCTTTGCAATTTGAACTTGCCACATTTTATATTAAATCTCATGTAAGAGACAAAAATGTAGAAAATATTCTTGCACGTAAATTTATCTTTGACTGGCTTGACGAATCAAGAAAGAGTACTCTTGATGCTGTCCGTGAATTTATCTCAACATGTGGCATTGCTGAATTAGATTATATCGGATCAAGAGATAAAAATATTGATGAATTAGATGCATATCTCAATGAAATACAGCAATGCATTAAAGAAATATCCTATATTGATGAAGAATTGAATGCCGTGTTTAATATTGAGATTATCAAATACCTTCAGCAAAAATATAAGATTGGTTACTATCTCGAGTAGCTCTTGGGAGTCTACGCATGAGCTTCGCCACGCTTTTTCTCGTCTGCCTTGCGCTCTACGTCTTGCTGCGGCTGTTCCGCGGCGCCAAAACGGCATGGCGCTGCACAGTCTATCTTGAGGGCATGCTCGAGCACAGCGAGATCTTCCATGGCTATCTCTATCTCATCGACCGCTTTGCCGGCCATGCCAATCCCTTCACGGCCAGCCATGCCGGGGAGGAGAATCTTGCCCTCGGCTATCTCTTCGCGCTCAGCCAGGCCACGGCCGAGGCCATGCTGAAGCTGGCGCGCCTTCCGCGCCTGGCCAGGCGCCAGCCTGCCCTCCTCAAGCGGCAGTTCCTGGCGCAGAAGGATGCGCTGCTGGCTCTCCAGCACAACGCCGAGCTCACGCGCAAGGCCTACCACGGCTATGCGGAAGTCTGCGCCCTGCGCGCATACCCAAACGTCGGCTGCGAGCGCTTTGTCCAGCTGCTGGCCGAACTTGCGGACGCCATGCGCAGGGAGGCCTGCGGCATGCCGGCGCAGGGCTGGCAGGAACCAGGCTAGAAGAAGCAGTTTCTGACGAGGGCGGCGCTCCACACGCCAAGGATGAGCATCTGCGCCACGAACTGGGCCGCGCTCCCGCAGTCCTTGGCCTTCTTCGACAGGGGATGCCGCTCCAGGGATATCCTGTCGATGGCGCTCTCGACGGCCGTGTTCAGCAGCTCCGTGATGAGGGAGACGGCGCAGACGCCGGCAAGCACGGCGGTTTCCGCAAAGCTCCTTCCCACGACGAAGGCCAGGGGCGCGAGCACGCAGCTGAGCAGGACGACCTGCCGGAAGGCCGTCTCGTCGCGGTAGGCGACCCTGAGCCCCTCGAGGGAGTTGCGCAAGGCAAAAGCAATGTGTCGCGCGCCTTCACTGGCGTGAAGGCGTTCGAAAAGCTTCATGGACAAATCCAGACGCCGGCCCCGGCCTTGCAAAAAGCCCCCCCCGGGGAGGGGCGTTTCTGCCGGGCCGGGACGGCTAGTACTGCTTGATGTAGTCGTCGAGCGTCGCCGCGGTGCAGTTGCGCGAGACCCAGTAGGCGCAGGCCCAGACCGTCAGGGCCGCGGCCTGGGTGTCGTCCAGGGTGCGCAGCTTCAGCTCCAGGCTGCTTTTGCTCGCGCCGTGCGCGGCGTTGATCTTGTTGCGGTCGCAGGCGTCCAGGATCCTGACGGTGAGGTACGAGGGCCTCGTGTTGTCGGGATCGATTTTGACGTCCTTGTGCGCGTCCACGATGGTCTTCAGCTCAGCGGGCGTGAAGATGCTCTTCACGTTGCTGATGGCGCGGAAAAAGGTGTCCACTGCCCAGGGCAAAATGAACTCCGCTCCTGCGCTCTTGGTTCTGAAGTAGTCCTTGAGCCAACGTTCCTGCTCTTCGTTTATCCGAGCGGCCACTTGAGGCATCGCCCAACCTCCTGGAGCGCATGGACGGGCCATGCGCTCGGTAGCATGTAGCGGCGCTGTGCGCCTTGCCCAGAGATTGGCATAGTATCTAGCAGAAATCAAGATATTATCTAGAAAATATCCCCCATTCCATAGAGCCGGCCCGCTTCTCTGCCTGCCAGCCACTGGGCTGCGCGCAGGGCGCCGCGGGCAAAGTTCTCGCGCGACTGGGCGCGGTGGGTGACCTCGATGTCCTCGCCGGGTCCCATGAAGAAGACGGTGTGGACGCCCACGACGTCGCCGCCGCGCAGGGCCTGCACGCCTATCTGCTCCTGGGGGCGCGGGCCGATGATGCCGTCGCGGCCGGAGCAGCGCACGTCCTCAAGCCGCCAGCCCTTGGCTTCGGCGATGCACTCGCCAAGGCGCAGGGCCGTGCCGCTGGGGGCGTCCTTCTTGCGCTTGTGGTGGATCTCCATGATGTCCACGTCGTAGTCCGGGCCGAGGGCCTTGGCGAGCAGAGGCAGGATCTTCTGCAGCACGGCGACGCCGACGCTCATGTTGGGGGACCAGAAGATGGGGGCCTTGCGGGCGCATTCGGCAATCTCGGCCTTCTGGGCCTCGTCGAGGCCGGTGGTGCCGATGACGAGGGCCAGGCCGCGCGCGGCGGCCGTCCTGGCGGAGTGCACGCTCGACTGGGGAGCGGAGAAGTCGATGATGCAGGACTCCCTGGGGCAGGCTGCGGCAACGGCGTCGAGGTCGTCGGAAACAAGGCAGCCCTCGGGCGCCGCAGGCTGAAACTCCTTGCGCTCGACCATGCCGGCGAGGGTCATGGCATCGCTTTCCTGAACCAGGCCGCAGATGGTCTTTCCCATGCGTCCGCCGGCACCGACAACAATGATTGGCAAGCTCATAGCATCCTCCTGAAGTGCGGGCAGGAGGACGCACGCGTCCCACCCTGCGCCGAATGGCGCCTATCATACGGTGCAGGGCAGGACGAACGCAAGCGCGGGCTGCAATTCTGCAGCCGGCTTCTGGCGCGCCGGCAGTGCCTACCGGCCGGCCAGGGCCATGAACTCCGCTTCCGTGAGCACGGCAACGCCGAGGCTCTGCGCCTTGGCCAGCTTGGATCCCGGCTTCTCGCCCACGACCAGGTAGTCGAGCTTTTTGGAGACGGAGCCCGCAATGACGGCCCCGCTGGCTTCGGCGAGCCGCTGGGCTTCGGCGCGGGGCATGGCAAGCGAGCCGGTAAAGAGCACGCGCCTGCCGGCAAGGGGGGACGCCTCCGCCTCCCCGGCCTGGGGAGCCTGCCCGGCAGGCGGCGTCGCCTCGGGCCAGAGGCCAGCCCTGCGGAAGTCCTCGAGCATGGCCTGGTTGGCCGGGTTGGCGAAGAAGCTCAGGATGGAGCCTGCCACTTCCGGCCCCACGTCCGGGATGGCGGTGAGCTCGTCCAGACTGGCCCGTGCCAGGGCATCGATGCCGGCAAAGCGCTCTGCCAGGGCGCGGGCCGTCTGCTCGCCCACGTGGCGCATCCCAAGGGCGCTGATGAAGCGGTAGAGGGGCGCCGCGCGCCTGGCCTGATCGAGGGCGTCCACGAACTTCGCGGCCAGCGTTTCGCCCATGCGCTTGAAGCCCTTCAGCTCCTCTGCCGTCAGGGTGAAGAGGTCGGCCGGCGTCTTGACGCGGCCTGTCTGGACCAGCTGCTCCACCCACTTCTTGCCTATGCCCTTGACGTCGAGGCCGGCGCCGGAGACGAAGTGCTCGACCGAGCGCAGGCGCACGGCAGGACAGGCCGCATTGTCGCACACCCAGGCTGCTTCCCCGGGCTCGCGGTGCACGGGCCCCCCGCAGGAGGGGCAGGTGCTGGGAAAGACCCAGGGCTGGGCCCCGGCAGGGCGCTTTTCGGGAACGCTGCGCACCACTTCGGGAATGACGTCGCCTGCGCGCTGGACGACGACGGTGTCGCCGATGCGCAGGTCCTTGGCCCGCACCTCGTCTTCGTTGTGCAGGGTGGCGCTGGAGACGACGACCCCGCCGACGCCCACGGGCTCGAGCTTGGCGACAGGCGTCAGCACGCCCGTGCGGCCCACCTG
>DFDR01000241.1:6974-7386 GCA_002369295.1 Desulfovibrionaceae bacterium UBA3823
AGCCGAGGGCCGCCTGGGCTTCGAGGTCGTCGATCTTGGCCACCGCGCCGTCGATCTGCATGGGATAGTCCGGGCGCCTGGCGCGCACCTTCTCGACGTAGGCCTCCACCTCGGCAAGACCCCGGCAGACGGCGCCGCCGGGAGGCTGGGCAAAGCCCCAGTCCTTCAGGCGGGCCATGAGCTCGGCCTGCCTCGAACAGGGCTGGCAGGCGCCCCAGCCGACGGCGCCCACGCTGTAGGCCAGAAAGGCGAGCGGCATGCTTCTCGCCTGGGCAACGTCGAGCTGGCGGACGCTGCCGGCGGCCGCGTTGCGGGGGTTGGCGAAAATCTTCTGGCCAAGGCTTTCGCGACGGGCGTTGACCGTCGCAAAGTCGTCCTTGAAAATGACCACTTCGCCGCGCACCTCAAGCAG
>DFDR01000185.1 GCA_002369295.1 Desulfovibrionaceae bacterium UBA3823
GCGTTCCTGCCTTGTAGGACTGGAACTTGATGGCATCGGCGCCGCCTTCCGCAGCCTCGCGGACGAGGCGCTTGGCGAGCTCCATGCTGCCCTCGTGGTTGACGCCGGCTTCGGCGATGACGTAGGGCATGACCAGCTTGCGGTCCAGAGCGGCTGCATCGAAGAAAGAAAGAATGTCCTGCATATGCGTGCGGGCCAGCCTCCCAGCGCGCGGCCAGGGAGGCCAGAAGGCCCTCCTCCGTAAATTATTCGTTGAAAAACAGGGGGATGGCGCGGGCTATCCGGTCGCAAGGATGGCGCCTGCGGGACAGTCTTCTAGCATTGAAGCCGGCAAAGCGGAAGGGCGGGAGATGTGCCTGGTTCGAAGGAGGGAGCAGTCCACGGTGCCGGACGGCACGGCGCCCCCTGCCAGCGGGCCGCCGCAGGCGGAGGGGGGCCGGCGAGCTTCTTGGCAAGGGCGCAGGGCTCGGGCCATTTGACAGGGGCGCCTCTGCAGTGCGACACATGGCGTCGCTGCCAAGGCTTCCTGCGGGAGTCTTGCCGGCAGCAACCCGCGGCGCTCCGTCTTCTGGACGCGGCCGCAAACCTCAAGGAGGCCGTCATGGGCGAGACAAAGCAGAAGGTCGTGCTCGCCACGACCAACAAGGGCAAGATACGCGAACTGGCGCAGGAACTCGCCGTGCACGGCATCGAAGTGGTCGGCCTGGATCAGTTTCCGGACTTCGGCGAGATAGAGGAGTACGGCCAGACCTTTGCCGAGAACGCGCTCATCAAGGCAGCCACCGTGGCCGACCGCCTCGGCCTTGTTGCCATTGCCGACGACTCTGGCCTCGAGGTGAACGCCCTTGGCAACAGGCCAGGCATCTACTCCTCCCGCTATGCCGACGACTGGGAGAGCCTGCCCGGCGAGACAAGAGACCAGCGCAACTGCAGGAAGCTGCTGAAGGAGCTCGAGAACGTTCCCTACGCCCAGCGCCATGCCCGCTTCGTCTGCTGCATGGCCGCCGTGAAGCCCGGCTACTACGAGCCCGAAGACACGCTGGTGGTACAGGGAACTTGGGAAGGGCGCATCCTCAACGAGCCCATCGGCGACAACGGCTTCGGCTATGATCCCGTCTTCTGCGACATCGCCCTCGGCGTCTCCAACGCCCAGCTGAGCCTCGAGGAGAAGAACGCCAGAAGCCACAGAGGCAATGCCCTGCGTTCGCTCCTCGCCTGCTGGTCCGAGTGGATGCAGACGCCGCCTGTCCACAAGCCCCAGCCCCTCGAGCCGTAGCGCTCCTGCGCTCCAGCATGCCAGGGAGGAAATGCCCATGCCGGCAGCAAACGCCATTCCAGTTCAGATCAAGAAGCTCGATCCCGATGCCGTTGTCCCGGAATACAAGAAGCCCGGCGACGCCGGCTTCGACCTGCACGCCCTGCGCCGCGTGGAGATTCCGGCAGGGCATGTGGCCATCGTGCCGACGGGCCTGGCCTTCGCCATTCCCGAGGGCTTTGAGATGCAGGTGCGCATGCGCTCCGGCGCGGCCCTGAAGACCCCGCTCATCGTTGCCAACGCGCCCGGCACCATCGATGCCGGCTACCGCGGCGAGGTCGGCATCATCGTGCGCAACCTGGGAAGCGCTCCCTACGCCGTGGAGAAGGGCGAGCGCATCGCCCAGGGGGTCGTTGCGCCCGTCTGCCATGCCGACTTTGCCCTCGTCGACGAGCTGCCCGCCTCCGAGCGCGGCGCCGGAGGCTACGGAAGCACGGGCAGCCGCTAGCAGGCCCTCCGGCCAGACGATCCCTGCTTGGAGAGCGGTGGTGCGGTGCGATGCCAGCGTAGGGGCGGAGATGGCCCCCGCGGCTGCTGGCGCGACTAGCCCAGGAGCATGTGCCTGAGAACCTCGCCGCAGGCCCGGCCGAGGGCGCGGTGCCCGTCGGCGCTCAGGTGCATGCCGTCCTCGGCATCGAACTCGGGCACGCTGTCCCTGGCGTCGAGAAAGTGGACGCCTTCCTCGCCGGCAGCCTCGGCGATCGCCGGTGCCAGATCCTGTTCGAGCACGTCCTTCTCGCAGCCATACATGCCGACGAGTTCCCAGACGCTGCGTCTGGCAATGGCCGGCGGGGAGACGAGGAGCACGGCAAGCTGCACTCCTGCGGCTTCTTTTGCCTCGCGGACCATGCGGCGCAGGTTGTCCGCGATCTTTCTGGCCGTGAAGTTGAGCGGATCCATGACGTCGTTGGTGCCGAGCATAAGGACGAGGGCGTCCGCGGGAAGGGCTCTGGCAAACTCGGCCCTGAAGCTTGCTCCGCCCAGCAGATCCTGGGGGAAGAGCTCGTGGCTGTAGGCCGAGCAGCGCCCGTTGAGGCCGCAGTCCACGACTTCCCAGCCGGGCAGAAGGAGGCCGGCCTGGAAGGGAAAGCGGTCCTGGGCCCTGATGCGTCCGCCGTCGGGCATGTAGCCCCAGACGTTGGAATCGCCGTAAAAGAAGATGCGCCTGCGTTGGCTGCGCGTGGTAGATGTTATCATTGTCCACCTGTCTTTATGGAGTCTTTGCTGTGTCCCAGCCTGAGTGGCTTCGGATGACTTCTTCCGGTCGTGCGCGAGAGAAAGGAGAATTCCGGTAGAGCGGTACTTGTCGATATCGATTATTGTATTATACGAGTGTTTTTCATTTGATTATAGAATATGTATGGATGAAATTTCAATTATTAGACT
>DFDR01000059.1 GCA_002369295.1 Desulfovibrionaceae bacterium UBA3823
CGCGTGACAACGTGAAAGCTGCCCACTCGAGCTTGCCAGCTCGCCGCTTGTGATAATTTGAAAGCTTGCCGCTTGGGCATGCCTGAACAGGCCTTCCGCCAAGGCAGGTGGAGAGCAGGGGCGATGGGAGGCGTGGCTCCGGCATCCTGGCGCCTCGGGATGCTGCGGGCTTTGCAGGAAAGCATCCTGTAAAGCTCTTAGGCAGAGCTTGGCATGGCGAGCATGATGCGTTCCTCAAGCACGGTCAGCAAGTTCGGCTCCCATCCGGTGTTGGTAAGGCTGCTCTCACAGTGCAGGCGGGTCTCTGCAGGCATCAAGCGGGCGCGGCCACTGGAAGCGAAAACCCTTCGGCGCGGGCAGGCTCTGGCAGAAAGTGGCAGGACATGCATCGAAATTTGAAACGATGCCGGAGCAGGCTGTCTCTGCAGGAGGAAAGCTTCCCCTGCGCCGGCAGGCGATGCAGGCGGACATGTCCAGTATGACGCGCCTGCCGGCCGAAACGTGCAGAACGCCTTGTCCGAAGGCTAATCCAGGGGGAAGGCGACGGTGTCGCAACCTGAGTCCCCAAGGAGCTCGCTTATGCCTGAATCCTTCTTGAAGAAGATGCTGTCGATCAAGCCGAAGCCCCGCATAGCCGTCGCCGGCGTTGGAGGATGCGGCTGCAGGGCCGTGCAGATCCTGGCTTCGAGCTGGAGCTGGCTGCACGGCGTGGACTTCGTTAATGCCGACACAGACTTCCAGGAACTGGTCCGAAGTCCGGCTGGGACGCATGTGTGGCTTGGGGAAAGGCTGACCAGAGGCCTTGGTGCAGACGGCAGTCCCGAGCTTGGCCGAAGGGCCGCTCTCGAGAGTCTGGGAAGCATCAGGGACGCCCTTCAGGGGGCTGATGTGGTCTTCGTCGTCTGCGGCATGGGCGGGGGGACCGGCACAGGGGCCGCTCCGGTCGTGGCCAGGACGGCCAGAAGCATGGGCGCGCTTGCCCTTGGCCTCGCGCGAATGCCTTTCAAGAACGAGCATGCCTCGCGCATCGCCTGCGCCCGGAAAGGCATCAGGAAGTTCGGCAGGCACGCTACGCTCCTCTTTCACCCGCCTTCGGCAAACGACAGGCTGCTCGCTCTGATGGAGGAGAGTCCCTTCCTGGAGTCGGTCGCAGCGGAAGTCGACCGTGCGCTCTTCTTCGGCGTCAAGGACTGGACTGGCCACGACATCAGAATTGCCTACCTCAGCAGGGACGACGAAGGCTTTCTCTTCGACGACCGGTGGCTCTGGCAGAGGTGGAACAGGCGCAGGAAGGGGTCTTCGGAACGCCGGCGCCAGCATCCTGCGGGGCGGCATGGCCACGGGTAGCACCAAACGCAGTCAGGAGGATGCAGATGACGGCATCAGAGGGCAGGCTGCCGGAAGGCAGGAAAAAGACCGGTGCTTCAGGAGGGGGCGTAGGGATTGGCGAAAGGCCTGCCAAGACGCAGGCAGAAGGGCTCTCTGCGGTCCCCGACGACGGCCTGTCGCTTGCGGAGATGCCTGAGGTCCTGAAAACGCCCCTGATCTGCCTTGCCGCCGTCCGGAGCAGAGGCCTTTCCCTCGTCGATGTGTCCGGCGCCTTGAAGACGCATGGGCTGTGTCTCGCAACCGTGGGCCAGGACGGCCTGGCGCTGCGGTTCGTGTCGAAGGGGCTGATGTCGGCACGAATCTGCCTTCGGGCTGTCCGCGGCAATGGTCTGGCACTTGCCTTCGTTCCGACGGAGCTGAAGACCCCTGAGCTGTGTCTTGAGGCGGTTCGTGGGAACGGCCGGGCGTTCCACGCCGTGCCGGACGCATTGAAAAACCACGGGATCAGCCCCCACGTGATCTGCCTCAAAGCTGTGAGGGAGACGGGAAGGACCTTGCGTTTGTCCCTGAGGTGCTGAAGACGCAGGCTTTGTGCGCGGTTGCCGTGCAAAGTGCATTGATTTTTCTAACGTGTTGCAATCAGGAGAAAAATATGAATACGCTCAATTCGGCGCAGGCACAGTTCGACTGGGAGGCGCTGGATCCAGCGCAGGCAAACACCGGCTGGGAAGAGATTTATCGATTGAATTGGCACGATGTTTATAAAAAAATGGAACACATATCTGAAACAAACTGTTTTACTGCGAGTGAGAATCAGAGAAGCGTTGAAAGGATTAAGAATGCTGAAAATGAATCTATTCTCAGGATAGCGGATTTTGAGGAGCGTTGCCTTGCCGCGCTTCGGGGAGGGGCGTCCCTCCAGGAGATGCCGGAGGCGATGATGTCAGAGGCCTTGTGCCTTGAGGCTGTGACGCAAGATGGCAGGGAACTCGAATTCGTGCCTGACAGGCTGAAGACCCCGCAGGTCTGCCTGGCGGCGGTGGAGTCGCAAGGCTATGCCCTGCAGTTTGTCCCCGAACACTTACGGACTGCAGAGGTCTGCAAGGCCGCTGTCCTGCATGGAGCGCCACTTAGGCATGTTCCCGAGCTGCAAAGAACCCCTGAACTGTGCTTGGAGGCGGTCAGGCGCAACTTCTTCGCTCTGCGGGACGTTCCCGAAGGCAAAGTGACGCCTGACATCGGCTTCGTGGTCTACACATGGTGCGACTTTGAGCTGGGCCATGTCCCCGAAGCCTTTCGGACGGAGGAAGTCTGCCTGGAAGCGGTCCAACGGGATGTGGATGACTTGCGGTTCGTCCCCGAGGCGCTCCGCACGCCGGAACTCTGCCAGAAAGCGATCGAAAGAGGGGCGTCCCTGCACGATGTGCCCGGGCGCCTTCGGACGCTGGACCTCTGTCTGGAAGCGGTGAGGCAGTGGGGCAAGGCATTGGAATTCGTCCCTGAGTCTCTGAGGAC
>DFDR01000087.1:0-2480 GCA_002369295.1 Desulfovibrionaceae bacterium UBA3823
GCTCCGGGGCTTTTTGCGTTTCCGGCGGCGTCTTTGGCGCGCTCCGGCAGGTCGGCTTGTCTGGCAGGCGAGGGTGCCTGGCAGGCCGCCAGGCAAGTAGTCGGGGGCCTACCGCGCCTTCTGTGCATATTGCGGCGCATAGTGGTCGCCGGTGCGCTGGCGAGTGGCCACCCCGTCGCGCCCTCGGACAGGTCCGCCGACCGGCTGGAGCACGGCTTCGTGATTGGGGCGGCGAAATTTCTCTTTTCTCGCCACGCAGACGCACCGGTCGTGCTGCACTCGTCGCCTCCCAGCGCAAAGGAACGCTTCGCAGCGCCAGCGAGGCCTCTGAATTTCTTAGAGGTTCCTCGCTGGCACCACCTTGCGCCGGGCTTCTCGCGTGGCCAAAAGGCAGGTGTGCTGCGTGGCGTTGAGGAAAAATGAGGCGGTATGTGCTGCATCCGCGCAACGGCCCAGCCGGACGGCGACACCATTGTCAACGTTATGACGATTTCCTTTTCAGCGGGACGGCGGTACTGTCTTGGTCAAAACGAAAGCGACACGAATGCCGGAACGATAGCACATGGAGACCGTAATATACAGGAGGAAGACGTGAGCGAAGGCAAGGCATCGACAGACCCGAAGGCGGGCTGGAAGCCCACGGCTTCCAGGGAGAGGGCATCCGCAAGGTATACGACCAGGACAAGGAGGTGTGGTTCTTCTCTGTCGTGGACGTCATCGGCATCTTGACGGAGCAGTCCGACGTCAACGGAGCAAGGAACTACTGGAAGGTCCTCAAGAACCGTCTGAAAAACGAGGGCAGCCAAGTGGTTACAAATTGTAACCGGTTGAAGCTAACTGCCCAGGACGGCAAGAAAAGACTGACCGACGTTGCTGATGCTGAGACCATGCTCCGCATCGTCCAGTCAGTTCCCAGCCCCAAGGCAGAGCCCGTCAAGCTGTGGCTCGCCAAGGTAGGACACGAGCGCATCAAGGAGATGGCCGACCCGTCCATCGCGCTCGACCGCTCCCGCGAATACTGGAAGCGGCAGGGGCGCTCCGAGAAGTGGATCGAGCAGCGCATGCGGGGCCAGGACACCCGCAACAAGCTCACCGACTACTGGAAGGAGCACGATATCAAGGAAGGCAGAGAATTCGCCATCCTCACAGACATCATCCATCAGGAGTGGTCAGGACTCACCACCAGAGGGACAAGAACCTGAAGGGACTGAAGGACCAGAATCTCCGCGACCACATGTCCGAGGCCGAACTTATCCTGACGGCCCTCGCAGAGCTGTCCACCCGCCAGATTGCCGAGGCGAGAAACGCCACAGGCTTCGGACCGAACGCCCAGGCCAGCCACAAGGGCGGAGCCATTGCCAAGCGCGCTAGACAGGAGCTTGAAGCGGAAACAGGCACCAGCGTCGTCACGGGCGAGAATTTCCTCCCGCCGAAGAAAGAGAAGGCTCTGCCGACATCACCGAAGAAGGACGGAATCTAACTGACCATGGAAGTATCGACTTCCACCCCCTGCCATGAAACCAGAAATGGTTAGATTTCGGCTCAAGGGAAGGGGTACCTCCTCCCATGGCATTGCATAATTTCAATATGTTAGCGTCAGTTCCACAGGAAAACGCCGAAAAGCCAGGAGCAGAGCCACTTTTCGGCCTTTGCTCGAGTAAAAAGATGTAGTCATCAGCTCTGGGGGTCAGCCGGCCCATCCGGCCCTGCCTTTCTTCACGCATCCTCTTCCTCGTTCTGTCCCTCTCATTCTCTCCCTCCTCCATGCCGTCTTCGCGGAAGTCCTACGCGCGTCGGCAGCCTTGCTCCACGCCGGCGGTTTTGCCCCGCGCAATTGGGCTTTTCTGCAGGCGCAAGGACGCCGGCGCCTGTTTTTGACATTTTTTTTGGGGAGACACTTTACGAAGCGCGATCACGCCTTACCTTAATGGCACGCCGGAAAGGGCGGGGCGCAAGGCCCTGCGGCATCCGGCTCCTAAAGCTGAGACGAAAAGAATCGATCCGAGGAGGATATATACATGTCCAAAATCATAGGCATTGACCTTGGCACCACGAACTCCTGCGTCTATGTCATGGAAGGCAAGGATCCCAAATGCGTAACGAATCCCGAGGGCGGACGCACCACCCCCTCCATCGTTGCCTTTACGGACAAGGACCGTCTGGTTGGCGACATCGCCAAGCGCCAGGCCGTTACCAATCCCAAGCGTACCGTCTTCGCCATCAAGCGCCTCATGGGCCGCAAGTTCAGCGCCCCTGAAGTCGCCCGCTGGATGGAGAGCTCTCCCTATGCCATCAAGGAAGCCGCCAACGGCGATGCCGGCGTGGAGATCGACGGCCGCGTGTACAGCGCCCCTGAAATTTCCGCAATGATTCTGGCCAAGCTGAAGGCCGATGCTGAAGCTTACCTTGGCGAGAAGGTGACCGACGCCGTCATCACCGTGCCCGCCTACTTCAACGACGCCCAGCGCCAGGCCACCAAG
>DFDR01000087.1:2559-4925 GCA_002369295.1 Desulfovibrionaceae bacterium UBA3823
GGCCTCGACGTCAAGCGCATCATCAACGAGCCCACGGCCGCTTCGCTGGCCTACGGCGCGGACAAGAAGAACAACGAAAAGATCGCCGTCTTCGACCTTGGCGGCGGCACCTTCGATATCTCCATCCTGGAAGTCGGCGACGGTGTCGTCGAAGTGCGCGCCACCAATGGCGACACCTTCCTCGGCGGCGAAGACTTCGACCAGCGCGTCATCAACTACATGGTCGACGACTTCAAGAGCCAGAACGGCATCGACCTTTCCGCCGACAGCATGGCCCTGCAGCGTCTGAAGGAAGCGGCCGAGAAGGCCAAGAAGGACCTCTCCACCTCCATGGAGGCCGAGATCAACCTGCCCTTCATCACCGCCGACCAGAACGGCCCCAAGCACCTCATGATGAAGCTCTCCAGAGCCCGCCTCGAGTCCATGGTCATGGACCTCGTCGAAAGGGCCAAGGAGCCCTGCAAGAAGGCCCTCGCCGATGCCGGCCTCTCCGCCAGCGAAATTGACGAAGTCATCCTCGTCGGCGGCATGACCCGTATGCCTTTGGTCCAGAAGATGGTGGGCGAGTTCTTCGGCAAGGAACCCAACCGCTCCGTGAACCCCGACGAAGTGGTCGCCATGGGCGCGGCTATCCAGGGCGGCATCCTCGCCGGCGACGTGAAGGACGTGCTTCTGCTCGACGTCACTCCCCTGAGCCTTGGCATCGAGACCATGGGCGGCGTTTTCACCCGCCTCATCGACCGCAATACGACCATCCCGACCCGCAAGAGCCAGATCTTCACCACGGCATCCGACAACCAGCCTGCGGTTTCCATCCACGTTCTGCAGGGCGAGCGTCCCATGGCCGCCGACAACATGACCCTGGCCCGCTTCGACCTGACCGGCATTCCTCCGGCGCCCCGCGGCGTGCCGCAGATTGAGGTCTCCTTCGACATCGATGCCAACGGCATCGTCAAGGTTTCCGCCAAGGATACCGGCACCGGCAAGGAGCAGTCCATCAAGATTACCGCCTCTTCCGGCCTCTCTGAAGAGGACATCCAGCGCCTGGTGAAGGAAGCCGAAGCCCACGCCGGCGACGACAAGAAGAAGCAGGAACTCATCGAAGCCCGCAACCAGGCCGACAGCCTCATCTACGGCACCGAGAAGTCCCTGCGCGACCTGGGCGACAAGGTCGATGCCAGCGAGAAGAGCGAAGTCGAAGCAAAGATTGCCGACCTCAAGAAGGCCATGGAAGGCGACGACGTCAATGCCATCAAACAGGGCACCGAGGCCCTCTCCGCCACTTCCCACAAGCTGGCCGAGAAGCTCTACCAGAACCAGAACATGGGCGGCCAGGCCGGTCCCGGCGCAGGACAGCAGCCCGGCGGCGCCCAGCCTGGTGCCGGCAAGCCTGACGACGATGTCGTCGATGCCGACTTCACCGAAGTGAAGAAGTAGAGATTCAATAATTTCAAAGCATTAGGTTGCCTTTCGCCCCATTTCTGCACCATTTTGCACCTTTCCTCGGAGTGCATGCCGGTGTTGGACATGGGGCCTCTGCAGGCAAGGAACGCCCCGCTGACAAAGCGGGGCTTTCTTTTTGCTGTCGTCCATCATCACGACGTGGCTCTTCAAGGCGCGAACATCCTGCTGCTGAGCCCCGCTTCGGCGGGGCTTCATTTTCTCTATGCCCACAAAGGAAGCGTCTCTTCACCCGCCGGCGCGCCCCTCTGCCGCGGCGTGGTCGCGGGCGGGGAGGCGAGCCGGGAAGGGAGAAGGATGGCGTCCTTCAGGCGAAGCGCTTCGACCGGTGCGGCAGGGAAGATGAAGGCCCTGCCTGCAGGGGATTCCGTCCCAGGCACGCACAGCAAGACGGTCCGAAGCGCCGTCGCCTCAAGCCGTCCCTGAATGCGCCTACGGAGATGACCTACGCCGTTGCCAGGCCCACCTTCTTCCAGACTTCCGTCCGGGCGGAAGACGCCTGCGCCGCAGTCGGCGAAGTGGCCTTGGCTCCTTGGCGCCGAGCAGAACGCCTTCGGGGAAAACTTCTGAGATAGCCGACGGCGCACAGGTGCGTGATGTTCGCCATGCTGCCCAGGGCGCTGAGGAAGACCATGGCGTCTCCTCCTGGCGGATGCGGGGCTAGGCTTTGCCGGCTCCGTCCTTCTGGCCCGCTTCGGGCAGGGTCTTGTTGACGTACTCGGCGAGAGCCTTGCCGGCCTTGAAGAATGGCAGTCGCTTGGGCGGCACCGCGACGGTCTCGCCCGTCATGGGGTGTAAAGCGACAAGGCGAAAATACAGTTGGCGACAGGTTAAAAACACACCACTCCTTACGTCCTTCCCGGGAGAGGCCATTTCCGCCCCTGGAACGGGCCTGAACGCCGTTT
>DFDR01000235.1:0-5912 GCA_002369295.1 Desulfovibrionaceae bacterium UBA3823
GCCGTTCCGTGCGGCCTTGCCTCTGGCTCCTTCGGCCCTGGCGCCGTCGGGCCGGGCGTTGTCCGGCGCCGTCTGCAGGTCGCGCTGAAGGATGATGCCGCCTTCGCAGAAGGTGAGGGTGCGGAAGATGCAGTTGCGAAGCTCCCTGACGTTGCCAGGCCAGTGGTAGTGCATGAGCTGGCTCAAGGCCCCCCGGGAGATGTCGGGCAGGGGGCCCGTGAGGCCGGCGCGGGCCATGCCTTCCTTCATGAAGGCCGAGATCATCAGCGGGATGTCGGCCTTGTGCTGGCGCAGGGGCGGGGTGCGGATGGTGATGACCGCCAGGCGGAAGAAGAGGTCCTCGCGGAAGTTGCCAAGGTGCACCTCCTCGCGCAGGTCGGCGTTGGTGGCTGCCACGACGCGGGTGTTGAACTTGATGAACTCGTCGCTGCCAAGTGGCGAAATGGCGCGGTCGGAGAGGGCGCGGAGCAGGGCCTGCTGGACGCGCAGGGAGGCTGTGCCTATCTCGTCGAGCATGAGGGTGCCGCCTTCGGCTGCCAGAAAGGCCCCCTTGCGGGCCTGCTTGGCCTCGGTGAAGGCCCCCTTGACGTGGCCGAAGAGCGTGTCCATGAGCAGGCTTTCGTCCAGGGCGCCGCAGTTGATGGTGATGAAGGGGCCGTCCTTGAGCCGAGACTGCTCGTGGATGGCCCGGCTCACCAGCTCCTTGCCGGTGCCGGTCTCGCCCACGACGAGCACGTCCTCGGTGACCTTGGCGGCCTGGGCGATGTCGCGCTTGAGTTCGGCGATTTCGAGGCTCGTGCCGACGATGCCGTCGGCAGGCAGGACCACGTCGCGAGGGAAGTTCTTGACCGGCTCCAGCTGGAGCCGGGCGTTGGCCAGCGAGTCTGCCATGTCGCGGTCCTGCTCCAGGAAGTGGAGCCTGTCGAGCAGAACGTTGACCGTGCGGCGCAGCGCGGCCACTTCCCGCGGCTCGTCGGCCTGGGGAAGCTGATCGACGATGCTCTTGCCCGCCTCCTCCCGCAGCTGGCCCTCAAGCCGCTGCAGGGGCTTGGCAATGCCCCGGGCCATGGCCCAGAGCAGGGCCGTCACGGCAAGGATGGCCGCCGCGAAGGCGCCTGCATAGATGAGGGTGAGGATGGTTCCCGTCCGCGTGGTCGTGAAGGTCGAGTCCAGGACGGCAACGCCGCCGACCACGTCGACGGGGCCGCCGGCGTAGGTCTGGTAGGTGACGGGCGCATAGCTCACCGTCTCCACGGGCAGGGATCCGTCCCCCCAGCTGCTCCCGAGCCAGCTCGAGAACTGGCCATTCTTGCCGTGCTGGATGTCGTTCATCATGCCCCAGTAGCTGTAGTTGTCGGAGCCGGGGCGGAAGGCGCCGGAAAAGCCGGCCCTGCCGAAGTCGCCGTGGAAGCCCACGCGCACGGCGTCGAGCCGGAGGGGCTTGCCGGCATCGGCCTGGCTTTCGTTCTGGAAGACCATCCAGCCTTCGGTGTCGATGTAGACGGCGCGCAGCTGCTCCGCGCCCGCCAAGAGCTCGGCGTCGTGCCCCGTGGCGAGGAAGCTCGTGAAAGCGCCGCGCAGGGCCTCGAGGTCGATGGAAAGGGTAAGGATGCCGGCAAAGGCGCCGTCGGGGCCGAAGACCTGGGTGGAGAAGCGGATGACGTGCAGGGCCAGCTGGCTCTGCATGCCGGAGGCCGTGCGCATCATGGGGTAGACCACTTCGGTGGGCGGGGAGATGAGCACCTGGTCGGGGCGCTGCATGTGGCCGGGCGTCCTGAAGGGCGAGCCCGGGATGTCCTGGATCTGCTCGGGGTTGAGGGTGATGATCTCGCCGTTGTGGCTGAGCAGGAGATAGGCGTTTTTGCGCGATGCGTCCATGAAGGCCAGTTCGCGGTAGCGGTTGTCGCGCATCTTGGTACGGAACTGCATGCGCTGCGTCATGTCCTGCTTTTCCATGGATCCGGCAGCCAGCACCAGCAGCTGGTTGCGCGCTTCGGCAAGCATCTGGCCCAGGGCATAGCCGAGGGAATGGGCCTGGATGCGCGAATTGCGCGCAGTGGCGTCGTTGATGATGGTGTCCACGGTCTTGCGCGTACCCAGGAAGACTGCCAGCAGCACGGCTGCCACGACGGTCACGGCAAGAAGAACAGTGCGGGGCACAAGCCCGCAGCGGGCGAAGTAGCTGGAGGAGGACAGACGGTGAACGCGCATCGGCTTTGCGCTTTGCGACATGGAGCAAACCTCGCAAGGTGGCATTTTTGCGTGCAGACCAGTCTAGGGAAAAATTGCGCGTCTGGCAAATGTTTTGGCAAAACGCGCGCTTGGAAACGCGCCGCTCTGCGCGATCATGGTTTGGCATGCTCCTTGCTAAAAGAGCTGCAGTTTGCGAACAAGCAAAGGAAGCGTTTTCACAACCCATTAATTGTTCGTATAAGGAGAGTGTTATGAGGAAGTTGAGAAACATTTGGGTATGGCTGGTAGGCTGCTACGCTATGATGCTGTGCTTCATGCCGACCGTTGCCATGGCGAAGAAAGCTCTTCGCAATGTCGTCATCGTCGCTGATACTCGCAAGCTTGACGGACTCATGCTGTGGTGGGCGCAGATGTACAACGACAGCCATCTGTACTTCATGATTCTGACGATCATCATCATCCCGATCACGGGCTGCATCTTCGGCGTGCTCGCCGACTTCGTCATGAACCATATCGGCATCGACCTCAAGCACCGCAGAGCTGCTGAGTAGTCAGGGAGGATAGTATGGACTGGTTATATGTTCTGATGCCCATCTCCGGGTGCACGATTTTCTGGCCCGGCCTTATCATTCTCGGCCTTGGCGTCGGCATCATCGGCGGCTTCTTCGGCATGGGCGGCGCCTGGATGGTTACCCCCGGCCTCAACATTCTCGGCTTCCCCATGGCCTTCGCCATCGGCACCGACGTGGCCCACATGGCCGGCAAATCGCTGATTTCCACCATGCGCCACGGCAAGTTCGGCAACGTCGACTACAAGCTCGGCCTGACCATGCTCGTCGGTACCGTCATCGGCATGGAAATCGGCGCCCAGATCGTCATGCTCCTCGAGCGTCTCGGCAACGTCGACAAGGTCGTGCGCTGGCTCTACGTCGTCCTGCTCATCTGCCTCGCCTGGATGGTCTTCCACGACATCGCGGTCCGCAAGCGCAAGGAGCGCGAAGCCGCCGCCCGCGGCGAAGTGCTTGACGAAAAGGCCACCGGCATCGACTGGGCCTCCAAGCTGCACGCCATCAAGATTCCCCCCATGGTCCACTTCCATCAGGCCGGCATCTACTGCTCTGCCTGGCTCCCGATCTTCGTCTCCTTCGCCACTGGCGTTCTCGCCGGCATCCTGGGCATCGGCGGCGGCCTGATCCGCATGCCCTGCCTCGTCTACCTCATCGGCTGCCCGACCCACATCGCCGTTGGCACCGACCTCTTTGAAGTTGCCATCTCCGGCCTCTACGGCGCCGCCACCTACACCCTGAAGGGCCGCACCGAGCTCGTGGCCGCCCTCATCATGCTCATCGGCGCCGCCATCGGCGCGCAGATTGGCGCCGTCGCCACCAAGTACATCCGCGGCTACGGCATCCGCGCCGCCTTCGGCGCCGCCGTCATCGGCTGCCTCTGCTCCGTCGTCCTCAAGCTCATCCAGCCCTACTTCCCTGCCTACGCCAAGATGATCAACAACGTGGCCACCGTCGTCGTCCTCGGCTTCGTTATCTCCATCTCCGGCTACATCTTCGTGAAGATGGTTCAGGGCGCCGCGCAGGAAATCGCTGAGAACAAGCGCCAAAGGGCCAACTAAGCAACAGGATCACAAGGAGAACGCAATGAAAAAGTTACTTCTGCTCGGCGCCATGTGCCTCAGCCTCTCCGCCTGCGACTTCGGCGAGGTCGACCAGGGCCGCTGCGTGGCTTTCGACGCCTCTGCCAACACCTTCACCATGGTGCAGGACAAGAACCACGACCAGCTCAATCCCGACTACACCGGCGGCGTGATGACCTACACCATGCCCGCTGATCCGGCCGAAGCCGGTCCCGAGCCCAAGGCCGGCGGCCGCGTGAAGTTCGACGTGGAGAAGAAGCAGGTCATTCTCTTCGTGAACGGCGAACTGAAGACCGTGGACATCGAGTTCACCGACATCCAGAACGACATCGCCGCCCACAACCCCAAGCTCTTTGAAGACTCCGCGATGAAGACCCCCCGCAAGTTCCCTGTCATCGACAAGGACAACGGCACCATCACCGAGTACTCCAAGCGCCTGCGCAAGCTCCTCACCTTCAAGGTTCCGGCCGAGTACATCAACCTGCCCCCCGAGACATGGGAAGCCGGCGACGAAGTGCGCATCTACTATAAGCCCAACGCCAAGCACCAGGCGCTGCGCTTCATGAACATCACCCAGACCAACATCTTCAAGAAGTAGGCATCCAAAGCCTGCCCTGCCCCCTGCCGGAGCCATGACCGGCAGGGGGCAGGCGTTGGGATCGGCATGGCGCAGACAACGACAAGGAGATCTGGAAGCATGACCGCGAACGCCTACAGCCGCAAGCTCTACACCCTGGCTGTCAAAGTCGGCGCCAACGTGGCGACCCTGGCAGCCGTGTTCGTGGCCATGTACCAGTCCTCCCTGCACCCGGCCGAATCCCTCTACGTCTTCTGCCTCTGGTTCTTCGGCATCGGCATCTGCACCTGGATGCTCGCCCGCACCCTGCTTCGCCGCATACGGGTGCGCTACGCCGACAGCGACGAGGGGCTCGTGAGGCTTCCCGGCCAGCGCCGCGAAAGCCTGGTGCGCTGGAAGGTCTGCGGGCAGACGCCCGTGCTGGAGCGCTGCACAAGCCAGCGCTAAACGAAATTTCCCTGGATCCCGGCCTGGTTTCCCCTCTTTTTCCCAGGCCGGTCCCTCCTCCTTGAGATGCCGGCCGGCCGTTCCTCCCGCCGGCATCTTGGCTTTTCCGGGCCTTCGCCAAGGCTCTTTCGCCTCCACCCTCTCACCCTGCGGGTCTGCCATGTCCGGCTCCTCCTTCCTTTCCCCCCTTGCCGAAACGCCTGCCTGGCTTTCCTTCCGCGGCCTGCGCGCGCGCCAGCGCAAGGCTGGCCTGCTGGCCTGCTGCCTGCTCGTCGTCGGCCTTGCCGTCCTCGTCGACGGCCTCGTCTCCCAGATGCGCGGAGGCGGCAGCTTCCGCATCGAGATGCTGGCCGGCACGGCCGAGCCCGTCTCCGGACCTCAGGCGAGCCTCACCGCCACCGAAAAGGACATGGAGGCCTTCCCCATACCCGCCGATGCGCCTCTGAACTTCGAGTTCGACGGCTTCTTCTCCAGCTACTGGTTCGGCACCGGCATGTGGCGCGGACGCATCCGCGCCTTCGAGTACGCGGAAAGCGGGATCTACGGCATGGCGGTCGGCATCCGGGGCACGCCCTCCGCGGCCCACCAGACCTACACCGTCGTGGTGGCGCGCTCGGAAGAGGAGCTCAACGCCATGAGCCTCTCCTTCGTGCGCCGCTTCACCGGCTGGAACCCCTTCTACGTGGCCATGGCCCTCGTGGCGGCTGGCCTTGCGGCAAGCGTGCTCGCCTTCCTGCTCGGCAGGCGCTGCGACGGCCTGACGCGCTCTCTCGGCCTTGCCGAGATATTCCGCACCCAGGACGAAGGGGACTTTTTGCGCGTCTTCATGGTGACGGGCCTGCGCAAGGCAGAAGGAAAGAACTTCGTTGCCTGGGACGCCAATCTCGGGCGCCTTGGCAAGGTGCTCAACGACGGCACGCGCGCCGGCGTCACGGAATGCCTCTTTGTCAAGGATGCGGGACGGCTCCCCAGGAAGGGCGACTTCGTGGCCGTCTGGGATCCCGTGGCCCGCGCAGGCCAGCCTGAAGACCCAGGCCAGGGACAGGG
>DFDR01000235.1:5976-6861 GCA_002369295.1 Desulfovibrionaceae bacterium UBA3823
CAGGGACAGGGGCAGGGAGAGGGCCAGAACCAGGAACAGGCATAGCGCGCCCCTCGCCAGGCGAGCCGGAGGCGCAGAAGGGGCCGAGGTCGCAGAACTGACCTGCCTGCCTGTTCGCAGAACTGACGCGTCTGCCAGGCGCCAGCCCTCCCCAGAGCTTGGCGTCGATTCCTTGCTTGGCAGATCTGGCATGCCTGGCGATTCCAGGCGAGGCAAGGCCTTGCCTTGAAGCCGTGCGCTGTGCGCCCTCGCCGAGGCCTTGCGATGCGCCTTTTCCGCTTTGCGCAAGCTCTTGCCAAGCGGGCTGGATCGTGCTTTCCTTTGGGCTTAGGGCTTGGCGCAACGCCAGCCTTGGAGGTTTGCTATGGAAGTACACGACAAGCAGGCTTGCGCCGTGGACGCAGGCTCTGCGCCTGAGCGCTCGGCCCCGTGCCCCTGCTGCAGCGGCAGAAGCTACGGGGAGTGCTGCGCTCCCTGCCTCGAAGACGGCGTCTGGCCTGTGCAGCCGGAAGCGCTCATGCGCGCCCGCTACACGGCCTATGCCACCGGCAGATACGCGTTCCTCGAGGAATCGACCCTGCCCGAGATGCGCCAGCCCGAACAGTCGGCGGAAAAGCTTGCCGAAGCCGCCGAAGGCGTCGAGTGGCTGCGCCTCGACGTGCTGAACGCCGGTGCAGCCGAGCGCTTCGGAGGCCGGGAATGCCAGACCGTCGACTACCTCGTCTACTACCGCTACGGCGAGAGCACCATACAGCATGGCGAACACGCCTTCTTTGCCAAGGACGACGACGGCAGGCTCTACTATGCCGGCGGCGAGGAGCTGCGCCGCACGCCTATCCAGCGCGAAGCCCCCAAGGTGGGACGCAATGATCCCTGTCCCTGCGG
>DFDR01000191.1 GCA_002369295.1 Desulfovibrionaceae bacterium UBA3823
GTCCCTCGGCAAGGCGGCGGGCCGTCTCGAACTGCGCTTCGCCGAAGCCGGCTTCGGCGGACTTGAGGAAGCAGGCGAAGGCCTTGGCCTCGTCCTTGGGAACGCCCCGTCCCTGATCGTAGAGCAGGGCGAGGGTATAGGGGGCGTGCTCGCTGCCGCCTTCGGTCGCTTCCTCGAGCAGCGCGACGCCTCTGGCATCGTCCTGGGGACCGCCCCTGCCGTTGAGGCAGAGTATGGCGAGGGCGTACTGGGCTTCGGGATAGTGCTTCTCGCAGGCCAGCTCGTACCACTGGCGGGCCTTGGCATCGTCGCGGGGGAGGCCTTCGCCGTCCATGCACAGGCGGCCGAGCCGGCACTGGGCTTCAGGAATGCCGCGTTCGGCCGCGTCCTCGTACCAGCGCACCGCTTCGGCCATGTCCTTCTTGACATCGGCAAGGCCATGCTCGACGAAGACGCCCATGTTGTAGAGGGCGAGGGGCACGCCCTGCATGGCCGCGGCCTTGAGCCAGGCAAAGCCTGTCTTCAGGTTGTCGGCGCTGGGATTCTCCCCGCCAAGGAGGGATGACGCCATTTCGAACTGCGCGTCGGCATAGCCTCCTTCGGCGGCCTTTTCCAGAAAGAGCTTGGCCTTGGCATCGTCCCTGGCCACGCTTTTGCCCTTGCCGTAGAGCTGGCTCATGCGGAAGAGGGCTTCCGGATGGCTCTGCCGGCAGGCCTGCTGGAGCCAGTAGACGCCAAGCTCGCTGTCCTGCTTGAGCTTGTCGCCGTCGAGGTACATGCGTCCGGCCTGGCACTGGGCGTCGGCAAGGCCAGCCTCGGCCGCCTTGAGCAGCAGGCTGGCAGCCTTGGCGGCATCGGCCTTGGGATCGGCGTAGAGGAGGTTGGCGAGCAGGTGCAGGGCTTCGATGCTGCCCTGATCCGAGGCCTGCTCGAAGAGCGTTCTGGCCTGTTCGGCATCGCCTGCCATGAGGCGGATGCGTCCAAGCTGGGTCTGGGCACCGGCGTCGCCGCCTGCGGCCTCCCGTTCAAGGCGCGCCAGATCCTGCGCGCTGGTCTGCTCCGTGTCCTGCACGGTCTCGCTCTGTCTGGCCGGTTCGGCTCCGCTCATGGTCATGCTCCAAAGGAAAGATGGTTGGGGGAAAGATGGTTGGGGGAAAGAGGGCCGGGGAAAAGAGGGCTGGGAAAAGACGGCTGGCTGGCGCAGGCGCGGGTGGGCCGGCGGACAGCATGGACGGCAGGGAGAGTACCCTGTATCGGGGCGGCAGGAAAGAGGAACCCGCAAAGCTGGATCCGATGGCTTGCCGGAGCTGGACTTGCGGGGGGCGGGTTTGCCGTGCCCGCTGCCGCCTTGTCCAGTTTGCAGGGGGCTCATGGCCTGCTGGCCCGGCTGGCGGGGGCTGTTCAGAGAGCAGGCATGCCATGAGGACTGCGGAGACGTGCCCGGAGCCTTGCGCGACATCGGCCTGTGGCGAGGGAGAAGCACGAAAAAGGTGCTGAAAACCGCATGGTTAGGGGCAGAACAGGATCAAAATATTCATTTTCGTGCAAAAGTAACCTTAAGAAACATTAAATTTCGTGCAAAAATAGAGAGCTCCGTGCCTGACAGCGTTTGCCTCATTCGTCCTGTTTGACTCTCGCATCGGCACATTTTGAAGAGTTTCTTTGGGCGATGGGCGATACAGCCACCGTACCCGCAATTCAGGAATTCTATGAAAAGCGAATGCCTCTTGGACAGGCGCTGCACCGGCGCGTGTTGAACGATTTCCGGCAGTACATGCTTGTGGGGGGCATGCCGCAGGCAGTGCTGGCCTATGTGAGGAACAAGGATTTTGCTAGAGCCGATCAGGTCAAGCGCGACATCCTCGATCTGTACCGCTCTGACATAGGCAAGTTTGCCCGTGCCCATGCAGGACGGGGCGGCACGGCTCTTCGATGAAATTCCGGGCCAGCTTGCCAAAAAGGAGAAGGTATACCGCCTCTCTGCTCTGGGCGAACAGGCGCGGATGCGCACCTATGAAGATGCCTTTCTCTGGCTGGCTGACGCCATGGTGGTCAATGCCTGCTTCAACGCGACTGATCCGCACGCAGGACTGGCGCTGAGCCAGGAAAGCGCCAGGCAGAAGTGCTACATGGCAGACACAGGCCTGCTGGTGACGCATGCCTTCAGGGACTCGCCGTATGTAGAAAACGACCTGTATCGCGCCATTCTTTTCGACAAGCTTGGCATCAACGAAGGCATGCTGATGGAAAACATAGTGGCGCAGATGCTGCGTGCCAAGGGATACAAGCTGTTTTTCTACTCCCGTCGTGGCGAGGATTACCGCACGGACACGATGGAAATAGATTTTCTTCTGCGCAAGGGGCGCAATGTCTGTCCTGTCGAGGTCAAGTCTTCGGGCTACAGGAAGCATTCCTCCCTGGACAAGTTCAGGCAGAAGTTTGCCAAGGCCATAGGCGAATGCTTCCTGCTCTATCCCAAGGACGTCATGGTCAGGGATGGCGTCGTGCACCTGCCCCTCTACATGGCGATGTTCCTGTAGCCGGCAGTGCCGAACCCCGGGTCTCGTTTCAAGTGCAGCGCGGGTCCCTGTGGGTTGAGTGATGAAATCACGACGGGTGCGAAAATGGGCAAGTGTGTTCAGGAAACTGCTGAACGCCTCACTGCGGGTGTGCAAGGTCTCTGGGGCTGCGCTGGTCCCGCAGCTTTCGCATGCGCACGCCAGGCTGCCGGCCAAGCTGGGCGATGGCTTCCAGATGCCCCCAAGACATGCGGAAAGCCCCGCGCCATGGGACGCGGGGCTTTTGTCTTCCAGCCTAGTTGAGCAGGGAAGGCATTGCTCGGAGGATTCCTGAGCCTGGCTTGCCAGCTGCGGCGCGCAGCCTCGGGCAGGTGGTCGGGCTCAGGAAGAGGATGGCGCAGGCGCCGTGCGGCGGCTGGCGCCTGCGCCATAAGCGTCCAGCGGGTGCTGAGTTCGGACACCCGGCTGGTGCGCTGAATCGCCGGCGTTCAGGCCGGGGGATGCCGGCCTTGAGCCCTGCGGGAAAGCTGGGCTCTCTGGAACCGCCTGGGGCGCCCCGGCATCAGCCGGGCCGGGGCGCCGAAGGCAGGGCGGGGCCTTTGAGAGAGCGGAGCAAAGGCACCCGGGAGGGGTATGCTAGATTTTGCCCTTGAGGGCCTGGGCGACGGTCTCGCCGAACTTGCCGAGCTCGTGGATGACGGTGATCCCGGCCTCCTGGAAGGCCTTGATCTTGTCTTCGCCGCGGCCGGAGTTGCCGGTGATGATGGCGCCGGCGTGGCCCATGCGCTTGCCCTTGGGGGCGGTGAGGCCGGCGATGAAGCCGAAGACGGGCTTGGGATAGTTCGTCTCCTTGACGTACTGGGCCGCCATTTCCTCGCCGTTGCCGCCGATTTCGCCGATCATGCACACGGCCTTGGTCTCGGGGTCGTCGCGGAAGAGCTTGAGCATGTCGGTGAAGTAGAGGCCGGGCACCTGGTCGCCGCCTATGCCGCAGCAGGTGGACTGGCCGAGGCCCTGCTGGGTGAGCTGCCAGGTGGCCTCGTAGGTGAGGGTGCCGGAGCGGGAGATGAGGCCGATGGGTCCGGGCTCGAAGATGTAGCCGGGCATGATGCCGATCTTGCACTGCTTGGGCGTGATGATGCCGGGGCAGTTGGGGCCGATGAGCTGGGTGCCGTTTTTGGCGAAGAATTCCTTCACGCGGATCATGTCAAGCACGGGGATGTGCTCGGTGATGAGGATCACGAGCTTGACGCCGGCGGCCGAGGCTTCGCAGGCGGAGTCGGCGGCGCCCATGGCGGGGACGAAGATCACGCTGGTGTCGGCGCCGGTGGCCTTGACGGCCTCCTCGCAGGAGTTGAAGACCGGCACGCCGAGCACTTCCTGGCCGCCCTTGCCGGGGGTCACGCCGGCGACGACCTTGGTGCCGTACTTCATCATCTGCTCGGCGTGGAAGCGGCCTTCGCGGCCGGTGAGGCCCTGGACGATGACTTTCGTCTCGGAGTTGACAAGGATGCTCATTACGCCCTCCCGGTGATTTCAGCGATTTTGCGGGCGGCTTCGGACATGGAGGCCGCGGGATGGTAGTTGAGGCCGCTTTCCTTGAGGATGCGGCGCCCCTCCTCCACGTTGGTGCCTTCCATGCGGATGACGAGCGGGAGCGTCATGCCGGTGCGCTTGGCCGCGTTGACAACGCCCTGGGCGACGATGTCGCAGCGCAGGATGCCGCCGAAGATGTTGATGAGGACGCCCTTGACGTTGGGATCCTCGAGCATAAGGGAGAAGCCGGCCGCCACCATGTCCTCGTTGGCGCCGCCGCCGGCGTCGAGGAAGTTGGCGGGCGTGGAGCCGGCCTGCTTGATGGCGTCCATGGTGGCCATGGCGAGGCCTGCGCCGTTGACCATGGTGCCGACTTCGCCGCCGAGGTGGACGTAGTTGACGCCCGCTTCCTTGGCCTTGAGCTCGAGGGGATCGGCCTCTTCGGGGTCGTCGAGGGCCGCGATGGCGGGATGGCGCTTGAGGGCCGCGTCGTCGAAGTTCACCTTGGCGTCGAGGGCGACGAGGTGCCCCTCGGCGTTGACGCAGAGCGGGTTGATCTCGACGAGGACGGCGTCCTCTTCCTTGGCGAGCCTGACCAGGCCCTGGAGCATTTTGACGCCTTCGCCGACCTGCTTGGCGTCGAGGCCGCAGCCGAAGAAGAGCTTGCGGGCCTGGAAGGGCCAGATTTCGTGGGCCGCGTCGAGCTTGCAGGTGAAGATGTGGTCCGGCGTCTCGGCGGCCACGGTTTCGATGTCCATGCCGCCGTCGGGGGAGGCCATGCAGGCGAGGCGGCCGGCCGTGCGGTCGAGCACCACGGCGAGGTAGAGCTCGCGGGCAATGCTGGTGCCGCTCTCCACCCAAACCTTGTGGACGATCTTGCCGGCTTCGCCCGTCTGCTTGGTGACGAGCTTCATGCCGATGATGGCCTTGGCCGCGGCCTCGACTTCCTCGACGGTCTTGCAGACCTTGACGCCGCCAGCCTTGCCGCGGCCGCCGGCGTGCACCTGGGCCTTGACGACCCAGGGCCCCTCGAGCTTGCCGGCGGCCTCGACGGCCTCCTGGGGAGTGAGGGCGAGGAAGCCCTGCGGAACCGGGATGCCGTATTTGGCGAAAAGGCCCTTGGCCTGGTACTCATGTATGTTCATGACTGCTCCATTTGTTGCTAGTAGCCCCGGAAAGCATTCGCCATGAAGACAGCAGTCCGCAGCTCCTGCGGCCTTCCGGGGCCGTAACCCGTACGAGAACGGCTCAGCTTGCGCGGTCCTCCCCCCGCGGGGGAGGGCCGCAGCCGTTCAGACTCTACCAGACCCTTTCCACGCTCTCGCCCAGCTGGAGGCCGAGATCGAGAGCCTGGTTGTTGGCTTCGTGGAATGCGGGCTTGAACTTGTCCGTCAGGCATTTCCTCACGGCGTCGACGTCGACGATCTTGGTGAGGGAGAGCAGGACGCCGAGCACGCAGATGTTGAGGGCCTGGGTCTTGTGGAACTTGGCCACCACCTCGCGGTGCATGGGCAGTCCCACGTAGTGGGCGTCCATGCGGCGCTCGGGCTGCACGAGATCGGAGTCGAAGAGCATGATGCCGTTGGGGCGGATGAGGGGGAGAAACTTCGCGCAGGCCTGGTTGGTCAGCGAGACCAGCACGTCGGGGTGCAGGACCTGGGGGAAGAGGATCTCGTTGTCGGAGATGATGACGTCCGAGCGGGTGGCGCCGCCGCGGGCTTCAGGGCCGTAGGCCTGGGTCTGCACGGCGTTGTGGCCGCCGTAGAGGGACGCGGCCTGCGCCAGGAGGATGGCCAGGGAGATGACGCCCTGGCCGCCGGAACCGGAGAGAAGAAAACGGGATGTCATGGCTAGTCCTTCCTCACCTTCGCGATCAGCTTGTCGTACTCTTCGCAGTATTCGGGCGCGTCGATTTCCTTGAACACGCCGCGGGCGATGAGATTGGGGTTCTCCTCGAGCTTCTTGGAGCCGAGGAGGGCCGTGTTGTCCCTGTACCACTCAAGCATCTGCACGGGACCGCCGAACTTGTTCTTGCGGCCGAAGTAGGTCGGGCAGTCGGAGAGGATTTCGACCACGGAGAAGCCCTTGTGCTTCCAGGCTTTCTTGATCAGGGAGGTGATCTCGTTGACGTGGAAGGTGGTGGTCCTGGCGACGAAGGTCGCGCCGGCGCCGAGGGCGAGCTGGACGGTGTCGAATTCGCGGTCGATGTTGCCGTAGGGCGCGGTGGTCGCCTTGATGCCCCGCCCGGAGAGCGGGGAGAACTGGCCGCCGGTCATGCCGTAGATGTTGTTGTT
>DFDR01000247.1 GCA_002369295.1 Desulfovibrionaceae bacterium UBA3823
GGCATTTTTGTTCCAGTACTGGAAGTTGCTGCCATTAGCATTCACGGAAATCTTAGCAAGCTGGGCTCTCGTCGGCACGTCGATATCGGCAGTCTTTCGTGCCGGCGCGCAGGCACAGAGCGACATCGCGAGGATAAAAGCTAAGAATATATGCAGATGTTTCATAAAATTAGTCTATAAAAAAGCGGATAAGATTGTTGTTGATTTTGAAAGATGGCGAAATGCGAAGCCTAGGCTTCGTAGAAGGCTTTGTAGGCGAGATAGCAGGCCCAGACGTCGGCTGCGCTCGAGAGCTCGAAGGGGCTGTGCATGGCGAGCAGGGGCGGGCCGAAGTCCACGACGTTCATGCCGTAGGCTGCCAGAAAGAGGGCCACCGTGCCGCCGCCGCCGTGGTCCACCCGGCCAAGCTCGCCGGCCTGCCAGGGGATGCCGGCGCGGTTCAGGATGCCGCGCACCGAGGCGTAGAATTCGGCATGGGCTTCGCTGGCGCCGTACTTGCCGCCGGAACCGGTGTACTTTTCAAAGCAGGGGCCCATGCCGAGGCTGGCCGAGTTGTTCTTCTCGTGGGCTTCCTGGTAGTCGGGGTCCATGCCGGCCGTGACGTCGGCCGACAGGGCCTGGCTTGCCAGGAGCACGTGGCTTGCCGGGGTTTCGGGCTCGTGGGCGCGGGCAACGTCCTCGAAGCAGTACTGAAGGAAGCGGGAGGAGGCGCCGGTGGCNNAGGGCCAGGATATAGGCGATGGTGCCGCCGCCGCCCACATCGACCTTGCCAAGTTCGGCCATTTGCCAGGGAATGTTCCTGGCATCCAGCACGCCGCGCATCCAGCCCAGGTATTCGGGGTGGGCGTCGTTGGCGCCGTACTTGCCGCGGGAGCCCGTGAACTTGCAGAAGGCCACGCCATGCCCGAAGAAGGCGGAGTTTTTCAGCTCGTGCCTGTCCTGCCAGTCCGGATCCACGGCGGCGTGCACGTCGGCGGAGATCGCCTTCGTGTTCATCATGATGCGGCGGAAGGGCGTCTGCGGCTCCCAGGCGGCGGCCAGGTCTTCGATGCAGTAGGCGAAGAAGCGGGAACTGGCGCCGGTGGAGCCGTCGGAGCCGATTTCCTCCTTGTCCCAGATCATGAGGGCGATGTTCTTCGTGCAGTCCGCCCTGGCGTCGCACAGGGCCTGGAGGGCCGTGTAGACGCAGATGCGGTCGTCCTGGCCGTAGCCGCCGACGAGGGAGCGGTCGAAGCCGACGTAGGAGGCAGGCGCAGCCGGCACCACCTCGATCTCGGCTGTGATGAAGTCCTCTTCGCAGAGGCCGTACTTTTCCTGCAGCAGGTCGAGGACTGCGCCCTTCACGGGCGACTTGGCAAGGGGATCCTTGGCTTTTCCGGCCTTGTCGCCGGCCTTGTCCTGCTTCTCCTCCTCTTCCGGGCGCGGGATGCTGCCGAGGATGACGTTGAGCTTTTCGCCCTCGAAGGCCTCCCTGACGCTTTGGGTCACCTGCTTCTGGGCCAGGTGGGGGAGGAGGTCGGCGATGCAGAAGACCGGATCGCCCGGCTCGTCGCCGATGCGCACGGGCACGGCTTCGCCCGTGTCCTTGACGGCCACGCCGTGCAGGGCCAGCGGGCGGGAGAGCCACTGGTACTTGCGCAGGCCGCCGTAGTAGTGGGTCTTGGCCTGGGCGAAGCCGGCCTGCTCGACGAAGGGATGCTGCTTCCAGTCGAGGCGCGGGCAGTCGCCGTGGGCGGCCACGAGGGAGATGCCCTTGCTCAAGGGTTCCGTGCCCCGGCGGAAGGCGAAGAGGCACTTGCCTCTGAGGACCGCAAGATAGCGGCCGGACGCGGGATCGTCGCCAAAGCCGTGCCCGCGCAGGGTCTTCTCGGCGAAGGCGACCGTTTCGCGCTCGGTCTTGCAGGCGCTGAGGAAGTCGATGTAGCCGTCGACGAAGGCCTTTATTTTTGCGCGGTCTTCGTCGCTCTTGTAGACGGTCCAGGCGTTTTTGGCCTCGTAGGCCGGGGAGTGCTTTGCTTCTGGCATGTCGTGTATCCTTATGTCTTGGCTAGGCGGAGAGCGCCCTGCACAGCAGGTATGCGATGCGGGCATGCTCCGCCTGCTCGATGGTGCGGGGGTCGAGGCAGAAGGCGTCGTTTTCGAGACGCCCGATGAGAACGGGGCGCAGCGCCAGCAGACGGCGCTTGAGCTCGGCTGCGGAGCAGGCCTGGGGCCGCAGCGCCACCAGCGTCGTCGGCAGGCTGCACTCGGGGAAGGCGCCTCCGCCGGCGCGGGAGCTGTCTTCGGCAAGGCCGACGCTGCAGGCGCCCTTGAGGGCGCGGGCAAGGCGGGCTTTGAGGGCTTTGGCCTGCCTGGCGAGTTCGCTAGGCTCCACGAGCATGCGGCGCAGGGTGGGGATCTCCCGGCAGGCAAGCTCGGGCTCGTAGTAGAGGCGCAGCGTCGCCTCGAGGCCGGCATAGCTCAGCTTGTCCATGCGCAGGGCCCTGAGGAGGGGATTTTTGCGGATTCTGGCCAGCAGATCCGCCCGTCCGGCAATGATGCCGGCCTGAGGGCCGCCGAGGAGCTTGTCGCCGGAGCAGAGCACGAGGTCGCAGCCCTGCCTGATGCACTCGGGCACGGTCGGCTCAGGCGGAAGCCCCGCCTTGGCGAAGTCGATGAAGCTGCCGGAGCCGAGGTCGTTGAGCAGCGGGAGCCCATGGCGGTGGGCGAGATCGGCCAGCTCGTCCGTGGGCACGGCCGAGTGGAAGCCCACGATGCGGTAGTTGGAGGTGTGCACGCGGATGATGGCGCGGGTGCTTTCATTGATGGCCCGCTCGTAGTCCGCAAGGTGGGTGCGGTTGGTGGCGCCCACCTCCTTGAGCATGACGCCCGTGGACTCCATGACGTCCGGGATGCGGAAGCTTCCGCCGATCTCCACGAGCTCGCCGCGGGAGATGACGACCTCGCCGCCCTTGCAGAGCGTGTCCAGGGCCAGCAGGACGGCCGCGGCGTTGTTGTTGACGGCTATGCCGTCCTCGGCGCCAGCCAGGTCCCGGATGGCGTAGGAGAGCAGGTCGTTGCGGCTCCCCCGGCCGCCGGTTTCGCCGTCGAATTCCAGCGTGCAGCTGCCGCATGCAGCCCTGAAGACGGCCATTGCCGCCGAAGGCGCCAGCACCGAGCGGCCCGTGTTGGTGTGGATGACGACGCCCGTGCCGTTGATGACGCCCTGCAGGCGGGGCGCGCTCTGTCTGGCGCACCATGCGGCCAGCTCCGCAAAGCTGGCCTCAAGGGAAAGCTCTGCGGCGTCGCGGCTCCCGCCCTGCCTGACCGCTTCGCGCTTCGCGTCCCAGAAGGCCTGGACGGCTTCCCGGACAAGGCGTCTCGGCGCCTCGCGCACGGCCCTGAGCACGTCGGGCCCCACGAGGGCGGCCAGCGCCTCGCTAGGGGCGGCAAGGGCTTCCAGGCATTTGTCGGTGGAGGGGATGGCGCGGAAGCAGGCGTTGAGGTCGGACATGGTGCATCCTTTAAAGAAGATGGGCGAGTGCGGGACCGGTGCCCGGCTCAGCGTGCCGGCCGCTCCAGGGCATCGGGATGGAGCGCAAAGAAGTCGGCAAGCAGATAGAGGGAGCCGGTGACGAGGACCGGTCCCTCGCCAGGGGCCAGGGCTGCCTGTGCCAGGGCCTCCTTGAGGCCGGGATAGGCTGAAGCCTTGCCTGCGCCGTGCTCCTGCAGGAGCCGCAGAATGGCGTCGGGCGCTTCCGCGCGCTCGTTGTGCATGGCAGGGACAAGGAAGGGGATGTCCGGCAGCGTCTTGGCCAGCATGCCGAGGGCTGTCCGCCAGTCCTTGTCGCTAAGGCAGGAGTAGACGGCAGCGCGGGGGCGGGTGCCGCCCTCCTCGAGGAAGCTGGCCAGGGAGGCCATGCCATGGGGATTGTGGGCGCCGTCCAGCAGGAAGGGCGGATGCTCTGCCGTCTCGGGGACGGACTGGAGTCTGCCGGGGATGAAGGCGCGGGCGAGGCCCTGGGCAAGGCTGGCCTCGGCGGCCGGCACGCCGAGCATGTCCAGCATGGTTCTGGCGCAGGCGAGGGCCGTGGCCGCATTGACGCGCTGGTGGGCGCCGGCAAGGCCAAGCGGGATGCCGGCGGACAGGGGTGCGGTCACGGCAAGCGGCGCCTGGAAGGCGCTGGCGCGCTCGGCAATGATTTCTGCGGCCTCAGGCGGCTGGGGCGAGGAAAAGACCGGCGCCTGGCTTCGGATGGCGCAGGCCTTGTCCCTGGCAATGTCCCCGATGGCGGGGCCAAGGACCGCCGTGTGGTCGAGCGCCATGGGCGCAAGGCACACCGCATCGGCGGGTGCTGCCGTCGTGGCGTCCCAGCGGGCGCCGAGTCCCGCTTCGAGAATGGCGGCCTGGACGCCGCAGGCGCGGAAGGCGTAGAGCGCCATGACCGTCAGCATTTCGAAGTAGGTGAGCTCAGGGCAGGCCTGCCAGGCCTCCCGGGCAGCCTCGAGCCACAGGCCATCGTCTTCGGGGAGGCGCCGTCCGTTGATGAGGATGCGCTCAGAGGGATGGACGAAGTGGGGCGAGGTGTAGAGTCCGGTCTTGACGCCGTTCGCCTCGAGCAGGGAGGCGAGGAAGGTGGCTGTGGAGCCTTTGCCGTTGGTGCCGGCAACCTGGACGATGCGGTACGGGGGGCGGCTGAGGTCCAGCGCCTGCAGAGCCTGCTTCATGCGACCTAGGCTGAGATCCATGTGGAAAAAGCCGAGGCTGTCCAGATAGCGTGCAAATTCGGGGGCAGACTGGAAGGGAACGGCCATCGGTGCTCCTTGAACCTGAGAAAGACTTGGCCACGCGGGGCGCGCAATGGCGGCATACTATCCTTTTTCGGCATGAGGGCAAGGCTGGTGCAGGGGACGGTGCCGGTCGCGCCAAGCCTTGAAAACAGGAGGCTGGCATGCCTTGCCGGGGGTGCGCCATCGTCTTGACAGCGGTTCCCAAAGAAGGCAAAAAACTGCTTGTTGCAGATGCGTCTGCGCTGACGTGTGCCCATAGCTCAGTTGGATAGAGCAGGAGCCTTCTAAGCTCTTGGTCGGGGGTTCGACTCCCTCTGGGCGCGCCAGGAATTTCAGGCACTTACCCGGCTTGGGTAGGTGCCATTTTTTTTTCATTTTTTTTATCCCGCTCTTATCCCGCTGTGGATCTCTCAAGCATTCAATTCACAACGTTCATGAGAAAACTTTAAAATATCGGTTTCTGCTCTCTCCAGCTGTTTCGGGCAAAGAGCAGAGAAAGAAGGGGACTCCGCTCCCTGCTGACAAGACGCCAGGGCAGGCAAGCAGCGCTTGAAGGGGCCAGCATTGGCCTTGGCTTGTTTTGCAGGACCAGCATGTTCATGCTGGGCAGGTTGCTTACGACACCTTTATGACGCCTGCCTGGTTTGTCACCCGGCGAAGCATGCGGGATCCGCGTTTGCGGATATGGGAGGCGACGAGGTCGATCTCCTGCTTGGGGACGAGAAATTGCGAAAGCACGTTGCTGAAGATTTCGATGGAGCATTCGAATTCTTCGGAGAAGACCGCTGATGCGCCTGTCTGCCTGAGCGGGGCGATTTCCGGCACGAAGCGCGTTTTGGCGACGATGTGCAGATTCGGGTTGAGTTTGCGGGCTTCCTGCGTGATCGAGCGCACGGCGACCGGGTCGGATATGACGATGGCCAAGACGCGGGCCTTCTCTATGCCGAGATGCTCCAGGACGATATCTGCCGTGGCATCCCCATGCATGATGGGTTCGCGCTTGCGGTAACGGGAGACTGTCTCTGGATTCATTTCAAGAATCTTGTACTTGATGCCGGCTTTCTTTGCGGCGTAGGCAAGATGCTTGCCGTGCACGCCGAAGCCGATAATGACGAGATGCCCCTCCATCTGCTCATGCGGTTCGTCGGACGTGTCCTTTTCCGCCAGTTCCTTCTTGGCGGGGAGCATTGCTACGATTTTGGGGGCAATGACGATGAGGGCGGGCGTCAGCATCATGGTTATGACGCTGACGGCAAGGAAAATCTGATAGTCGTCCGTGTTGAAGATGTTCAGCTTGAGGCATTTGTCCGCGATGACAAAGGCGAATTCGCCGACCTGCGCGAGCGAAAGGGACGTGAGAATGGCAGCTTTGAGGGGATAGCCTTGGAGGAGAACCGACGGCAGGGTCACGATGGTTTTGAACACGATGAAAAACGCGGTGGTCGCCAGGATCGTTCCCAGATGGTTGAACAGGAACTGGATGTTGAGCAGCATTCCAACAGAAATAAAGAAAAGGCTGATGAAGACGTCCTTATAGGCCAGGACTCCGGACATGACGCTCATGCTGTAGGGGGAACGCGCAAGCAGAAGGCCTGCCAGGAAGGCCCCCAGAGAGAGCGAAAGGCCGAGCCAGCTCGTCAGGGTTGCCATGCCCATGCACAGTCCGAGCGTTGTCAGGATCAGCACTTCCCGAGCCCCTGTCTTCAAGACGGCCTCCATCAGGCGGTTGAGCCACAGGCCGGTGGCGATGAGCACGGCGCCGAGAATCAGCACGATCTTGCCGGTGGAGAAAAGCGCGGACTGCCAGGAGAGGTGGACAGTTCCCGCAAGCAGCGGAACGGCTATGAGCATCGGCGCCGCCATGATGTCTTGAAAGACCAGTATGGCAAGGGAAAGCTGGCCGTGGGGCGATTCGCTTTCCCCTCGTTGCTGCATGATCTGGAGCACTATGGCCGATGAAGAGAGGGCTGCCAGGCATCCCCAGAGGATGCCTTCCCGCCACGGCGTTTGATTGATGGCCATCATCCAGAGCATGCCCGCGACGACCATCAGGCCGAGTTGAAGCGTGCCCCCGAGAAATGCCCGCCGTTTCAGCCGGTTCAGTGCCTCTCCAGAAAGTTCCATGCCGATGGTGAACATCAGCATGGCAACGCCGATCTCGGCTATCTCGCTGACCGCATGCTGATCTGAAACAATGGCGATGGCATTCGGTCCGAACATGGCGCCTGTGAGGAGAAAACCGACCGTTGAGGGCAGTTTCAGGCGGTTGCAGACAAGGGTGACCACTATCGAAAGAAGAAAAAGAATGATGATTTCGTCAAAGAGTTCGCCCATGGCCTACCCCTTGCGGAGAAGCGTCCGCATATCCGAAACGTGAAAGTTGGAGAGAGTTGAGTACCCTATAGATGCCCGGAAAAATTGTCCAGTCGTCGGGCGGAGGCGGAGCGGCGGAGCTCACGGGATTTCCTCTTGCCCTGGGGGTGGCTGCCTCCCGGCAGGAGGCAGGAGGAAGCTGGAGACTCCGAGTCCCGTTTCTGCACCCAGGACAGGGGCGCTCGCGAGGACGAGTCTCCCAGACGCTTCGCGAGGACGTCGAAGCGGATGAAGCGGAAGGAGACGCCCGACGTCATGCACCTGCCCCGGCAGACCGCAGTGAAGGACTGCGTCGCGGTCCTGCAGCCGCCCCTCCTGCGGGGACTGCCGGCGATGGCGGATATGTGCCTGTCCATGGCGCGCTGCTTGTGCAGCGTCTGCCGTCGCGGTTGCGGCGTGACTTCTGCTGTCTGGGACAAGTTCATGCCGTCAGGCGCGCCCCTCTGTCCCGGAAGCATGGCGGCAGGGCGCGAGGAATTGTCGCTGGCAGCCATTTTTGGCCTCTTTGCAGGTTGCAGAGATGAAGGTACACTTGGGAAGCAGAGGCGCATGCCAGCCGCAGGAGGTTGCCGTGGCAGATTCCAGTCCGAAGAAATGTTTCTCCCCCTTGGCCCTGTGGGCCATGTCCTTCGGCTGCTGCGTTGGGTGGGGCGCCTTCGTCATGCCCGCCACGATCTTTCTTCCCATGGGAGGGCCGATGGGCTCGTGCGTGGGCCTCGTCCTCGGCATGCTTGCCATGATGGTTATCAGCTGCAACTACGGCTTTCTCGCCGCACGGCATCCCAACAGCTGCGCCGGAGCCTATACCTATGTCCGCGACGTGATGGGCTACGACCATGCCTTCCTCTGCGGATGGTTTCTCTGGCTTGTGTATGCAGCCATCATCTGGGCGAACTGCGCGGCGCTTTCCGTGTTTGTGGGCGTCTTCTTCGGCGACGTGGTGCGCTTCGGCTTCCACTACACCTTTGCAGGCTACGAAGTCTATCTTGGCGAGGTGCTGTGCACATCCGTGGCAGCCGTGGTCCTGGGACTCCTGTGCCTGCTGTGGGGCAGATTTGCCAGAGCCCTGAACGTCGTGCTCGCCCTGGCGCTGGCCGCGGGCGTTGTCTGGGGCTTTGTCCATTTGCATGCGGGCCTTGAGGGCGGTCTTGCCGAGCTGGAGCCGTCTTTCCTGCCGGAGGTGAGCCCTTCCTTCCAGGCCTTTGAGCTCTTCGCCCTCGCGCCGTGGGCCTATGTCGGCTTCGAGGCCGTGTCCCATGTGACCGGCGAGGCGACCTGCAGCGTCAAGCGCATGCTCGGCATCACGCTGCTCTCGATCCTCATGGCCGCCATGGTTCTGGTGCTGCTCGTCCTCATCGGCGCCATGCCGCTCAGCGGGCTCGTCTGCTGGGGCGACTATGCGGCGATGGCGAGCGACACCTTCCTCGGTGCCAACATGGACAGGATGGCCGTCTTCCACGTCGTTGAGCAGCACTGGGGATCTGCCGGCATGGCGGTGTTCGCCGTTGCGGCCTTCGGGGCCCTGACCACGAGCATCATCGGCTTCTTCATGGCCGCCAGCCGGCTCACCTGCTTCCTCGCGGACAAGGGCATCTTTCCGCCTCTGCTGTCGCGCAGGACGGCGCAGGGGGCGCCTGTCTACGCGATCCTGCTGCTCATGGTCACGGCGGTCGCCGTTTCCTTCACCGGGCGCATGGGCGTCGGCTGGATTGCCGGCATCGGCAGCGTCTGCATCACCATAGTCTACGCCTACGTTTCCGGCAGCGCCATGCTGCTGGCCCGCAAGGAAGGGCGAAGGCTGCAGGGCGCCCTCGGCCTTGCCGGCCTCGTGATCGCCGGCCTCTTCTGCATCTGCGCCTTCGTGCCCAGCCTCTGGACCAGCAGGCCCCTTGCCACCGAATCCTACTGCATTTTCGGCGTGTGGGGCGTGATTGGCTTTGTCTACTATCTGCTTATCTTCCGGAAGGACACGGAAGACCGCTACGGCCACTCCTCCCTCGTCTGGTTCGCCATGCTCATCGTGATTCTGGCGTCCTCGCTGCTGTGGATGCGCCAGGAAGCCAACCAGATCGCCGTCAAGGCCATGGCCGGCGTGCAGGACTTCTACCAGCGCGCCTTGACCGCCAGGGTAACCGGTCCGGTGACGCCGCTGGATCTGGCCGAGGAAGAGCGCGAACTCGTCTCGCGCCATGCGGGCGAGATCAACGGCAAGCTCGTCACGCACACCGTTGTCCAGGCGATGCTCATCGTCTTCAGCATCTTCATGATTTCCGGGGTGTATCTGCTTGCGGCCTCCCGCCGGCGCAAGGCGGAGATGGAGCGTCTCAGGCTGGAGGAGATCAGCCGCGCCAAGAGCGAGTTCCTCTCCAACGTGTCCCACGACATCCGGACCCCCATGAACGCCATCATCGGCTTCACCGAGCTCGCCACCACCAAGGACGACATGGAGGCCGTCCAGGACTATCTGCAGAAGATCAAACTGTCGAGCCGGCACCTTTTGACCTTGCTCAACGATGTGCTCGAACTGAGCCGCATCGAGAGCGGCAAGATAGAGAACCGTCCGGCTCCGGTGAGCATCCCCGAGATCCTGCACGATCTGCGCACCATCATCATCGGCCAGATCGAGGCCAAGGGCCAGCAGCTCCACGTCAACGCCAGAGGCGTGCGCTACGAAACCATCATCTGCGACAAGCTGCGCCTCAATCAGGTGCTGCTCAATCTGCTTTCCAATGCCATCAAGTACACGCCCAAGGGCGGACAGATAGACGTCAACCTCATCGAGATTGCGCAGACGGGCGAAGGCGAGGCCGACTTCCAGATCAGCATCAAGGACAACGGCTACGGCATGTCCAAGGAGTTCGCCGAGCACATTTTCGAATCCTTCGCCCGCGAAAACACCGAAACCGTGGACAGAACCCAGGGCACTGGCCTTGGCATGGCCATCACCAAGCGCCTGACGGCGCTGCTGGGCGGCTCTATCCGCGTCAAGACGGAAAAGGGCAAGGGTTCGGAATTCTTATTGAACTTTAGATTCCCCGTTGTCGCGGGGCCCGAGTCCGAGCCTGCGCCGGAGGCGCTGAAGGGCATGCGCGTCCTCATTGCCGACGATGATCCCAACGCCTTCGTGACCCTCGGCGAGATGCTGGCCGCCATGGGCGCGCGCTCCGACGGCGTCCTGTCCGGCCGGGAGGCAGTCCAGCGCTACGAGGCTGCGCGGCAGGAGGGCAAGGGCTACGGGCTCTGCCTGCTTGGCCTCAAGATCCCCGACATGTCGGGCGTGGAGATTGCCAAGGCCATTTCGGCCCTGCCAGGCAGGCCGCCGGCCATGGTCATGGTGACGGCCTACGACTGGCAGGACATACGCGAAGAGGCCAAGGCAGCCGGCATCAGGTCCTTCTGCTCCGAACCCGTCTTCACCTCCGAGCTGCGCCGCGCCATTGCCCAGGCGCTGGACGCGGACGCGTCGAAGTCTGAGGAGCAGCACGAGGATGCCGTGCCCGGCCCCGAACACTGGTCGCTCGAGGGCAAGCGCGTCCTCCTGGTCGACGACATCGAGCTCAACCGCGAGATCGCGGCGTCCATGCTCAGCATGAACGGCATCGAGGTCGAGATGGCTGTCAACGGCAAGGATGCCGTCGACAAGGTGCGCGAGGCCGAGCCCGGCCGCTTCGACATCGTGCTCATGGACATTCAGATGCCCGTCATGAACGGCTACGAAGCAGCCAGGGCCATCCGCGCCCTCGACGACCCGGCAAAGGCCTCCGTGCTCATTGTGGCCATGACGGCCAATGCCTTCGACGAGGACAGGAAGCGCGCGCTGGAGGCCGGCATGAACGGCCATCTGGCCAAGCCCATCGACATGGCGCGGCTTGGCGCCATGCTCCAGAAGATGCTCTAGCCCTGGCAGGCATGCCGCCCGCGCGCAACGCGCGGGGATCCGGCGTGCCCTTGCGTTTGCCGGCATGCCGGCCGGCCTTCTGCTGATGGGGGCATGGCGGGTCCGGCGCAAGCAGCCAGGCTTCTCGGCGCGGCCGTCAGGAGGGATGCCCGGCGCATGGGCATTGCGCCGGCGCGCGTGATCGCGGCCCGGCGCCGTCAGGGCGAGGCCTGATCCGGGACGGCTGGCGCCCGCCGTCCCGAAGCCGGACGGCAGGCGCCTTAGCGCCGCATTGCGCTACTGCGACAGCGCCTTCTTCGCCTTGTCCATCCAGCGCAGCGCTTCGTTCTTGAGGGCTTCCGGGTCGAAGCTCCAGTCGCCGCCGTGGAGCATCGTGTGGAACGCCATGCCGAGGGCGTAGGTCATGGTTCCCGCGACGGCGGCGCCGGCGATGGAGCCGGCAACGGGGATCAGCTTCGCAATCTGCTCGAACGCGAAACGCCCCGCCATGCGGGCGGCCAGCGGTCCCAGCAGCTGGACCGCCAGGTCGAGGGTGAGCTCCCTGCCGTGCAGGGTTGTCAGGCGCATCAGCATGGCGACTTGGATGGGCATGATGAGGGCAGCGTCCGGAATGGCCGCAATGGGCTGGGCCGCGGCCGCTGACGCCATGCCGGCGTGCGTGCGCACGATTGCCTCTGCCCGCTGGTCCAGGAGCGCCTTGTCCTGCACCGCTCTGGCAAAATACGTCCGCGTCGCGTCCGGAAGGGCCTGGAAGATGCTCCGGCGCAGCGCTTCCAGGCCGTAGCGGCCGTCCACGTCGTCAAGGGACATGCCTGCAGAACAGGGATGGATTTTCCCGGCATCCGGGAGGACATGCTCGGCGTACCTGATCCATTCTGCGATGTTGCGCTCCTTGTCCGTTGAAGGCGAGCCCAGATCAAGATGCGCCGGCATCCAGTCTCTGGCGGGCGACGCGCAGTCGATCTTCGTTCCCGCGCAGACGACGGGAAGGGGGCTGCGGCCGAAGAAAGCCTGCCTTGCTTCGGCCAAAAGCTTTGCTTCGCACTCGAGGCTCCGCTCGGGGCAGGGCACGCACAGGAGCATCATGCGGGCGTCCGGAATCTGGC
>DFDR01000103.1 GCA_002369295.1 Desulfovibrionaceae bacterium UBA3823
TACAGCATCGAGGCCATCCGCGGTGCCTACGAGCACGGCTGCACCTTCTTCGACACGGCTGAGGTGTACAGCCCCGGTCTTTCTGGCATTGGCCACAACGAGCGCATCGTGGGCAAGGCCCTCAAGGGCTGCAGGAGCGGCGTCGTCCTCGCCACCAAGCTCTTCGTGGCAAGCGGCGAGCCCGAACGGGACGGCTCGCTCAGGCGGACCCTGCGCAGGCACCTCGCCGATTCCCTGCGGCGCCTGGGGACGGACTGGGTGGACCTCTACTATCTCCACCGCGTGAATCCCGACATTCCGGTCGAGGACGTGGCCTTCGAGATGGGCAGGCTTGCCGAAGAGGGCCTCATCCGCGGCTGGGGGCTCTCCGCCGTCTCCGGCGAAACGGCGGCCAGAGCCCATGCGGTCTATCCCCTCGCGGCAGTCCAGAACCTCTACAACATGTTCGAACGCGGCTGCGAGGAGGACGTCTTCCCCTTCTGCCTCGGGCACGGCATCGCCGTCGTTGCCTTCTCGCCCGTGGCCAGCGGCCTGCTTTCCGGCAAGATCACGGCTGCAACGAAGTTCGAGGAAAAAGACGACGTCAGGAACTGGGTGCCGCAGCTCGCCAGGGAGAACATCCAGGGCAACCAGCCCATGCTGGATGTCGTTGCCAGCTTCGCCAGGCGCAAGCAGGCGACCTGCGCCCAGATTGCCCTCGCCTGGATGCTCTGCAAATACCCCAACGCCGTCCCCATCCCCGGCTCCAGAAACAAGGAGCGGATCAGGGAAAACCTGGAGGCCTGGAAGGTGCAGTTCACCCCGGAGGAGTTCAGGGAGCTCGAGGCCGCCCTTGCCGCCTGCACCGTGCACGGCCACAGGGGACACGTGGAAACGGCGGGCAGCGCGAAGCGGCTCGTCGAAGAGCACGAAGCCAGGGCCGGACGGCGCTGAGCGGACCAGGCATCAGCCCGGGACGCAGGCGGACCCCGAGCCGGTCCAGGCCCCGCCCCGGAACAGGGAGGACAGCATATGAACGGCATTGCCGCATTCCTGGGCGCCGCGCTGCTCTGCCTTGGCGCTGCGGCCCAGCCGGCGGGCGCGGAAGCGCCCCAGCCAGGCGCGGACCGGCGCATCGTGCGGCTTGCCCGCATCGAGGTGCACCCTCAGCATCTGCAGGAGTACAGAAGGCTGGCCGCCGAGGTGGGGCGCGCCTCCTTCCGCGAAGAGGAGGGCGTCCTCACCCTCTTCTCCGTCGCCGAAAAGAACCATCCCGAGCGCATCGTCATTCTTGAAATCTACAGGGACGAGGCGGCCTACCGGCGGCACGTCGCCTCCGCGCACTTTCAGCGGTACAAGCAGGGGACGCTCCACATGGTCAAGTCCCTGGAGCTCGTCGACTGCGACCCGCTGGTGCCGGAGATGCTGATCAAGCCCTTCCGGCCGTGACGCCAGCGTGCCTCTCCCCTCTCCCCACTCCCCTCACGAAAAGGAGCCTGCATGAACCAGACCAGAAGAAAGATGCTCAAGCTTGCCGGCCTTGCCCTGGCCGCCGGCGCCGTGCCGGGCCAGGCGCTGGCCGCGCCCGCGCCCCGGAAGATATCCCTCGAGGAGCTTGCCCGCGGCGTCGATGCCGTGGAGGGCCTGGCCAGGAACTGGTCGGCCGTGACGGCGCGCGGAAAGAGCGGCGAAGTCAACGCCATGACCGCCGGCTGGGGCGGTCTTGGCAACGCCTGGAAAAAGCCCGTCTGCACGGTCTACATCGGCCCCCACTACACGCGGAAGCTCATCGACGAGACGGGCCGCTTCTCCGTTGCCTACTTCGACGGCGCCCACAAGCGGGAGCTGACCTGGCTTGGCACCCATACCGGCGCCGAGGAGCAGGACAAGATCGCCAAGGCCGGCCTGCACGTGGCGGATCTCGGCGGCTTTCCCGCCATCGCCGAAGGGCGCTACGCCTGCGTGTGCCGGGTGCTCCTCCGCCACGAGCTTTCGGCCAGGGACTTCGTCGATGCCTCCATTCCCCGGGACATCTACGGCACCAGGGGATGGTCAGTGCTCTACTGCGCCGAAATCGAGTCTGCCTGGAAGCTCTTCTAGCCGCAGGCGCGCTTCCTCTTCTTCCTCTTCTTCCTCTCCCTCCTGGCAGGCCGTTTCCCGGGGGAGGCTGCGCTTGAGCAGGCATCCCTGCGCGGCCGTGGATGCCATGCAGGAACGGCGCCTTCAGCAGCAGGTGAAGCCACGCGCTGCCTGAACGCCCCAAGCTGCGATCCGGCGCCGTTTCCAAAGCCCCTGCCGCTAGCCCCCCCGCGTCGCGGTCGCGCCCAGCCGGCGGGTCGGCGCGCCTCGATGCCTGGGCGATGGACAGGGAAGGGGCAGGAGGAAAGCGCTGCAGTAAAATCTTTTTTAAAATCAATAAATTAGAAGTCTATTGCACCATGTTTGCACCACGAAGCGGTGTACACGATTGCGACGTGCACCTAGCTCAGCCCTTCCTCTCCGGCAGGGCGTTTTTTTCGCCACGGTCTAAGCCTCAGCGTGACCTTCAAAATGACCGTTGCTATAAGAGCTCGCCGGAGGTAGCCATGAAAGCCAGCCTGATGCGCATTGGGCGCGTCGTGGGCCGAGCGCTGGCAATGTCTGGCAGGAGGGAACGTATGAACGGCAGCTGCGTAGCCACCATTGATCTGGTGCGACAGGCAAACCGTGCCTTGATCGAGGGGAAGAAGTTTGCCCCCCACATCGAGGAAGCGGCTTCCAAGCTCCCCCGCCTCACGCCAGAAGAAATCAATGCAGCATGGAAGAAGGCGAATGGAAAGGCAACGAGAAACGTCAAGGTATAGCTTTGTCTACAACGCGCTCGTTGAAGAGGAGGATGACTTTGTAGGTCTTGTCGCTTATAGTATTTATAAAAAAGAAAAAATATTGTATGTAAGACGTTTTGAAGAAAAGAACAAAAGACCGCCAACGCCAGAAGAATTACAAGAATTTCATGCTCAAGCGCATGACCGCATAGACCAATACAAGGATCTAGCTATCACGCGTGTAGCGAACTTTTATGATACAGTTTATAAAAGTCAATACGAAAATATTGAAGCTGAATATAGAAAAAATTTATAGAGAAAGTAGAGAACCTCAGGCCTCACTGGCTTGCTGGAATATGCCAGAGCATAATCGGCTCTTTCTTGTATACCATTCTCATAGGCGTGATAGTGGTTCTACTGCTTTACTCTCAGCTTGGTCTTGGGTGGGTTGTCAAAAAGGCGATAGACAGCCAGCCTGTAATAGAGATGCCTGAGGGCAAGTAGCCACGTTGCCTGCTCCATCCATTGCCGGAGGGACGTTCCGCAGGCGCGCAAGGACGTAGCCGGACCAGTGCCGGCAGCCGCGCGAAGCCGATGCCGTGCGCTGCCGGAGAGACGCCTGCCTTGGGATGGCGCGCAAGACGGGACGAACAGCCAGCACGCCGCGCCTCTGCGCTCGAAGCTTCCAGAGGCCGGTTCGGCCTGCATGCAGGACAAGGCAGTCATGCCTGGCAGCGCCGCGGGGATGGCATGCCAGCAGGCAGGCGCACGCTTCCCTAAGATTGCAAAAACCGTCTTCGCCATGTAGCATGCCTTGAGGAGTCAGTCATGCAATGTTGCAACATTAATAATGGAGAAAACTATGGAGTATAGAAAATTTGGCGAGACGATGTATATTCGAATGGACAGAGACGATGAAATTATTGGATGCATCTTGGATGTCTGCAGGAAGGAACACATTCAATCTGCTGTCTTCAGCGGGATCGGCGGTTGCAGCGAGGCGCAGATTCAGACCTATGTACCCGAAGCCGGAACGTTTGAAACGCAGACCATCCGGGGCATGCTGGAACTTGTTTCCCTGAACGGAAACATCGTCTCCGACGACAGCAATGAACTCTACCATCATACCCACGCCTTGTTCTCCTATAAAAATGGCGATCAGCACTGCATTGTAGCAGGACATATGAAATCAATTTCAGTTTTATATACGGCGGAAATTGAACTACGGCCAGTTGTCGGCGGCGTCATTCGACGGCAGCACGATCCTGAGACCGGCACTGGGTTCTGGCGATTCCACTAGCCAGGCCGGTCCGCCGGGCGGGAAGGGCGCAGCCGAAGACCAGTGAAGGGCGGACGCCTCGCAGGCGAACCGGCTTCCCGCAGCGGGGCAGGGGGCCGGGCAAGCCGGCCTTCAAGCGCTGCTTCAGCTGCGTCAATGACGTCAGGCGGGCACGGCTGCCCTGCGTCCGGCGCTTTTCGGGCACGTCTGGCAGCCCCTGGCTGTCGTGGCTGTCGTGAATGCCGCCTTCGGCAGACACGCCGGTGCTCCTGACGACGCCGGCCAGCCGAGCCTGCGGAAGCGCTCGCCCCAGCCCTCTTCCCAGCCTTCGGTCCAGCCCTCATCGTAGCCCTCGCCCCAGCCCTCGCCGCCATCGACGGCCTTGACGGCGCCGCCCCTGGCCGAGGGGCTCGCGCCGGCGGAGGAAGGCAGGCAGGGAGACCTCGCGGAAGGCTATGCCGGCAGGCGAGCGGGGCGTGCAGCAGTCCAGCATGGTCGTGGGCTGGCCTGCGCGAGCGCAGGAGGAGACGGGCTGGCGGAGCCGACGCGGTCGGCATGGCGGAGCCACTGGGCGATGGCATCGGCGTCTCCGATCCCTTCCGTGCATCCGCTCGCGGCATGACGGCTGGCTGGGCTCAAGGGCCGGACATGCCGTGCCGTGGAGGCGTGGCTTCAGCCTTGCCGCCGGCCTTCCGGCTTCAGGAGAGGCCTTGGAGCTTGCCCCGTGCCTGGCGTCGGCATAGCTTGCGGCCGTGGGTGGCGCCTCCGCCTTCTTCGTTGGTGGCCATCACCGCCCAGGCAACCCTCGCGCAGGCGGCGCCGGAGGGCGTCCTTCACCTTTGCCGTCGAGGCCAAAGACAGCGCCGGCATGCTCGCCCAGGGCGGGCAGGCGCGCATTGCCGCCGGCAAGGCGAAGTTCGGCGCCAGGGCCAGGGATCGTCTGGCCAGGCAAGCCCGCCCTTGCGGCAGGGCAGGCTTGCGGGCTACAAGCCATGAGGGCGCCGACCTGCGGCAAGCCCGGGGCGGCAAGCCCAGGGCGGCAAGCTTTCAGATTGGCATTCCAGGCCTGCCGGCAGGCTCGGGCGGCAAGCGTTCAAGACGCCGCAGGCGGCATTCCGCCACTGTGCGCAGCAGCCGGCAGAGCGTACAGGCAGCTTTTTCCTGTCCCCTCATACAAGGAGAAAAACTATGGCCATCAAATCGATGAAAGATCTGGACCTCGGCGGCAAGACCGTTGTTGTCCGCGAAGATCTGAACGTCCCGATGAAGGACGGCAAGATATCCAACGACAAGCGCATCAGGGCCGCCCTGCCGACCCTGAAGCTGGCGCTTGAGAAAGGCGCCGGCGTTGTCGTGCTCTCCCACCTTGGCCGTCCCACGGAGGGCGAATATGCCGAGGAGTTCTCGCTCAAGCCTGTTGCCGCGCGCCTGGGCCAGGAACTCGGCCTTGACGTCAAGCTGGCCAAAACCTTCGAGGAAGCCAAGGTCAAGCCCGGCGAAGTCTGCGTGCTTGAGAACGTGCGCTTCAACAAGGGAGAGAAAAAGAACAATCCTGAACTTGCCGCCAAGTACGCGGCGCTCGGCGACGTCTACGTCATGGATGCCTTTGCCACGGCCCACCGCGCCCAGGCCTCCACGGAAGGGGCCATCCGCTGCGCCAGGGAAGCCTGCGCCGGCCTTCTGCTGCAGGCGGAACTCGATGCGTTCGCCAAGGTGCTGGACGCGCCCAAGCGTCCGCTGGTTGCCATCATCGGCGGCTCCAAGGTGTCGACGAAGCTGGAACTGCTCAACAATCTGCTGGAGCGCGTGGACGCGCTCATCGTTGGCGGCGGCATTGCCAACACCTTCCTGGCCGCCACGGGCAAGAACGTGGGCGCCTCGCTGTACGAGCCTGATCTCGTCGAGGCTTCCAAGGAGATCCTTGCCAAGGCCAAAAAGCTTGGGCGCGAAATGCCGCTTCCCCTCGACGTCGTCGTGGCTGAAAAGCTGGCTCCTGGACAGGACGCCGCTACCTGCGACGTGGACAATGTGCCTGCTGGCAAGATGATTTTGGACGTAGGCCCCAAGACGGTGGCTGCCTATGAAAAGGTGCTGGCCAGTGCCGCCACGGTTGTGTGGAATGGCCCCGTCGGCGCTTTTGAGATAGATCCTTTCGGTGCTGGCACGAGACACATTGGCGAAGCTCTTGCGGCGCAAAAAGACAAATCCTTTGTCATCGTCGGCGGTGGCGATTCGGTCTCTGCTGTTGAGAGCTACGGACTGGCCTCGAAGATGGGATATATTTCAACTGGCGGCGGTGCATTCCTGGAACTGTTCGAAGGAAAAGTTCTTCCTGCATTGGCTGCATTAGAAAGCAAATAACGAAAAAATTCAAATAAAATCAAGTTTAATACATAATATTTCATTCTCTACAATATTGCCGTCTGTGTGCTTTTTGCGCATAATATCGATTTAGTTTGCATGTGGATATCAAAACAGTTTTGTTGCTGATATCTATGCATAGTATATCGATATTATTGTCAAGGAGTGCGCAGGCGGCATGTTTTTTGTTCAAGCTGCGCGGAGCTGAAGACAGCACTCGAACATCGCGCACGGGGCAGGCCCCCAAGCTCTCCTGGCTTCGGAAGGCCGGCAAGAAGGCTGACACAAGGCCGGCGCCAAGCCTTGACGGCGTCGCAGGGTCCAGCGTCTGGCTCCTGTGCGGAATTGGCCTTGCGCGTCTGCACGCGGGCATGGCGCACGTGAAGGGCACGAAGGCAGGGTGCCGATCACCTTCTGCCAGCCGCGCAGCCGCGCTTGCAAATAATTAACTTTTTAATTAATAACGGCTCCATGAACGACGCACGCCGCCATGCCCCCAAGGGCCGGCCCCCGGCCGCCCAGTCCGCAGACCGCAGGGAGACAATTCTCCTCTGCGCGGTGCGCCTCTTCGCCGACCAGGGGGAGGCCGCCACGACCATAACCCAGATAGCCGAGGCTGCCGGCGTCACGCCCGCCATGATCCACTACTACTTCAAGAGCCGCGCAGGCTTGCTCGACGCCGTGGCCCAGGAGTGCATCCTGCCCATTGTCAAAAGCGTCTGGGAGGCGGCCGACGCCGGGCTCGGCGACCCCGTCGAGGCCGTCTGCGCCTGGGCCGGACGCCTGCTGGAGGCGGCGCGGCGGCTCCCCGAACTGCCCCGGCTGTGGGCGCGCGAGTTTCTGGCCGGCAGCGGAGCGCTGCGGGACCGGGTCGTGCCCGCGGCGGTGCCCGTCCAAAGCCACAGCCGGCTCATCGGCGCCGTGGCCAGGGCCCAGCGGGAAGGGCGCATGAATCCCGGCATTGATCCCGTGCTCCTCATGCCGACCGTCATCGCCATGGTCATGTGTCCGCTGGCGGCCCAGGACATTCTGCAGAAGGTGCCGACCGTCGGGAGCGTCGACAGGGAAGCCCTGGCCAGGCACGTCAGGGCCTTCCTGCTCGCGGGTCTGGCATCCAGACAGTGACAGGCGACAGGAGGACTCCATGCACGCTGCCCTGCGGTCTTTTGCTTTGGCCCTCTGCCTTGCGGCCGTCTTCCTCCTCTGCTCCTGCACAGGCGAAGGGGACGGATCCTTCCAGGGCTACGTGGAGGGCGACTACGTCTACCTCGCCTCAGCCCGCGCAGGCCGGCTTGAGCGGCTTTGCGCCGTGAAGGGCAAGACCTGCGCCGAGGGCGAGCTGCTGGCGGAACTCGAGGCCGAGCCCGAGCGCCAGGTGCTTGAGGCAGCCGAGGAGCGCCTCGCGCAGGCAGAGGCATCCCTTGCCGACATGCAGACAGGCCGGCGTCCCGAGGAGATCGCCATGGCAGAGGCGCAGCTGAGGCGCGCCAGGGCCGAAGCGGAGAACTGCCGGCTGCAGCTTGTCCGCAACGAGCGCCTCCATGCGGAGCGTGCCCTTTCCCGGAAGGACCTCGACCAAACCAGGGCCGATGCCAGGGCCTCCGAAGCGCGCGTGGCGGAGCTGGAGCGGCAGATAGACGTATGGAGCCTCCCGGAGAGGAAGAAGCGCATCGAAGCCCAGGAGGCAGCCGTCAGGGAGGCAAGGGCCTCGGCAGCCCAGGCCCGCTGGGATCTGGCGCAGAAGCGCCTTGAAGCGCCGGCTGCAGGCCTTGTCTACGACACCCTCTTCCGCCAGGGCGAATGGGTGCCCCAGGGCAGTCCCGTCGTCCAGCTGCTCCCGCCGGGCGGCGTGAAGATCCGCTTCTTCCTGCCCGAGCGCGAGATGGCCAGAGTCAGGCCAGGCGCAACCGTGGCCGTCCAGGCCGACGGCCTCGACGCCTCCTTCAGGGCAACCGTGGTCTACGTGGCGCAGGATGCGGAGTACACGCCGCCTGTCATCTACTCCAATGAAACGCGCGCCAAGCTCTCCTTCATGGCCGAGGCCAGGCCCTCGGCGGAAGTCGCGGGCAGGCTCCATCCGGGCCAGCCCGTGGCCGTGCGCCTGGAGCCCTGACATGGACGCCGAAGGAACCTGTGCGCTGGCCGGCAGGAACGCACGCGCCTGCCTGGCCGTCGACGTCGAGGGACTGACCAAGCGCTTCGGCGCAAGGACCGTGGTCGACGGCATCTCCCTTGCCGTGAAGCGGGGCGAGATCTACGGCTTTCTCGGTCCCAACGGCAGCGGCAAGACGACGTCCATCCGGCTCATGTGCGGCCTGCTGACGCCGGACTCGGGCCGAGGAACCTGCCTTGGCTTCGACATCATGACGCAGAGCGCCGAAATCAGGCGCAGGGTGGGCTATATGACCCAGCGCTTCTCCTTCTGGGAGGATCTCACCCTGCGCGAGAACCTCGACTTCACGGCGCGCGTCTTCGGACTGCCCGGCAGGCGGGCTGCCGTGGAGGAAGCCATCGAGCGCCTCGGCCTCCAGGGCCGGGCAGGCCAGCTGGCAGGCTCGCTCTCCGGCGGCTGGAAGCAGCGCCTGGCGCTGGCTGCCTGCATGCTCCACAAGCCGGAGCTCCTCCTGCTCGACGAGCCTACGGCGGGCGTGGATCCTGCCGCCAGGCGCGACTTCTGGGAGGAGCTGCATGCGCTGGCCTCCCAGGGCGTTTCCGTGCTCGTGTCCACCCACTACATGGACGAAGCCGAGCGCTGCCACAAGCTGGCCTACATCGCCTACGGCAAGCTCCTCGCCTCGGGCACGGCAGCCGGCATCGCGGCAGGGCTCGGGCTCTCCACGCTCGCCGTCTCGGGAGAGGGCCTCCAGGCGCTCTACGCCAGACTCCTCAGGGACGGCCGCGTCGAGCAGGCGGTCATGTTCGGCGCCTGCCTGCACGCCAGCGCCAGGGACGCCAGGGCGCTCGAGGAGGCCGTTGCCGGTGCCCTTGCCCCTGGCCAGCGCGCAGAACCCGTGCAGACGGGCCTCGAGGACTGCTTCATCTATCTCATGCAGCGCTCCAGGGACAATTTCGGAGCAAGGCCATGAGAGGCGCCTTCTTCTCCTTCCGGCGCTTCTGGGCCGTTGTCGTCAAGGAATTTCTGCAGCTGAGGCGCGACCGCATGACCTTTGCCATGATCGTGGCCATTCCGCTCGTGCAGACCATCCTTTTCGGCTATGCCATCAACACCGACCCCCGGAACCTGCCCGCGGCCGTCGTCGGCGGGGACGGATCGCCCCTGGCGCGCAGCTTTGTCGCCGGCCTCGGCGCTTCCGGCTACTTCAGCCTGGCCGGCGCCATGAGCGAGCGGGAGGCCGAACAGGCCCTGCGGGAGGGGCGCATCCTCTTTGCCGTCACCATCCCCAGCGACTTCGCACGGCGCGTCCTGCGCGGAGAGCGGCCGCAGATCCTCGTCGAAGCGGACGGAAGCGATCCCGTGGCTGCCTCCGGCGCCCTGGCCGCCCTTCCCGGCATTCTGGCGCGGGCGCAGGCCAAGGATCTTTCGGGTCCTCTGGCAGGGCTTGCCGGCACCCCTGCGCCCTACAGCGTCGCCGTCCACCGCCGCTACAATCCCGAAGGCCTCACCCGCTACAACATCGTTCCCGGCCTCATGGGCCTCATCCTGACGCTCATGACCGTCATGATGACGGCCCTTGCCGTCACCCGCGAGCGCGAGCGCGGCACCATGGAAAACCTCCTCGCCTCGCCCCTGACGCCGCTCGAGATCATGGCCGGCAAGATCCTGCCCTACGTCGCCATAGGCCACATCCAGATGGGCATCGTCCTGGGCGCCGCCCTCTTCCTCTTCCGCATCCCCTTTGCGGGCGACCCCCTCGTCTTCTACGCCGCTTCCGTCGTCTTCATGGCAGCCAACCTCACCGTTGGCGTCACCGTCTCCTCTCTTGCCAGAAACCAGCTGCAGGCTCTGCAGATGACCATCTTCTACTTCCTGCCCAACCTTATGCTCTCGGGCTTCATGTTCCCCTTTGCCGGCATGCCGGACTGGGCCAGGGCCATAGGTTCCGTCCTGCCGCTCACGCACTTCAACCGCATCGTGCGGGGCGTGCTGCTCAAGGGTTCGGGCTGGACGGAGCTGTGGCCCTCCCTCTGGCCCATCGCCCTCTTCGCCTGTCTTGTCATGGTCCTTGCCGTGCGCAGCTTCCGGCGCACGCTCGACTAGGCGCCCCAGGCAAAGCGCGTCCCCGCCAGCGGGCGGCCCCGCGCCCTTCGCCCTCGCGCAAAGCCGCGTCCTTCGCCAGCAGGCAGCTCCGCGCCCTTCGCCAGGCCCCTTCTGCCCGGACGAACCTGCCGGCATCAGCTTGTGCCAAGGCCTTGGGCGCCACGGGACGGAACGTAGCCACCTGCCAAGGGCAACGTCCTGCGCACTGCCCTGGGCGCTGTCTTGGGCGGAGGGCAGGGAAAGGGGGGTGGGCGTTCCGGACTGCGGGCTCCAGGGGGCTTGAGCGGGCTTAAGCGGACTCGAGCGGACTCCTGCGGGAACCTTCGGGAGCCTGCGGGAGCCATGTCGCGCTGGGCTGCGGCGGGCTTCCTTGCCTTTCCCCGCTGGCGCCGGGGCCATCTGCACTTGACCCATCAGCGCCGGGCCAGGCGGGGGCGCCTCTGGCCGCTGAGCGCTTCGTCCCCGGGACCTTCACGCCGCCGGCCTCCTTGAAGGCGATGGACGCTGGCGCAGGGACGCAGAAAGGTCCTGAGCCTGCCGCATGGACTGGCACCCGGGCCTTTGCCGGCCTGCAAAGAGAGGGGGGGCCCGAACCACGGATCAGGAGCAGTCCGTGCTTTTTTCTGCTTTTCGTGCCTTGCTTGCCGTGGTCCGCCGTCGTGCTATGCTCAAAGTTCGGCGGGGCATTTCCCCTGGCTCCGCCTTCCTGCGGCTCCTCCCCTTGAGCCGCCTTCCCCCTCCCCGGCCTGCCTGGCGGCATGCGCCGAACTCCTGCCGCGTTCAGGCAGGCCGGGACCTTCCATCGCCTGGCGATGCGATGGAACAGGGAGGGATGAAGAACAGCGGCAGGCTTGCTGCGGCAAACGGCCTTCCCGTGCCGGTCAGCGTCCATCCAGCCCCGATCCGAAGAAGGAAAAGGCTTCCAAGAAGGAAAAGAAGCAAGCCAAGTAGACAGCAGGACAGAGAAAGCAAAAGCCACGGTATCTTCCGGTGCTATGGCATTTTTTGTCGGCTTGGGGTATAGTATGGAAAGGAACTATTCAGAGATAGTCCCAATGCTTTTTCTACAGAGGAGATCGCGATGAAAAAACTGCTTGTTCTATCATTGTCATTGATGTTGCTTTTGCCTTCCATCTGTTTGGCTGGAAATACAAAGACGATATGTGGCAATGTCAAACAGGTGTTCAAGTACAAGGCACCAAAGAAGAACATTCAGTACCGCTATGCCGTCATCGAAGAGTATGACACTTTCAACGATGAAACCGCCGCCTACGACAGGCAGTTGCCCTATGGTCTTTATATGTTTAAACTTGCCCCTAATGTGAAAGGGATTGAGTCGCACAACTGCTTTGAAATCGATATGCAGAAACAAATGATCATATCCAGCACTGCCGCTGGCTAGGAATGCATTGCCGAGTTCGTTGCTTCCACAACAGTGCGATACAAGTTCCTGTCATCGAAGAGTGGCAGGAACTTTTTCATTTGTGCCCCTAAGCGCGTAATGGAGGCTGCTTTGCATGCCTCCGCAGGCGATTCACCTGTTTGCCATCGCGGTCGTGCGAACGAATCGACATTATGAGGGGCAGGGTGCACAGCTAGGGAAGCACTGATAAAAAGCTTTTTTCAGCGACATAGCTCAGCTAACTCCTTGAAATATCGAGGGGTGGCCGAGGCGATGCCGAATTGTTCAGCGTATCC
>DFDR01000237.1 GCA_002369295.1 Desulfovibrionaceae bacterium UBA3823
CCCCCTGCCAGCAGGGCCGCAGACGCCAGCCGCGGCATCCATGCCTCGCTGCCCGGGGAGGCAGACGCAAGACGGCCCGAAGCCCGCCTCGGGCCGTCTCTGCGCTTCTGCGGGGACCTTTCGCGGAACCGGCTCAGCGGGGATACTTGTCGAGCTGCGGGACGGTGCAGGCGCCGAGCCAGGCAATGGCCCGGCCCAGCTGCTCCATGGTCTGGACCGTGAAGGCGTCGTTCTCCACGGCCTCGCCCGGCTTCTGGCCGAAGCCGACGTTCCAGTAGACCGAGCCGGGCACGAGCATGTTGTTCATCAGATACATGTGGTTGATGGTGTCGTAGGCGTGCGTGGCGCCGGCACGGCCGGCCGCGATCACGGCTGCGCCGATCTTGCCGCTGAACATCCACTTGTTGACGAAGGCAACGTAGCCTGCGCGGTCGATGAGCCCCTTGAGCTCGGCCGTGACGTCCGTGAAGTAGCAGGGCGACCCCATGACCACGGCATCGCTTGCCATGATTTTGTCGATCATCGCATTGCAGTCGTCGTCGCCGAAGGCGCAGTGCCCGTCCTGCCTCTTGGCGCAGGCCTGGCAGCCCCGGCAGCCGTGGATCGTCGCCTTGCCGAGCTGGACGGTCTCCACCTCCCAGCCCCTTGCTTCGAGCGTCCTTGCGACGCAGCCCAGCAGAGCCGCCGTGTTGCCGTTCCTGCGGGGACTTCCGTTGAAAAGCACAGCTTTCATGCTGTTCCTCCTTGCGCTGGCAAGCGCATTCCCCCTGCAGCACGGGCCGGCAAAGAATGCATGCAGCCGCCTTGCCGCTCCCGCAGGCATCGGAACCGCTTCCGCGACCTTGCTTCCGGAATCCTTGCTTCCACGCTTCCGCGATCCATGCTTGACGCAGCCGCGGCCGCCGGCAGGGACGCAGGTCCTGCCCGAAGCGGCAGAAAGCGCGCTCGGCCCGCAATGCGGGCCGTGTCCTCCCAGACGGCGGTCTGGAGCGGAATGGTCGTCGAGACCTGTCTGCCTACAGCGCGTCCGCCAGGGCGGCGGCCCTGGCGCAGCCGTCGGTGCCCTCGATGTCGCCGGCCTTGAGGACGCCGGGAACGCACACTTCGCCGAAGGACGTCCACTTGATCAGCTCCGCAGTCTTGCGCAGGCAGTAGCGCACGCCGGAGAAGACCTCGTCGTCCTGCTCCTCGCAGCAGGCTATGAGCGCGTACTGCTTGCCCGCGATGTCCCTGCCGCCGACGACGAAGGAAAAGAGCTTGTCGATGACCATCTTGATCTGGGCCGGCAGGGAGTACCAGTAGACGGGCATGGCGAACACGACGGCATCGGCCTTTTCAATGGCCGGCGCCGCGAGGGCGTTGAAGTCGTCGTCCGCCAGGGTGCAGGGCCTGCCCTTGGAGAAGCACTTCTCGCAGGCCATGCAGCCCGAGAGCTTCAGGTACGGCGCGTCGAGCCGCTGGACGGAATGGCCCTTGGCCTCGCAGGCTTCGATGAAGGCCTGGACCATGGCGTTGCTGTTGCCCTTTCTGCGGGGACTGCCGGTGATGACGAGAACGTTTTTGCTCATGATGCACTCCATATTGTTTGCGTTTGCCTGCCTCGGTTAAGCTTGTCCTGGGGGGCGTCAGGCGCCGCGCCCCATCGTCTCCGCCTCGGCGAGCGCGCTGGAGCCGGCGATGGCGCCCAGTCCGTCGACGCCCGTGGCGAAGAGCCTCCCTCTGTCGCGCCAGCCGGCGAAGCCTATGCCCTGGCGGTAGGTTTCGGCCGCGCCGGCAAAGGACCGCAGGAGCCTGGTCTGCCCGCACATGAGCAGCATGGTCTCCCTGACCTTCAGGCTCCTTGGGCGATCCTTCTGGAAGTAGGGGTACAGCCGGTCCATGGCGCACTTGAGGTGCCCGCTCAGGCTGTACCAGTAGAGCGGACTGCACAGGACAAGGAGCTCGGCCTGCTCGAGCAGGGGATAGAGCCTGGTGAAGCCGTCGTCCATGACGCAGGGCGCATTCCGGCTCCAGCAGCCGCCGCAGTGCATGCAGCCGCGCATGGGATCCAGGGCTGCGTTGAAAGCATGCACGTCGTGGCCGGCTTCCCTGGCGCCCTTGGCAAAGGCCGAGGCCAGAAGCTCGGTGTTGCCGCCTTTCCGCCCGCTGCCGGACAGTACGAGGATGTTCTTCTTCCTGCCGTCGCCTGCGGCGAAGAAAGATTCCACCTTGACCTGCACGGTGCCGGAAAAGTGCTTCCATCCTGCGGCGGCGCCGGCGGCGCCGATCGCAGCCGCGCCGGCCCACGCCAGCAGCTTTCGCCGGGAGGGGCGGGATTCCCTTGCTGATTCGTCCTGCTTCACTGCTTCTCTCCTTGCCTTGCGATTCATCCAGCTGGGGCCGGAGCCCCTGGAACGATTTTTATAGTAGTCAATACAAAAATAGCTGTCAAGCTGGACAGCCGCCGTGCCGCTTTCGGCGCAGGTGCAGGAACGGCGGGCTCAGCGCCGGGAACTGCCGGCAGGGAGCAGGTTGACGGCAAGGGCTGCCATGGCACTGAGCTCCTGCCGGCTCAGGCCGTCTCTGGCCTGGAGGGAGAGCCCTTCCAGCAGGGCGTTCAGCGTGCCGGCCAGCGCCGGGATGTCGGCATCGGGAGGAATCTGCCCCTCGCCGGCGGCCTGCCTGAGGCGGATGGCAAACATCTCCTTGGTTGCCATGCGCAGGCGGCGGACCGCCTGGGCCACCTCGCCTGCGCTGTCGGCCAGGTTGACGGCAGCCAGGACGACCATGCACCCGCAGGGCGTTTCCGGGGAGAGCAGAATGCGGGCCGCGTCCTCGAAGTAGCCGGCAACGGCCCGGCGCAGATCCGGCTCGGCAAGGAAGCGCCTGCCCGGCTCCTCCCAGTAGCTGCGCTCGTAGTGCTCCATGGCCTCGATGAAGAGCGCCGCCTTGCTGCCGAAGGCCGCGTACATGCTTGGCGGATTGACGCCCATGGCCGAGCACAGTTCGGGAACGGAGGCCGGCTCGTAGCCGAGCTTCCAGAAGGTCCGCAGGGCGGCCTCCAGCGCCTTGGCCCTGTCGAACGACCGGGGACGCCCCTTGCTCCGGGGTCCGTTCATGGATGCGGGGGGATGTGCCATGCTTCCTTCCTTGCCTTGCGCGCATCGTGAAGTCCCTGCGCCGGCGGGGCCAGTATGCGCCTTTGCGGGGGCGCGCGTCCAGTTCAGGCGGACCTGCAGGTTCGCGGCCATGTCCTGCAGGCGGAGACGGCCTGCCGCTCCGCCGAGGCGGCGGGAAGGGGAAAATGGGGAAGGGCGCCCTCGAGCTGGAGCGCTTCGGCCGAAGGGAAGGGGGGCATGCATGCCGCCTGCCGGGGAGCGTGCTGGCAGACGCAGGCAGACGGCTCGAAGCTGCGCTTCGGGCCCTCCCTTCTGCAGGCGCCGGACGGAGCGAAGGCCACGGAGCGCGCCTGCGCCGCCCAGCCGAGGCTGTTCCGCGTTCCGAGGGCCAGCATGGCGTTCTTCGATGGCGCCTTGCTCGAGCGCTCAGGGCCTTGCCGGACCGCCAGGCGCGCGGCTCCTGTCCACAGTCCTGGCAAAGCCCTCCGCTCCCTCTTTCAGCAGCCGTCCGGCCAGCTCGGCCATGCGCTCGAGGGGCACCTTCTTTCCTCCCGCAACCCACTGCCTGTAGAGGGCTGCCCCGGTGCCGAAAATGAAGGCCAGAAAGATGTCCTGCTCGCTCTCGCCAAGGCTCCTGAACCACGGCGAGTCCTGCCAGGTCCTGCGCACGAGGTCCTCGAGCAGGGCGCTGCCGATGTCGCGGCAGGCCGCGCTGCACACGATCCGCTCGTAGAGTTCGCCCTGCTCCGCCGAGTAGCGGTAGAACTCGAGATTGACCTCGGCGATCTGCTCGGGCACCGCGTACCCGCTTATGCGTTCGATGTAGCGGCGCGACACCTCGTCCAGCTTCTCGCGCAGCAGCCCGTCGATGGAGCTGTAGTAGGCGTAGAAGGTCTTGCGCTGGATCTTCGCCCGCCGGCAGAGTTCGGCGACGGAGATGTCCCCGTACTCCCGCTCGAGCATGAGCTCGCAGAAGGCCCTGTCGATGCAGGCCATGGTCTTCTGGACGCGCAGATCCTCGTTTCCCTGGATGAGCATGGCAGACTCCTGGCTGGCTGATGGGGAACGTTTTTGCCGGAAGCGTTTCTTAAGTCCGGTTTTTCGCTGGCCTGTGGTTGTTTGCAGGAACAGACGTGGTTTAGAAAACACCCGTTACTGAACTTTGTCAAATCCGGGACCGCGCCGGAGCGCCTTCTGGCCTGCGGCCCCAAGGAGGAATCCCATGCATGTTGAACTCGTCAACGGAAGCCCCCGCAGGAACGGCTCTACCAGCGCCGCCCTCAGGGAAGTGGAGAAGATCCTCCAGGAGGAGGGCATCGGCACCCACGTCTTCTGGGTTGGCGCCAAGCCCCTGGCAGGCTGTCTTGGCTGCGGCAAGTGCGCCAGGCTCGGACGCTGCGTCTTCGACGACAGCGTGAACGAGTTCAGGGAACGTGCGCGCCGGGCGGACGGCTTCGTCTTCGGCTCGCCCGTGCACTACGCGGCCGTTTCAGGGCACATGAAGGCCTTCATGGACAGGCTCTTCTTCTCGGAGTTCACGGGCTGCGCCAACCAGGCCTTCCGCCTCAAGCCCGCGGCCGGCATTGTCGCGGCCAGGCGCTCCGGCACCGTGGCCGCCTTCTCGCAGCTCAACAAGTACTTCACCATCCAGGAGATGTTCGTGGTCTCCTCGCGCTACTGGAACAACGTCTTCGCCCTTGAGGCGGACGACGTGCCCGAGGACGGGGAGGGGCTCATGAACATGCGCGTCCTGGCCCGCAGCATGGCCTACTTCCTGCGCTGCCAGGAGGCGGCCCGGAAGGCCGGCGTGCCTCTCCCGAAGACGGAGGATCCCGTCTTCACGAACTTCACCCGCAGGCAGGAGACGAAAGCATGAGCACCGCGCCGGAACGCGTCGCCGTCCTTGCCGGCGCGGGATCTGTCGGCCAGGCCATAGTCCGCCGGACCGGCTTCGGCCGGAAGGTCGTCGCGGCGGACCTGCGTCTGGAGAGCCCGAGGCAGCCGCAGGCGTCCTCGAAGGCGCAGGCTTTTCCTGCACGGCCCTCTGCACGGATATTGGCTCCAGCGCGTCCGTGGAGCAGCGTGTCCTGCGCTGCCAGGAGCTTGGCTCCGTGGACCGCGTGATCTGCGCGGCCGGCGTCTCGCCCTCCCAGGCGCCCGCAGAAGACATCCTCCGGGTCGATCTCTACGGAACGGCCGTCCTGCTGGAGGTCTTCGGCAGGATCGCCGCCCGCGGGGGCGCCGGCCTCGTCGTCTCCCCGCAGTCGGAGCGCAGGATGTTCGCAGCGGGCTCGGACTTCCTCATGGACGGCGGGGCGACCGCCTCCTCTTTCTACGGCGATCTGCGCATCCTGCGGGCAAGGATCCGCGAAGACGGCAGGGCCGTCTAGGAGCGCCTGGCCGCCAGACAAATGAACACAAGGAGAACATGATGCAATACGTGAAACTCGGACGCAGCGGGATGGACGTTTCCCGCATCTGCCTCGGCTGCATGGGCTTCGGCGCCCCCGGGCCCGAGCACGGCGACTTTCCCTGGGCAAAGGACTTCGACGACGCCAAGCCCATCTTCCGCAAGGCCGTGGAGCTTGGCATCAACTACTTTGACACGGCCAACGTCTACCAGTACGGGACGAGCGAGGAGATCACCGGCCGCCTCGTGCGCGAGTTCGGCCTCGACCGCGACGAGATCGTGGTGGCCACCAAGGTGCGCTTCGACATGCGCAGGGGACGCCCCAACGGCGGAGGCCTCTCCCGCAAGAACATCATGGCCGAAATCGACGCCAGCCTGAAGCGGCTCGGCATGGACTACGTGGACCTCTACCAGATCCACCGTCCCGATCTCTCCGTCCCCTT
>DFDR01000031.1:0-3989 GCA_002369295.1 Desulfovibrionaceae bacterium UBA3823
CGAATTGTTCAGCGTATCCCTAGGTTTTTTTTGCGCTTCGTCCGCTGTCTTGTGCAGTGCATCCATTTCGAGGTCGCCGAAGACGTCATCCGGAGGCAGCACCGGATTCTTGCGAGCCAGCTGGCGTAGCAGCATCAGCCGCCAGGTGGCCGCCATGTAGACGGCATGCACGTTGACGAGGCGGGCGAACGTCCTGTAGGCAAGCGATTCTATGTCGCAGCAGTCCTTCTTGAGTATGCCGTGCATCTCCTCGATGAGCCACCGCCGCTCATAGTATCTGACGACAGTCATTGCGTCTTCGGCGTTCTCCAAGTCAACCGTTGTCAGAAGAATCCACTTGACCCGCTCGTCCCTCTTCGGCTTTCCGCGCTCGACAGCCGCAACGCAGACGACTTCGAGCGGGCCGGCCTCCGGCTTTTCCGGGGGCGGCGCAAGCGTGACGCGCCGGAAGGCGACGTCCACTTCCACAACCGTTTCCGGATACGCCCTGGCCACTGCGTTTCCGGCGCAGTCCCTGCGCTCGCTCGTCCTGCCGAGCTTGACCTTCATAGTCCCGCAGGGCTCCGTGTGCGCCATCAGCGGGAACAGTCCTTCGCTTTCCTCCGGCAGGACGAGGTCCGTCCTGGCCCGGATCACGAGCCTGACGCATCCCAGCTCAATGCATTCGTGGATGAACAGCAGGGCGTCGGCCTCCCGGTCGCCCACCAGAACCGAAAGAGTGCCGGGCATGTGCGCAGCGGCTTCGCCGACCCTCCGGGCGTGCTGGCGCCGCACGGCGGACTCCCTCACGTCGGGGGGAAGCCGGCCCGGCCCCTTTCCGCCCTGCCGGCGACCTCGGAATGTAGCGTCGACGACGCCCAGAAAAAGCTCCTGCTCCGGCTCGACGGCGATGGTGGTGTGCGCGTAGTAGCCGAAGGCCGAGAAGTCGCCCTCAAGGCTCGTGGCCTTCACCTTGCCGGGCAGGCTGACGGTCATGGTGTCCATGACGAAGAGGACGATTCTGAAGACCCTTGCGCGCATCAGCGTGCAGTCCCTGTGCCCTGCAAGAATGCCCTGCGGCGTCACTTTGGGGTTGTCGACGAACCTGAACCACCCCAGCTGAGCCGCCGTGTCCGCCCCGAATGCCTGGTTTGTCGAGGTGTGGGGAGACTGCGCAATGCGCGCGGCGCTGAAGACGAGGCGCTTGGCGTTGGCCTTGTTCCCAACCTCCGCTCCTGGGAGCTCCTGGCTGGCCCAGGCATCGCCCTTCAGGCCCTCGAAGACGCCGAGGGGCTTTGCCCGGACCCATGCCGGAAGCTTCCTGTCTTCGGGGCAGGGCAGCCCCAGGCGCTCTCTGAAGTCGGGCACGAGCGGGTACAAGAAGGGGACAGAGGCGAGCGATGCTCGCCCCTGCCGGGAAGACCAAAGCTAGCCCTGAAGCCTGCCTGCAGCCTTGGCCGGCACGCGGCTGCGGACGAAAGAGAGCACGAAGTCGAAGTCCTGGGGTTCGGTGTAGATCTGGTTCCGCTCCAGGCCCTCGCTGAGGTAGATGGTGGACCGCTTCCTGGCGAGGCGCCCGCCCCGCACCTTGGCGAATTCCGTGTACATGGAGCTGCGCGAGGCGGCGAGCATGCCTGCGCCCGCGGCAGAGAAGCTTCCCTTGGCTGCGCCAGCAAGGACCGCGAGGGCGCCAAGGACCTGGGCCTTTTTGAACTGCTTCGGCAGCTGGCTGTGCCTGACGCCCCGGCCGTCCATCTCGAAGACCACGCAGTATTTTCCGCCGTAGACGGCAGCTACGACGAGGTAGGCCAGTCCGCCGACGACGATGCCGACGCCGGCAAAGATCAGCAGAAAGACGCCCGCCGTCTGGAGCTGGCCCTGGGCATCGAAGCCGTTCTCGAAAAGATCGAGGCAGGCGGCGAAGAGCCAGACAAGGCCGACACTCAAGGCCACCGCCTTCCAGACAGTGAAGAGGATGGCCGGGTTCCTGTACATGGAGAACTCGTAGGTCCAGCGGTAGACGCCGTCCGGGCACAGCGCTATGGCGGAGCCAGCGGGCGGGCAGGGAAGCGGACCGGCTGGAGCGGAGGGATGCGTTCGCTGATCCATGGGGCTTTCTCCTCGCAAGGGTGGCTGAAGCAGGGAGGCGTCCGGGCCGTCCGGGCAAGGCCAGGAAAGACCGAAGGAGGTCTTCCCAAGGCGGCAGACATGCAGGGGAAGAGACTTGCACAATGCCTCATCTGCACTGGCGAGGCAATGCCCTTCAAGACATCGCGCAGCAGGCCCGCAAGGCCCGGGACTCCAGCTCCAGTTCCAGATCAGGCTCCAGCTCAGACGCCAGCTCAAGCTCAAGTTCAAGTTCAAGATCCATCGCCAGCACCGTCTGCGCGGCTGGCCTGTCTGCCGCCGGGGAGACCTGCCCTGGCTCAGGCGCAGCCGCCTGCCAAGCCCTGCTTCCTGTCTCCTCCACCCGGCCTGGCTCGCGTCCTCCCCGTGCGGCGCCTCCGCCTGCCGGCACAAAGGCCGGCGCCTGGCGGGGCGGGAGGAAGGCGGAGCAGGCGGCCGGCCAGGGCTTGGCCCTGCTTCTGGACGGAACTCCGGGGCGCTGCAGGGCGAAGGCAGAGCGGGGCGTGCCCGGCAGGAGGGCAGGAGCAGAGGCTGCGCTGGTGCCGGAGCGCAGGCGAAGGCAGGCCTCGGGAAGTCCTTCAAGGGCGCCTTGCCGGGATGAAGCAGCCGGCCGAGGGCCCGTCTTCGCCGAAAGCGGGCACGGATCGCCCATGGCAAAAATGGAGACAACGCAGTCGATTGCGGGTATGTTTTTCCATCCGGCGGCCGTGTCGCTGGCCGCCGTTCCTGCCGCCTTGCGGCTGGAGGGGCTAAAAGCCCGAAGCTTCCGGCCGAAGCAGCTGCAACATCGACGCATCCAGGTGCAGAATGAAAAAAGAGTTCAAAGAGATTTTCGCCGGCCTGTTCTTTCTCCTCGGGCTTGCGTGCCTCGTCTTCTTCGCGCTGTCGCACTACAAGGACAGCAGGACGTCCCAGGACGTGCGCAGGATTGCCCACGCCCATCTGCAGGGCATGCTGGAACAGGAAGCGAACCGCTTCGAAGCCATCAAGGCCATACGGCGCACGCAGATGGACTCCCTCAAGGCTGCACTGCAGGGGCTGGAAGCCGGCTCGGACAGCGGGGCCGTCAAGGAGGCCATCGCCCGCGCATCGCTTTTCCAGAACCTCGCCAACTGCTCGCTCATCGAGGCCGACGGCAAGCTTTCAAGCGTGTACGGGGCCCCCATTGCGAAGCTCGGCGATCCGGACTTTCTGCTCAGTGGCCTTCTCGCCGGCCGGCAGATCGTGACCGGCGGATGGTCGGACAAGGAGCAGCTGATCATCTATGCGGTCCCCCTCTCTGCGCCCCTGCCCGGCGGGAAGCGGAGCGTCGGCATCCTGTGGTGCAAGCCCATCGCCATGTTCCAGCAGATGATGCAGCTTGACGATCCGAACTCGCTCGTCACCTACCGGCTTGTCCGGCGCGACGGCACCTACGTCGTCCAGAGCAGGGGAGCCGAAAAGGACTCCTACTACAGCAAGCTGCTGGCCTACTGCACGCCCGAGCGCAGGACCATCGACCAGGCCGTGGACGACATGAAGTCGGCAGTCGCCACCGGCGGGGCGTTCGAGGCGAATCTCAGGTACGTCAATCCGGAGCAGGGCGTCGACGAGCGCAGGAGCGTCCGCGGCGCCCCGCTCAAGGACAGCAACTGGTACCTTGTGGGCATCCTCCCCTACGGCGTGCTCGGCGATGTCCTCGAGGAAATGGGGGCGTCGATGGCCAGGGGCGCCCTGGCGTCGGCCGCCGTGCTGGGGGCCGGCATCCTGCTCGTCTTCCTCTTCTACCTGCGCGTGGTCAAGGGCCAGATGGACGAGGCCAGGGACGCCAGGCTCAAGGCCGAGGAGGCGCAGGCAGCGGCCGAGAGCGCCAACCGGGCGAAGAGCGAGTTCCTCTCCAACAT
>DFDR01000031.1:4102-6893 GCA_002369295.1 Desulfovibrionaceae bacterium UBA3823
TCGGCCTGACCAGCATCGCCAGGGATCATCTGGGCGAGCGCGGCCGCGTGGACAGCTGCCTCAGGAAGATCATGATCTCGGGCAAGCAGCTGCTCGGGCTCATCAACGACATCCTCGACATGTCGAAGATTGAGAGCGGCAAGATGACGCTGAAGCTGGAGGAGATTTCCCTGCGCGAGACCATGGAGTCCATGTGCGACATCGTCCGCCCGCAGATCAGGGACAAGGACCAGAACTTCGACGTCTTCATTTCCAGCATCCTTTCGGAACACGTCTACTGCGACGGCGTCCGCCTCAACCAGGTGCTGCTGAACTTCCTCAGCAACGCCATCAAGTTCACGCCCGAGGGCGGCTCCGTGGACATCGACCTCTGGCAGGAGCCTTCGATGAAGGGGGCCCGCTTCGTGCGCACCCACTTCGTCGTCAGGGACACCGGCATCGGCATGTCCGAGGACTTCAAGGCCAAGCTCTTCACGGCCTTCGAGCGCGAGGACAGCCGGCGCGTGCACAGGACGCAGGGAACGGGCCTCGGGCTCGTCATCGCCAAGTACATCGTGGACGCCATGGAAGGCTCCATCGAGGTGGAAAGCGCCCAGGGGAAGGGATCGCGCTTTCACATAGCCGTCGATCTGGAGCGCATCGACGGCGACGGGAGCAGCATGAGCCTGCCCCCGTGGAACATTCTCGTGGTGGACGACAGCGCGGAGCTGCGCAGGACGGCGGAGCTCTCCCTCAGCGATCTCGGCACGCGCCCGCAGTCGTGCCGCAGCGGCGAGGAGGCCGTCGAGCTCGTGCAGAAGGCCCATGCCGAGGGCAAGGGCTTCTTCGCGGCCCTCATCGACTACAAGCTGGGCGGCGGCATGAACGGCATTGCGACGGCAGAGAAGCTCCGCGAGATCATGGACGGAGACGTCCCCGTCATCCTGATTTCCGCCTACGACTGGGACGACATCGAGGCAGAGGCCAGAAGGGCCGGCATCGGAGGATTCATCCCGAAGCCGCTCTTCAAGTCCACGCTCTACCGGGCTCTGAGCCGGCTGAAGGGCGGTGCAGACGCCGCGGAGGCCGAGGATCCCGCCGAGGAGAAGCCCTCGCTCGAGGGGCTGCGCGTGCTGCTGGCCGAAGACCAGCCGATCAACGCCGAAATCGCCGTCGCCATCCTTGAGGAGGCCGGCGCCAGCGTGGACCACGCCGAGGACGGCAGCCTTGCTGTCAGAAGGTTCCACGAGTCTGCGGAAGGCTGGTACAACGTCGTCCTCATGGACCTGCGCATGCCCCACATGGACGGCATCGAGGCTGCTCGCGCCATCCGCGCCATGGAGCGCGCCGACGCGGGCACGGTGCCCATCATCGCCCTGACGGCGGACGCCTACGCGGAAGACGCCAGGCGCTGCCTGGAAGCCGGCATGAACGACCACATGGCGAAGCCCATCGACATCAAGCTGCTGCTGCGCAAGCTTTCGGAGCTGCGCCGGCACAGGCCGGACGCGTCCGCCGAAGCCAAGGACGGCGCCACCTCCAGCGCGCCGTCGGGCCAAGGGGCATAAGCCGCTTCTGCTCCCCGTGCATGCGGGCGCAGACCCGCTCGAACGCGGCGCGGCGCCTCCCGCCCGATCTCCGGCCCGTTCTCCCGCTCGATCCCGCATCGATGTCCGTGAGGCAGCCGGAAGCCGCGGCCTTGCCGCCGGCGATGCGCGGTGCGCAGGGCCCGTGCAGCCCGAGCATGCGCGCCTTCTCGCAGCTGACGCCTCTCGCAAGCTGACGCCCCTCGCAGCCGGCGCCTCTCGCAGCCGGTGCTCCGCGGCAGGACGGCGAACGTGCAGCCGCCGGTGCGGAATGCGGGGGCTGCGGGAGAAGACTGGGCAGTTCATGGCGCAGGCACGCAGATGTCCGCACAGATGTCCGCCGAGCCGGCCTTGCGCCTGGGCGACGCCGGCTGCGAGCCAGGGTGTCGGTTGCTTTGCGTCGTCTGCCATGCCAGCACGCCCTTCATGCCGTGCGCGTCAGGCGCGGTGCATCCTGCCTGCGCCGGCGAGAAGCCGGCGAGAAGCCGGCTTCCTCCAGCTCCCGTCCGCGGGGGCATGCTTCCTGGGTGCCTGCCAGCAGGCCTTCGCGCCCTTGCCGTCCTGCGGACGCCCCGGCTTTCGGCGTTCATCGCGCTCAGGCTGAACTGCGCGGTCGCTTCTCCCCCTGCGCGCAGGCCTTCGCGAACCAGTGGCGGGCGTCCTGTCGGCCGTGAAGGAGGCGTCTGCGGCCTGCGGGACGGCAGCGGAATCCGGCGTGGCGGCTCCTGCAGGCATGGTGGCTGGAAGCGACGCCAGGAGGAATGCGGAGAGAAGGACGGAGGGCTTGACGAAACGCACAGAGGGCTCCGGGGCTTGCGGGCGAGGGGGCGGACGGAGGCTTGGAACAGGCTTGGGGGCTTGAACATTGGCTGCAGGGGCTCCCTGCGGCAAGGGGCAAGGTTCGTCCCAGGCGCTTGCGCAGAGCGCTGGAAGCCTTCGCCCTCCAGCTTTTGCGCGACGTGTCGGCATGCGCGCTCAAAGGATGTCGCAGTGGCCGAAGCGAGCTCGGGGACGCATGCCCGGGCTGCGAGGGCCCGCTGCCGGTTCCGCCTGCATGCATCCTGTCGAAAGCGAGGAGGCCCGCTGGAAAGAACGGCAAGGAGGCATGGCAAGGAAGCGGGGAAGAAGGCGGAAAACAGGGAAAGGACAACGGCAGGGGAAGCACGCGAGGCAGTCCGCTGGGACGGCGAAGCGCTGAAGGGCGTGCCGAAGCGTGTCGAAGCGTG
>DFDR01000031.1:6947-7553 GCA_002369295.1 Desulfovibrionaceae bacterium UBA3823
GCGTGTCGAAGCGTGCCGAAGCGTGGCAGACGCCGGAACTGTGCAGGGAGGCGGTACGGCAAAGTGCCGTCGCGCTGGAATTCGTGCCGGGCGCCTTGAAGGCGCCGGCGTTCTGCCGTGCCAGGCGGGCCGCTTGCGCTTTGCCGGCGGCGCATGGCGACAGGCGCGGCGGCGCCGGAGCCCGGGCGCCCCCAAGATTCGGGACAGCGTCCTTGCTGTGGAAACGCTGCGCCCAAAGGTTCAAGGGATGGCCCCTTGCCGAGCCCCTGGCGCCAGCTCGGCACGCGAAGCGCCCTTCCGTCTCCGTCCTTCTGCCGCCGCTGGGGGGCGTGCCGCCTGCGGGGGGGGCGGAGAGGAAGAGGGAAGGGCCCCTTGCGCTGGAGCGCTTCGGCAGGCGTGCAGGGCGAAGCTGGAAGTCCTGCCTGCCAGAAACGCATCGGTGCGCATGAGGAGCGAGCTTGGCGCATGCGGAGCGGCCTTGGCGCACGCGGCGAGAGCTTGCAGGCACCGTCGCCCTGGGCTGCCGGCGCAGAAGCGGGCAGGAAGACGGCCCGGAGCGCGTCGCTCGGGGCCGTCCCGCTGTCTGCGGGTTCCTGCGGAGAGGGG
>DFDR01000129.1:0-2491 GCA_002369295.1 Desulfovibrionaceae bacterium UBA3823
GAATGGATGCTGGACGAAATGGGCATTGACGCGCCCGATGCCCAGGACGCCATCGGCAGCGCCATGGGCAGGACTGCCTACGAAGACATGATGCTCTTCGACTCCCTGATCGGCAATGCCGACAGGCACATGGGCAACTACGGCATGCTGTTCGACACGAACACGGGGCAGATCCTGCGCATGGCGCCTGTATTCGACAACGGCATGTCGTTCATGTCGCGCCTTGACAAGACAGGCATGTCCGAACAGGAACTGTTCCAGCGCTGGACGCGCGGATGCGTCATGGATTTCGACGAAATGGCGTCACGCTTCGTGCGGGAGCGCCACAGGGATGCGCTGGAGCGGCTGCTGGACTTCCATTTTCCAAAGACGCCGTTCATTGCGGAAGCCTCCCTGCGCCAGTCGGAGCGCTTTCTCCGCTGGCGGGCTGAAACAGCTCTGCACTGTCTCGAGCGAAAGGTCGCCTGACCTTCCCGCGGCATGACAGCCCAACAGCCCAAGACGAAGCACCTGCGCCTCTTCGACGGCGCAAGCTGGCTGCTCCAGCGGGTCAGCGTCCCCAAAAGCCAGCGGCGCCAGTTCGGGCTCTCTTCCCAAGCCGGCGCCGCTTGTTTTACGCAGAATTGGCAACCGACTTTTACGCAGAATTGACGCGAAACTGCGCAGTCCTACTTGCAGTCCTACTTGATGAGGCTGCCGATGCGCTTCAGGCGCACGACCGGGTCCTCCTTCTTGTGGCCCCAGGACCAGTAGATGCGCCAGGCCTTCGCCACGATGGCATCGCGGTCCACGAAGCCCCAGAAGCGGGAGTCGAGGGAGTTGTCCCTGTTGTCGCCCATCATGAAGTACTTGCCTGCGGGAACGGTGATCGGCCCCCAGTTGTCGCGGCGCGGCTGGAGAGTGTTCGGCTCGTCGATGCGGATGTAGTCCTCCTTCACGGGCTGGCCGTTGCGGTAGAACTGCTTGCCGCGCATCTCGAGCACGTCGCCGGGCACGCCCACGATGCGCTTGATGAAATCGACGTCAGGATCCTCGGGATACTTGAAGATGACAATGTCCCCGCGCTGGGGATCGCCGCCCTTGTAGAGCGTAATGTCGGTGTAGGGGAGCTTGAGGCCGTAGTCGAACTTGGTGCCGATCAGGTGATCGCCCACGAGCAGGGTGTCGAGCATGGACTCGGAGGGAATCTTGAAGGCCTGGAAGCCGAAGGTGCGGATAAAGATGGCAAGGACGCCTGCCACAAGCAGCGCTTCGCCGTACTCCCGCCAGAGGGGCTTTTCCCTCCTTGGGTTCGAGGAGGCCGCCTCGTCTTGCTTCTGGTTCAAGGAAGTCGTGTCGTCTTTCATCTGTATGAACTTCTCCTTTGCACGCCGTGGCGCAAGGACGGATGGGGGCGGAGAGCGAAGTGCTTGAAGAAAAGGGCGCTACCGCCCTGAGCCCACGGATACGCCGGTGACAATCTGACCCTTGGGCTTCACCTCCACGCCGGCGCAGGCAGCCAGGCACAGCGCGGCAAGGCAAAGCAGAACGCCGAAGCAAAGACGCAGGCGGGGAAGACGCGGGGAAGGCATGGTGGCAGCTCCTCAGGCCGCAGCGGCAGCCCGCTGGCTGCAGGGCAGACAGCAGGGCAGGAAAGACAGGGCGAATGCCCTGTGGCTTGATCGTGAGGCCGGCCTTCTATACCACAGGGTCTCTGCAAGCGCAAAACCGCGTCGCAGCGCCATTCCGGCATTCCCCCCCGCATGCCGGCCGGCACGCAAACAAGTTCTATTCTTGAATGTATCTGTCGATTCCTGTATGGTTCTTTCGCTAAGCTTGCTTTCTACCCCTTGATTTCCATAGCTTTTTCCTACATTTCCACCTTTCCCCGCAGGCGCCACGCCCGCCTCGGGCCAAGTGCAAGGCACCCCAATGGCCGACGAACTGGTTGCCGAAATATGCCGTCCCCTGTCCGCTGAAAGCCCTGCAGGCGAAGACGCGCGCTACGAGCCCGAATATGCCGAACTGACGGACATGATCGAGAAGCTCAGCTCCGTCACCCAGGACGGCTTTGACTGGGGCGTGGTCAAGGACAGGGCCGCGGCCGTGCTCAAGGGCAAGTCCAAGGACTTCCAGGCAGCCACCTATCTGGCCATAGCCCTCCTGCACACGGACGGCCTTGCGGGCGCCGTCGACGGCGTGCGCATCCTGAACGGCCTGGTCTCCGGCTTCTGGGAGACAGGCTTCCCGGTGCTGAAGCGCATCCGCGGGCGCGTCAACGCCTTCAACTGGTGGAAGGAGCGCCTGCTCGCCTACCTTGAAGGGTATCCGGCAGACCAGCCGGCAAGCCATGCGCTCTACGAGGGCCTGTGCGGGGCGCTTGCCGATCTCGATGCGGCCCTGGGCTCCGCCTTCCCCGACTTTCCGCCCCTGCGCGAGCTCATCGAGGCTGCAAAGCGCCTGCCTGCCGAAGCGGCGCCTGAACCCGAACCTGAGCCTGAACCTGAACCCG
>DFDR01000129.1:2626-5514 GCA_002369295.1 Desulfovibrionaceae bacterium UBA3823
GCGCCAGCCCCTCAGAGCGCACCTGCGCCGAAGCCTGCGCCTCAGCCTGCGCCCCAGCCCGCCCCCATGCCGGCGCCCGCCGCGTCCGCGCCGGCGGCCCAGGCCCTTGGCGACGACGCCCAGGCCAACCGCAGGGCCCTCCTGCGCAGCCTTGCCGACTTTGCCGAATGGGGCAGAACCAAGGCGCCGTCGGACCATCTTTTCTGGCAGGCAGGCCTCCTTGCCTGCTGGGGCGCCCTTTCCCAGCTTCCGCCCAGCGAGGGCGGCACGACCATGGCGCCTGCCCCTGAGCCCGATCCGGCAGATGCCGTCCGGGCACGCATGCAGGCGGGCGACTTCCACGGCGGCGCCTGCCTTGCCATGGAAGCCCTGGCGACCGCGCCGCTGGCCCTTGACATGGCCTTTCTGCTCCACACCTGCCTCAAGGCACTCGGGAGCTCCTATGACCTCTGCGCCCTGGCCGTGGAAGGCGCCTGCAAGGGCCTGCTCCACCGCCTTCCCGGCCTGGAGCGGCTTTCCTTCAATTCCGGGCGCCCCTTTGCCGGCCCCAATGCCCAGGCCTGGATCGCCTCGCTCACCCAGGGCGCCGGCCAGGCCAAGGGCGGCGACGTGCCGGCCAGCGATCCGGCCATCGCCGAAGCCGAGGCCCTGGCCTCCAAGGGGAGCCTGGCCCGCGCCCTTGACCTGCTGGACGAAGCCATGGGCAAGGCGTCAGACATGGAGACGAGGTACGACCTGCGCATCGCCCAGGCCCGCCTGCTGATTCTGGCCGAGCAGTGGAACGCGGCCTCGGCCCTTGCCGAAGAGTTCTGCCAGACCTTTGCCGAAGGCTCGCCCCTGGCTGCCTGGCACCCCCGGCTTGCCTGCGACGCCCTGAAGACGGCGGCCCGCGTCTGGGAGGGCGCCGGCGGCGAAAAGGGCATGTCCAGGGCCGCGGAAACCCTGCGTCGCCTGGCTGCAGTGCGGCCCTCGCAGGCCCTGCGGGGCCTCCAGTAGCGGCATTTCCCCAACGCATATCCTGAACCCAACCATCCTGCTGTAATGGAGAAGACATATGGCTAAAGAAGGATCCGTCGCCCCCAAGGAAAGGGTGAACATCGTCTACCGCCCGGCCACGGGCGACGCCAAGGAGGAGATCGAGCTTCCCCTGAAGCTCGTCGTGCTCGGCGACTTCACCCTGCGGCCCGACGATCGCATGGTCGAGGACCGCGCTCCTGTCGGCATCGACAAGGACAACTTCAACGACGTCATGAAGGGGCAGGGCCTGGGCCTGCAGTTCAGCGTGCCCAACAAGCTCGCCGATGATCCCGACGCCCAGATGGCCGTGAATCTCAAGTTCGAATCCCTGAAGGACTTCGAGCCCGACGCCATCGTGCAGAAGGTGCCCGAACTCGCCAAGATGATGGAGCTGCGCGACGTGCTCAAGGCCCTCAAGGGCCCGCTGTCCAACGTGCCCGAGTTCCGCAAGAAGCTGCAGGAGCTCGTGGGCGACGAAGACGCCCGCAAGAAAGTGCTTAAGGATCTCGGCATCGCCGAGGGCGGGGAGGGCTAGCCATGAGCCAGGAAATGGAAGCGCAGGCCGCGCAGGCCGAAGCCCAGGCTCCGCAGATGGACCTGCTCGACGAAATCGTGCAGGCCACCAAGCTGCGCCCCGAGGACGAGGGCTATGTCAGCACCAAGGCCGGCGTCGAGGCCTTTCTCAAGAACCTCGTGGGCACGAGCGGGCAGCAGAAGGTCTCGGGCAACCTCGTCGACCAGATGATAGCCGAGCTCGATGCCAAGCTCTCAGACCAGGTCAACGAGATCATGCACGCCGAGCAGTTCTCGAAGATGGAGAGCACCTGGCGATCCCTGAAATTCCTGGTGGACCGCACGGACTTCCGCCAGAACATCAGGCTCGAGTTCATCAACGTCTCCAAGGAGGATCTGCTCGCCGACTTCGAGGACGCCCCTGAAGTGGTGAAGTCCGGCCTCTACAAGAGCATCTACACGGCGGAGTACGGCCAGTTCGGCGGCAAGCCCGTGGGCGCCATGATCGCCAACTACGACTTCGGCCCCAAGCCGCAGGACATCCAGCTGCTCCAGTACGTGTCCAGCGTGGCGGCCATGGCCCATTCGCCCTTCATCGCCGCGGCCGACAAGAGCTTCTTCGGCATCGACTCCTGGGAGGCCCTGCCCAATCTCAAGGACCTGCACTCCATCTTCGAGATGCCCCAGTACGCCAAGTGGCGCTCCTTCCGCGAGTCCGAGGACGCGCGCTACGTGGGCCTCACCCTGCCGAAGTTCCTCCTGCGCCTGCCCTACGGCCAGGACACCGTGCCCTGCAAGAGCTTCGACTTCACGGAGAAGGCCACCAGCAACAGCGAGTTCTGCTGGGGCAACACGGCCTTCGCCTTTGCCTCCAGGCTCACGGAGAGCTTCGCCAAGTACCGCTGGTGCGTGAACATCATCGGCCCCCAGGGAGGCGGCTCCGTGGAGAACCTGCCCCTCTACCAGTTCGAGCAGGACGGCCAGATCCAGACCAAGATCCCGACCCAGGTGCTCATCTCGGAACGCCGCGAGTACGAGCTGGCCGAGGAGGGCTTCATCGCCCTCACCATGCGCAAGGGATCGGACAACGCGGCCTTCTTCTCCGCCAACTCCTGCCTCAGGAACAAGGTTTTCGCCAACACTCCCGCAGGCAAGGCCGCGGAAACCAACTACAAGCTTTCCACCCAGCTCCCCTACATGATGATCATGAACCGGCTGGCCCACTACGTGAAGGTTATCCAGCGCGAGAACCTCGGCACGTCCAAGGAGCGCGTCGATCTCGAGCGCGAGCTCAACGAATGGATCAGCCAGTACGTCACGGAAATGGACAACCCCGACCCCGTCACCCGCGCCAAGCG
>DFDR01000223.1 GCA_002369295.1 Desulfovibrionaceae bacterium UBA3823
GAGATGTTCGACAAGATGCGCCCGATCTACGAGGACTCCAAGAAGCGCACCGCGGCCCGCAGCACCGACGAAGTGAAATGCGCCACCGGCATCTCCTTCGGCACCTACGGTTCCGGCCTTGACGGCGCCGACTCCGCCTCCGCCTGGGCCGAGCTCAACGCCGACGGCACCATCACCATCGGCGCCGCCTGGGGCGACCACGGCCAGGGCGCCACGCTCGGCATCCTCGGCACTGCCCACGAGGCCCTGCGCCCCTACGGCATCGACGTCGACAAGATCCGCTACGTGATGAACGACTCCTCCAAGACCCCGGTCGGCGGCCCCGCTGGCGGCTCCCGCTCCCAGGTCATGGTGGGCAACGCCATCCGCGTCTCCTGCGAGCAGCTCCTCGAGGCCATGAAGAAGCCCGAGGGCGGCTGGTACACCCGCGAGGAAATGGAGAAGGCCGGACGCAATCCCAAGCAGGAAGGCTCCTGGACCGCTCCCAGCAAGGACTGCTCCGTCGATACCGGCAAGGGCTCTCCCTTCTGCTGCTACATGTACGGCCTCTTCCTCTCTGAAGTGTCCGTCAACGTGAAGACCGGCAAGGCCACCTGCGACCGCCTCGTGTGCGTCTGCGACATCGGCAAGGTCAACAACCGCGGCAACGTCGACGGCCAGATCTGCGGCGGCATGGCCCAGGGCGTCGGCCTCGCCCTCACCGAGGACTACGAGGACCTCAAGAAGCACGCGACCATGGCCGGCGCTGGCATCCCGAACATCAAGGACATCCCGGACGACATCACCATCATCTATGTTGAGTCCCCGCGCGAATTCGGTCCGTTCGGCGCCTCCGGCGTGGGCGAAATGCCCCTCACCGCTCCTCATGCAGCTATCTGCAATGCCATCTACAATGCCTGCGGCGCCCGCATCCGCCACCTCCCGGCCTACCCCGAGAAGGTGCTCGCCGCCATGCCCAAGTAGCCTTGGCTTGATCACGGCTGTTCCACTGCGCTAACATAAAGGGGGAAGGGAGCAATCCTTTCCCCCTTTTTTCAACACCTTGAACGTGCTGCCGGGATCGTGGCCTGCAGGCCAAAAGCCTGCCCGTGCCCAGCCCTGCGGCGGAGGTTTGCATATATGGTTACTCTGGATCAGAAGGGCATGCACGAACTCGAAGCCAGGTGCAGCCAGGACAGCCCGCCGCGCTGCCAGGTGCTCTGCCCCTTCAACGTGGACGCCCGCGGCGTCCTGAAGCAGCTTGGCGCCGGCAACCTCCGCGAGGCCCGCAGGCTCCTGCAGCGCACTCTGCCTTTGCCCGCCGTCTTCGGCCGCATCTGCGACCATCCCTGCGAAAGCGCCTGTCTGCGCGCCGATCTCGGCGGTCCCATCGCCATGGGCCTGGTCGAGCGTGCCGTGGTCGCCAATATGGGGAACGTGGGCGGGGGGCTACCCATGCCGAAGAAGCGCTACACCATGGCCGTCCTTGGCCTTGGCGCAGCTGGCCTTGTCTGCGCCTTCGATCTTTCCTCCAAGGGCTATGCCGTGCTCTGCTGCCATGCGGGGGATCCTGAGAGCGCCATCTGCGACGCCTTCCCGCAGCTGAAGGAAGAATGGGACGCCCCCAACGGTCCCGCTTCCGAGTGGGGCAAGTTCACGGCCAAGCTGGAGCTGCGCCGCGTGGACGCGCTGGACGAGGCCCTGCTTGCCGAAGTCGCCGCCAAGGCCGATGCCGTCTTCGTCGATGCCGGCGTGGCCGGCATTGCCGCGGACCGGACTGGCCTCGATCCCGTGACCCTGCACCTCAGGGACAATGTCTGCATCGGTGGCTGGGCGCAGGAAACGCCCACAGGCCACAGCTACTGCTCGCCCTCGGCGGCCGGCGGCGAGGGCCGCACGGCTGCCCTCACCATGGAGCGCATCGCCCAGAAGGTCTCGCTCACGGCCTCGCGCGAGAAGGACGCCAAGAGCCCGCACATGCTGCTGGACGGCATTGCTCCGGCTGCGCGGGTCATGCCGGCCGGCGCCGACTACACGCTCGACGAGGCCAAAGAAGAGGCGAGGCGCTGCCTCGAGTGCCAGTGCCTCGTCTGCGTCAAGGCCTGCGCCTACATGCAGAAGTACAAGGGCTATCCGCGCGCCTTTGCCCGCATGATCTTCAACAATCTCACCATCGCCCAGGGCATACGCAAGGCCAATGCCCTCATCGACAGCTGCGCCCTCTGCCGCCAGTGCGAGGCGCTCTGCCCCGAGCACTTCTCCATGGCCGACCTCTGCATCGCGGCCCGCGAGGACATGGTTCACAAGGGCTTCATGCCGCAGTCGGCCTTCGAATTCGCCGTGGAGGACATGGAGGCTGCATCCGGCGAGGCCTGCCACCTGGTGCTGCCGGGAAGGGGCGGCGCATCGCCGAAGTACGTCTTCTTCCCCGGCTGCCAGCTCTCGGGCTGCCGGCCGGAGCAGACGGCAGCCGTCTATGCCTTCCTCGACGAAAAGCTCGAGGGGGGCGCCGGCATCTACCTCTCCTGCTGCGGCATTCCGGCCCGCTGGGCCGGGCAGAAGGAGCTCTTCGAGGCCCATGTCGCCAGGATGAAGGCGGATCTGGCCTCCCTTGGCCATCCTGTCGTTGTCACGGCCTGCTCCACCTGTCTCTCGCTCTTCAGGGAGTTCCTGCCGGAATACGAGGCGACCTCCCTCTGGGAGATCCTGGACGGCATGAGCCTTCCTGAAGGTGCAGGCAAGGCGCACGCCAGCGACCTGCCAGATCGCCTCGTGGTGCAGGATCCCTGCACGGCCAGGTTCGATCAGGCCTGGCAGAAGGCGGTGCGAAGCCTTGCCTCCAAGTGCGGCCTTGCCCTCGACGAGCCGGCCCTGACGGGCCAGACAACTGCCTGCTGCGGCTACGGCGGCAACCAGTGGTGTTCCGACCCCGAGGCCGCCTCGATGATGGCCAGACACAGGG
>DFDR01000224.1 GCA_002369295.1 Desulfovibrionaceae bacterium UBA3823
TTGCCTCCAAGTGCGGCCTTGCCCTTGACGAGCCGGCCCTGACGGGCGAGGCCACCGCCTGCTGCGGCTACGGCGGCAACCAGTGGTGTTCCGACCCTGAGGCGGCCTCGATGATGGCCAGACACAGGGCCGACGAACTGGGCGGCCCCTCGCTTGCCAGCTGCATCATGTGTCGCGACCGCATGGCCGACCAGGGCGTGGCCTGCTGGCATCTGCTCGACATTTTGCCCTTCGGCGACGCCAAGCCCGGCATCGGCGCCTCGTCCGGCACCGGGCTTTCCGAGCGCAGGGCGAACAGGGCCAGGCTGCGCCGCCTGCTCCTCAAGGAGCTCACCGGCGAGGTGCTCCCCGAGCCCGTGCCGGCAGCCGTGGTGGAGTACTCCACCAAGATGCTTGCCAAGCTGGAAGCCAAGCACATCCTCCAGGAGGACGTCGAGGGCACGCTCGCCTTCGGCAGGCAGAGCGGCAAGTTCTTCATCGACGAGGAGAGTGGACGGCACCTCACGAGCTGGCGTCCCCGCAACGTGACCTTCTGGGTCGAATACGAGGAGCGCGGCGACGGCAGCTTCCTTGTCCACGATGCCTGGTGCCACCGCATGCGCGTGCCCGGCGCCGGTGGCGAGAGCCCGAGCAACGCCCTGTCCGAGGATCAGATGGAGAAGGCCTGATGCTGGAGGAACTGAAGAAAAGCTATGCGCCCGAGAGGGGCAAATGGATCTGCGGGCGCTGCCATGTGCCGCTGGAGCAGATGGAGGTCAGCACCCGCTACTCCCACGGCGGCCTTCTGCTCGCACTGCCCCGCTGCCCGAGGTGCGGGCTGACCATGGTGCCCAAGTATTTGGCAGAAGGGCAGTTCGTCGATATGCAGCGCCGCATGGAAGACACCTGGAACAGCTGGAAGGAGGGGGAGACGCCATGCTGAACCGCGAAAAGAACTTCAAGCCCGACCGCGGCAGGTGGATCTGCGGACGCTGCCGCGTGCCCCTGGAGCAGCTCAAGGTGCAGGCCCTCTACCTGCAGGGCGCCTTTGACGTGACGCTGCCGCGCTGTCCCAAGTGCGGCATGACCATGGTGCCCGAGTCCCTTGCCACGGGAAAGATGGTCGAAGCGGAAGGACTGCTGGAGGACAAGTGAGCCGTCCGCTCTACGGCACCGAGGCCTTCCGCGAGGCTGCCGGCGACACCCTGCGCCCCGGCGGTCTCGAGCTCACCCGCTACGGCGTCGGCCTCATGGCCGAGGCCGGACTCCCGCAAGGCGGGCTGGTGCTGGACGCGGGCTGCGGGACGGGCGCCAGCGCCCGCTATCTTGCCAGGCGGGGCCTTGTCGCCGTCGGCATCGACTGGCATCCGGGACCGCTGGCCGGCTGCTCTGCTGACGATACTCCCGGCTGCACGCTGGGCGGAGGGATACAGCTCGTGCAGGGCGACTTCATGCAGCTTCCCTTTGTGCCGGACGTCTTCGATGCAGCCCTTTGCGAGTGCACGCTCTCCCTGGCGCCCGATCTCGCCATGGCGCTTGCCGGCATTGGCCGGGTGCTGAAGCAGGGGGCCCTCCTCCTTGTCCAGGATCTCGTGCTGCGCACGGACAGGCCCCAGCCTGTTCCGGCAGCCGGGGCTGCCAGCCCCTTCCTCGCCAGCGGGGGGAGCTGCCTTGCCGGGGCGCTTTCCTTCGCGGACTGGGAGCTGGCGATTGCCAAGGCTGGCTTCGACGTCCTGCACCGGGAGGATGTCAGCCATGCGCTTGCCGTCTTCATGGCCAAGCTCGTCTGGTACGATCTGGCCGGCGACCTTGCCTGGCTGCTGCCCAAGGGCCCTGGCGGAGAGTCCTGCGCCTGCGCGGCGGAAGCCCGCAAGCGCTACGGCTACGGGCTTTTCCTGGCCCGCAAGCGCTCTTGACGGCTTTGAAGCGGAGCTTGACACGGGGCATGACTTTGGCTAACTCAAACCTTCGGCGGGCCCGTAGCTCAGTTGGTTAGAGCTACCGGCTCATAACCGGTTGATCCTAGGTTCGAGTCCTAGTGGGCCCACCACATATTTCCCAAGCTCCGCAGCGCCTTCACGGGCGTGCGGAGCTTGTTTCGTCTGGACCCTCTCCCGGCATCCCCCTGACTCGGCATCTCCCTGTCCCCCCCTGTTCTCCCCTTAATTCTCCCCTTGTCCCTGCGCCGTCTTTTCCCCCTTGTGCGGGGGCGTCCGGTCTGCCCAACGCGCAGGCCATGCACCAAGGAGCTTCCATGAACCCCATCCTTATGGACGTCCTTCCCTTTGTCAGGGAAGGCTACTGCTGCAGCCAGCTGCTTGTCCTGCTCATGCTCAACGCCAGAGGCGAGGAGAATCCTGCTCTGGTCCGCTCCCAGCAGGCCCTGTGCCACGGCATGGGCCAGTCCGAGGGGCCCTGCGGCCTTTTGCCCGGCGGCGCCTGCGCGCTCTCGCTTCTGGCCGGCAAGGGAGCCCCGGGCGAAGAGCCCCATCCCATGCTGACGCCGCTCGTCAACGAATACGCCACCTGGTTCTACGAGCGGACAAGCCAGTACGGCGGCTATGCCTGTCCGCAGGTGGCCGACGGCCTGGGCGCAGCGGCCGACGAGCAGGGCGTCCGCGATCCCGTGGCCTGCGGCGAGCTTTTGGCCGAATGCTGGGAGAAGATCTGCGAGCTCGTGGCAAGCTACGGTCTCGACGTGAACGCCCATCTGGAATAGGTGCTGCCATGAAGCGTGTCCGTGCCGCCCAGAGCCTGTGTCCGGTCTGCCTGCGCAGGCTTGAGGGCGCATACGAAGAAGACGCGGACGGCGCCGTCTACCTGACGCGCGTCTGCCCCGAGCACGGCGCCTTTTCGGCGCTGGTCTGGCCGGCGGCCAAGGAGGCACCAAGCCTCTGCTCCTTTGCCGAGTGGCAGGTCGTCAAGACGCCCTCCTATCCAGAACGCCCCCAGACCGGCACGGCCAGGGGCTGTCCCTACGACTGCGGCCTCTGCCCCA
>DFDR01000030.1:0-5056 GCA_002369295.1 Desulfovibrionaceae bacterium UBA3823
CAGGCCCAGCTATGGCGGACATCCGGGAGGCCCCAGACCCGGCTACAGCGGCGGACATCACCGGCACGGCGGGCATGGCGGAGGATACCATGGGTACAACAGACATGGCGGAGGACGCCACCGCTAGCCGAACTGCGGTCCGAACTTGGCATTGCCTTTGACGCATGAACAGCAGAGCGGCCGTCCGGCACTTCCGGGCGGCCGCTCCTGCATTGCGGATCGTCGGCAAGGCGCTTCAGCGCCCCTGCTGGCAGACGGACTTGAGCCAGGCCTCGAGCTCGGCCTGGGAGGGACGGGGCTCAAAGCGAATGCCGGAAAGCCACTGGGCCGCGGGCGCCTCGGGCTCGAGCAGCTCCTGCACCTTGCCGAGCGGGCTCGATCCGGAGGTGCAGAAGACGCCGATGCGCTTGCCGGAGAAGTCGCCTGCCTCGAGGAAGGTCTGGACGATGCGCGGCGCCTTGTACCACCAGATGGGGAAGCCCAGCAGCACCGTTGCATAGCGCGACAGATCGGGCATGGCGCCCGCCATGGCGGGACGGGCCGTGGCATCGTCGTTTTCCTGGGAGCTGCGGCTCAGCTTGTCGGTCCAGTCCAGGTCCTGGGGGCTGTAGGGCTTGGCAGGGACAATTTCATAGAGATCGGCAGAAACCTGGCCAGCCAGCCTTTCTGCCAGAGCCTTGGTGACGCCGGAAGCGGAGAAGTAGGCAACAAGCACGCTGCTCATGGTGTTCACCTCGCATGGGGAAAGGGTTTGCCGGCGGCCCTGAGCTCCAGGGGATCGGGCACGCCGGCCTCGTCGAAGCCGTGCCTGCGCAGGACGCAGGCGTGGCAGCGCCCGCAGGGCGGGAAGCTGCCGGCGTAGCAGGTGTGCGTCCAGGCCATGGCCTCCATGCAGCCGGGAAGGCGCTGGGCGAGGCGCACGGTGTCAGCCTTGGAAAAGTGGATGAGAGGCGTTTCGATGCGGAAGTCCCGCATGCCCATGGCCTCGTTGATGGTCAGCTCCTGGGCGCGGATGAACGACTCGCGGCAGTCGGGATAGTTGGCATTGTCCTCCTCGTCGACGCCGGTCACGAGAGTGCGACAGTCCAGCGACACGGCAATGTTGGCGGCCAGCGTCAGGAAGAAGGCGTTGCGCATGGGCACGAAAGTCGATTCGATGCGCTTGCCTATGGCGCGGTCCATGCTCTCGAAGTCGTCGTACTGCGCAAGGCTTGCGCTCTCGTCGAGCAGAGGGGACGTGCTGCGCAGAATGCGTCCGACATCGACCACCTCGTGGCTGGCAACGCCACAGAGCGCCGCGACCCGGCGCGCGCTCTCGAGCTCGACGGCGTGCGACTGGCCGTAGTTGAAGGTCACGGCGTGAACCTTGCCGTAGCGCGCCTTGGCCCAGAAGAGGCATGTGGTGGAGTCCTGCCCGCCGGAAAGCACAACGAGACAGGAAGAATGGCTGCTGGCATTCATAATTGCCGCTCCCTGGCAGGCCGCTAGCGCAGCCTGCCGCCTTTTCTGCGGTTGAAGAGGCCGTCCAGGACGGAACGCTTGCGCCCGGCCTGCCCTGTCTGCCCTGTCTGCCCGGCCTGCCCTGTCTGCCTGGCCAGCATGGCCAGTCTGGCCCGGCCTGCGGACATGGGGTAGAGCACGTCCAGAAGAGCCTGGGTCGCCGGCCTGTCGCGGCGGATGCGCACGATGTCGCGGGCCTTGCGGCTCATGCGCAGGATGTGGGCGAGCTGGTCCTGAAAATATGCCAGGGGAATGTCCCTGAGCGCCTCGCGCGCCGTGCCGAAAAGGGCAGGAATGGCCTCCGGCAGGGCCTGGGGATCCCGGCAGAGCCGGCGCTCCGGCTCGAAGACGGCAGGGTTTTCCGCCAGGGAGGCAAGTGCCTCGATGCAGGCCTCGGCCGAGGCTATCATCGCCGAAAGCTCCTCTTCGCTCCTGCGCACGTAGGATGCCGCGCCCTCGGAGAGGGTCTGCTCCTTCGACATGTCGATGCGCATCATGTTCTCGTCGTTGGCCATGGGCTCCTCCTGTCTGCCTACCATATAGGCATGGCTCCGCATTCGGCAAGGCCGCGGGCCCTTGCTTTTTGCGCCCAGAGCAGGCAGGAAGGGCATGCGGCCTCTTCCCCGGGCATGCTCGGCGCGCTGGCGCAAAAACACGCCGGAGAGCCGGCGTGGCTGGCCTGCCGCCAGCGCCTCTGGCACCCAGGCACGGCAACGAAAAGCAGTTCAATTCAATCCACTTTTCAAATACTACATTTTGCCAATTTCGAGCATTGTTGTAAAAACGATTCAATATAGATTGCGATGTTCAATTTGATAAAGAATACAAACGGCGTTCAAAATGGCTTTATAAACCATATTTCAAAATTGATGAACTTCAATCCTCTTAAAAAATTAGATGAATTTTTAAAATATAAGCCAATTCTTGCGCTCTTTGGAGATTGCCAGACGCAAGAAATAGCTTTAAGTTTTAGTCATACTCGGGCTGTTGGACTAACAAGTTGGCTCGCATTATTTTCCAAGTTTTCGCAAGATTTTGAACTTTTTGCTCTTAACATGCAAGAATCGAAAGCATCAAACTATGCAAAAAGAATATGTAAATTAAATGCAAACAAAAAATTTTTAGACTACCTTCTTGAAGAAAAAGCAGATTATCTGATTCTAGACTGCAATGATTGTAGAAAAAGGATAATTATAGAAGCTGGCAAAAAATTTTCTGGTTTGCAGTGCGCCTGTATCACAGAAAATCCCCTCATGACAGACTTCAAAGCAACGCTTGAAAAGACATTGCCCAAGAAGTATGCTTTCGTTGATCCAAGTACTATAGATATCAATATTTTCAAGGAAGCCACAGAAAAAACATGTGCTTGCATAAAAAAGATTTACGATCCTCAAGAAATTATCATACACAAGCATTTCTTTGCTGAACACTATATCAAAGATCAACATTTATGCAAATACTTCCTTAATACGTCTACATTAGCGAGAACTATTAAACTTCTACAATACATCTATTCCCTTTTGGAAGAATTTTTACCAGGAGCTCATGTTATTGAATTTCCAGAAAACGTGCTTGGCAACCCCGACTCGCGTTTAGGACTCCATCCCCTGCACTACCATCCTCTCTACTGCGATTATGCTAGGGAATGCCTTGAGATCATTTTTAGCAAGGATAAAAATGAAACAACATTACTGCGTCAAAAACAAATAGAATATTCTTTCAAATTTAAGTCAATAATCCTTGAGAATGAAGTCGCGCTTTACGGTCTGTTTAATACAGAAAAACTAAATAATTTTCTTATATGCTCACAGGATGAGCATAAAATCAAATCACATCTCCTGTCGATAAAATTTATTTCTTTGTATTTAGATTTTTTAAATTTAATAAAGAAAAAATATATTATCGTTGTTTCAACAAGAGATACTCCTGGATTTTACAATGAATGCAATCGTACACTTGAACAAATAAGAAATATTGGATTTATAAATTATCCATCACAGGCTAGGATCATGTACTCCGCCGTTCTCTTTAAAGGTGAACTGGTCGCAGAAGCCATTGGAAAAGACGGCAATGAACGTGTTTGCTTAGAATACGGCATTGGAGAAAACAAAATTTCCATTGAGAGCAGCCCTGTGAGGAACGGCAACCGATCGCTTGTCAACGTCAACGGCATCAATGTTTCCTGCAACGCTCGAGGCATCAACATTGCTGTGCTCGAGGCCGCAACGTGCCGGCTCGTTGATTCCATAGCCTACGATTCGCATTTGCTGCTGTCCGAGTTCTTCTCCAGGCTGCCCGCCGCAGAAACGCGCCAAGCCTAGTCCTGCCCTTATCCGCCCGCCGCCAGGTCTTGGCGGGCCTCCCCCAACCTCTTGACCGCAAAGGAGCTTGCCATGCCCTTCCTCTCTGCCCTGCGCCCCCCGGCGGGCGCGTCTCTCATGAAAAAGGCCCTGCTGGGCGCCTTCATCCTCATGCTGTCCGGCTGCGGCACGGCCGCGTCCACCTCGCCACAGGATTCAGGCCAGCCTGCATCCCGGCCCGCCGCGCAGGCCCAGGCGACTCCCCAGGCAGCCAGGCCAGCGGACGCAGCCCTCTCCGAAGCCGAGGTCAAGGCCGTCTACCAGAGCCTGCAGAAGCACTACGGCAGCGCCATAGGCCAGCTATCCGGCTCGCAGGACAAGGGCTGGCAGATCGACGTCAACGGCGAGGCCGTGCGCCTGACCGGCGGTTCCGTCGAGCACGAGATCGTCTCCAGCGACATTGCCCACACGCTCTACTATGGCGGAATCTATCCCTTCGACCCCAGCCGTCCCGCCACGCCCGACGGCGTGCGCCCGGGGCGCGTGCGCTGCTTCCCCTTCCTGCACGCCCTCTACGGCCACAGCAAGGAAGAGGTGGCCCGCCAGCTCAAAACCGTGCGCTTCATGGGACAGAGCGTTTCCTTCTTCAGCCGCTACGGCGCAGCCGAAGCCCTCGAGGCCGTCTCCAGGGAGCTCGAGGCAGCCGACAAGGCCCATCCCGAACTCAACCTGAAGGAGCTGTGCAAGAGCGCCGGCACCTTCATGTGGCGCAGCGTGCGCGGCGAGAACATTCCGAGCCCCCACAGCTTCGCCACGGCCATCGACCTCAACACCAAGTACGCCACCTTCTGGCGCTGGCAGAAGAATCCCGGCCAGCGCCACAGCCAGCAGGACACGTACCCGCGCGTCATCGTCGAGGCCTTCGAGCGCCACGGCTTCGTCTGGGGCGGCAAGTGGCACGAGTACGACATCATGCACTTCGAGTACCGTCCCGAAGTGCTCGACTTCGCCCGCATCCGGCAGGGCCGCTGAGGCCTGTCCCGTCCCGGGCAAGGACCGCCATGACCCAGATCCAGCTTATCAGCGGCTTTCTCGGCGCCGGCAAGACAAGCCTGCTCAGACACCTGCTCGAAGCAGGCCCCGGGCCCGGCACTGTCGTCTTTGTCAACGAATTCGGCAGACTCGGTCTGGACGGCAGGCTTGTGGCCCGCGAAGGCCTTGCCCTCTACGAGCTGAACAGCGGCTGCATCTGCTGC
>DFDR01000030.1:5198-5569 GCA_002369295.1 Desulfovibrionaceae bacterium UBA3823
AGCGGCGTCGCGGAACCTGCCGGCATCGTCCAGCGCATTGCCGGCATGGGTCTTGCCCTTGCCCCGGTGCGCACGGCCACTGTCGTCGATGCCCGCATGTGGCTTCGGCAGCGCTCCCTTGGCGGGCTCTTTCTCGGCCAGATCGAGGCTGCCGGCCTGGTGGTGCTCAACAAGACGGATCTCGTCCCTGCCAGAAGGATCCCCGAGGCCCTCTCGCTGCTGAAGGCCAGATTCCCCGGCAGGCGCATCGTGCCGGCGGTGCAGGGCAGGATAGACCCCGCCCTCTTCTGGTCTCAGGAAGCGCCCGCCGGGCCGCAGGCGGCCAGCCCGGAACGAGGCCGCGATCACGGGCATGATCGCGGGCACGCTCA
>DFDR01000030.1:5628-5843 GCA_002369295.1 Desulfovibrionaceae bacterium UBA3823
GAACAGGAGCACCGCCACGCTTCCGCCTTTGCCGAGGCCGTCTTCACCTCCCCCTTGCCGTTCGACCGCGCCGGCTTCGAGGCCTTTCTGCGGCGCCTGCCCAGGGATGTCCTGCGCGCCAAGGGCCAGGTTCTCTTTCCCGAAGGCCCGGCCTGGCTCGACGTCGTGAACGGCGAAGCCTCGTGGAGCAGGCCGCCGGCAGGCCCTGCCGGCAC
>DFDR01000030.1:5861-16200 GCA_002369295.1 Desulfovibrionaceae bacterium UBA3823
GCATCAAGCACCATCTCAAGCACAACATCTGGCGTCCCGGCACCAGCCTCGTCTTCGTCGGCACGCATCTCGATGCCGAAGCCCTGACAGCCGGCCTGCGCCGGCTTGTCCTCACCCCCACTTCCCAAGGAGCAGATCATGCCATCGACAGCCAAGGGTCCAGCCGGCACTGAAGAAACCGTCCGCCTCGCCAAAGAGGCCGCGGCCAGACACGGCGTCAGGAACGTCGTCGTCGCCAGCAACACCGGCGAAACAGCCCTGCTTTTTGCCGGCATGGCCAAGGAAGGCTTCCGCGTCGTCTGCGTGGGCCACGCCTTCGGCTTCGCCGGTCCCGGCCAGAACGAGATGACGCCCGACGCAAGGAAGGCCCTTGCCGAAGCCGGCATCAAGGTGGTCCACGCAGCCCACGTCCTCAGCGGCGCAGAGCGCGGAATCAGCAAAAAGTTCGGCGGCAGGGGGCCTGTGGAGATCATGGCCAGCGCCCTCTACCTCTTCGGCCAGGGAACAAAGGTCTGCGTAGAGATTGCGTCCATGGCCCTCGATGCCGGACTCGTGCCTTTCGGCGAAGACGTGCTCGCCGTCGGCGGCACCGGCAGGGGCGCGGACACGGCCTGCATCATCCGCCCTGCCTACACGGCGGACATACTCGCCACCCGGGTGCGCGAAATTGTGTGCAAGCCCTGGGACTGCTAGCCGGGCGCGGCCTTTTTTCACTTTTTTCATTTTTTTCCTTGACGGATGCCCCCTGCCGGCGTAGGTTCCTTTTCGCACCAAGTTGGTGCACAGCCAAAATGCCATTGTAGCTCAGTCGGTAGAGCGCGTCCTTGGTAAGGACGAGGTCTCCAGTTCAATCCTGGACAATGGCTCCACGAAAGCAAGGCCCCTGCAGAGCACTCTGCAGGGGCTTTTTGCGTTGGGGCACTGGCAAAGGCAGGACGCGCAAGCCGCGGCAATGCTTTCCCAAATCTTTGACGCCCTCCTTGCCAAAAATTTCTGAAAAGGGTATTCAATTCTCAAGTCGAAGGCACCACGCCCTTTTCCCCTGCCCCCGCTGGCCCTTCCGGCAAGGAGCGGTACCCATGACACAGCACAGCCTCGCCGATCTGCACGTTGGACAAAGCGCCCGCATCGCCGATCTAGCCACAGACGCGGAGCTTGGCCGGCGCCTGCGCAGTCTGGGCTTCCTGCCCGGCATGCCCGTCACGCTGACAAGCCGCGCGCTCTTCGGGCTCAGCATGGCCGTCCGCATTCTGGGCAGCACCGTCACCTTAAGCCGCCGCAACGCAAGAAAGGTTCTCGTTGTCTCCTAGGGCGTTCTCCCCTTCCTTCCCTGCGCAAACGAACGCATCGGACCGGCCTTGCCGTCTTCACGGGGGCCGGCCTTGCCGTCTTGGCAGGGGACGGGCTCCAGACTGGGCTCCGCCCCTGCCGGGCCTGCCAGCACGCCTGCGCCTGGCAGCCTTCGCCGGCAGCCTGCACCGGCCGACTCCGGCAGGAAAGACGGCCCCTGCGCCCCAGCCTCCCGGACACGCCCCTTTTCCCGAGGCGCGAGGCTGCCCCTGCATCCCGTCTCGATACTATCTGGAGACTGTCTAAAAACAATTGAACGCGAGGACGCAACCTGCTACACTGTCTGCCACCGCTTTGCCCCGCCGCAAAGCCGAGGCCTCACCCCCCCTGCCCCGTTCCGCAGAGGCCCCTCCCCTCCCGCAGACCTCTCCCGCAAGGAGCATCCCATGCGCATACTCCAGTCCGCCAGCCTTCTCCTCCTCGCCCTTTGCCTCTGCGCCTCCTGCGCCCGCACGGAGGGGCACATGGAGGTCATCGACCAGGAAAGCGGCGGTCCCGGATACGCTCCCAAGCCCAAGCCCGCCCCCAAGCCCGAGGCGGTGCACACTCCCGCTCCGGCTGTCCAGCCCGCGCCCAAGGCCGGCGCGCAGGCACCCCAGCCGATCCCTGCAGCCAAGGCGCAGGCAGGCCAGCCCCATCAGGCCAAGCCAGCGCCGCAAGGCGCCCACGCGACCAAGACGCCTGCACCGGCCCAGCCCAAGCCGGCCCCAGTGCAGGCCAAGCACGCGCCCAAGGCGCAGGCTCCCCAGACGGCCAAGCAGCCTGTTCCGGCAGCGCCGAAGACGCCTGGCAAGCCCCAAGGCAAGCAGGCTTCCTCGGCCAAGGCCAAGCCCGCTTCCCAGAAGGCCCCGGCCGCGAAGCCAGCCAGCCAGAAGCCGGCTTCTGCGGGCAAGTCGGGGTCGGTCGGCAAGCCGCAGGCCAAGACCCAGAGCAAGACTCAGGCCAAGCCGCAAAGCAAGCCTCAGGCCAAGACCCAGACCAAGCCGCAAAGCAAGCCCCAGGCTAAGCCCCAGAGCAATCCGCAAAGCAAGCCTCAGGCCAAGTAGCCAAGCAGGCCAGCAGCTCCTTTTGTTGCAACGTCAAGGCCTCTGCCGCCATGCGGCAGGGGCCTTTGTCATGGCTTTGGAAAAGCGCCGCGCCCGTCAGGACAGGGCATCGCCAAGCCGGCGGAACCAGAGGATGTCCTCCTCCCTGGCCAGCACCTGCCATCCGCCGGCAAGGAGCTTGAGGCAGGCCTCGCCCTGGCCGTCAGGACGCCCGTCCTGAGCAAGGCAGATCTCGCACAGGCCAAGCCTGAGCCAGAGGCCGAAGGCGTCCCGGGGCGCTGGCAGGAAGGCAAGCCGCAAGCCAAGGCTGTCCGCAAGCCTGGCAAGTTCAGGAAAGGCTGCCGTCTCCGGTTCCGCCCCTTCGGGCACGGCAACGCGCAGGACGCCCAGGGCGCGCACTCTGTCCAGCGCGGACACGGCGTCCAGGCCGCCGGCGAAGAGTTTCCGGGCAAGGGCGCTTGCCGGCGCCGTGACCACCGCTTCGGGGCGCTCCTCCGCCACGAGGCGGCCCTGGTCCATGACGAGGATGCGGTCGGCCACGCCTCGGGCGAAGCCTGCCTGGTGGGTGACGACGAGCATGGCCTGGCCCTTTGCGCGCAGGGAGAGGATGAGAGAGAGCACCTCCTGCACGCAGGAGGGGTCGAGGGAAGAGGTCGGCTCGTCGAAGAGCATGAGCCTCGGCTTGAGGGCCAGCGCGCGCACGATGGCGCCCCGCTGGCGCTGCCCGCCGGAAAGCTGGGCAGGATAGCTTGCGCCCTTGCCGGCCAGGCCCACGGCATCCAGCAGCGCCTGCGCCTCGGCCAGCGCCGCCGTCCTGCTCAGCCCAAGCACGCGCACGGGTGCGAGGGCGACGTTGTCGAGCAGGGTCATGTGGCTGTAGAGCTGCTCGCCCTGAAGGACCATGCCAATTTCGCCCCTGCCGAGGCTGGCGCGGCCAGGGGCGTTGCGGACGGCGCCGTCCAGCAGGACGCAGCCCTGGTCCACGGGATCGAGGCCTGCCACGGCGCGCAGCAGGCTGGTCTTGCCGCAGCCGCTGGGGCCGAGCAGGGCAAGGCAGCCGCCCTCGCCGAGCGTGAAGGCAATCTGCGAAAGTATGCGCCTGCCCTGGCGGAGGAGCGAAAGATCCCTCACCTCGAGCAGGGGTGCCCGGGGAGCTTTCCGCGCTTCAGGCGCATGCCTGCCTGCCGTGCAGCCGGAAGACGGCATGGAGCGCATCCGCTAGTCCGCCCACACGGGCAGCCTGCCGCTGGCAGGAGGCAGGGGAAAGCGCCCCTGGGGACCGAACCAGGCGTCGTAGATGCGCTGGTAGGTGCCGTCCATGACAAGGGAGCGCAGGGCCGCGTTCACGCGGTAGCGCCAGGCGGACTGGTTCTGGGGCACGCCGATGCCGTAGTAGGTGGGGCTGTAGATCTCGCCGACGGCCTCGAAGGCGGGATCATTACCGGAAATGCCGGCCAGAATGACGGTGTCGTTGGTGTAGCCGTCGACCTTGCCGGCCTTGAGGGCAAGGAAGCACTCGCTGTCGTTCTGGAAGGACATGATGCGGGGGCTGGGATCGCCGAGGGCCTTGAGCGCCTCGGCCACGGCCTGCTGGGCGTTGCTGCCCTGGCAGACGGCGATGCGCTTGCCGACGAAGTCCCTGAGCTCCCTGTACTTGCCCTTGGGCGCGAGGATGCGCTTGCCGTCGAGGAGGTAGGTGTCGGAGAAGTCGATCTGGCGGGCGCGGCTCATGGTGCGGTTCATGTTGGAGAGCACCATGTCGGTCTCGCCGCAGGTCAGGGAGGTGATGCGGGTCTTGTTGTTGACCCTGACCACCGTGTACTTGAGCTTCATGCGCTCGGCGAGCGCCTTGGCGAGATCCACGTCGAAGCCTGCAGGCTGGCCGGCATCGTCCAGGTAGTTCATGGGCGGCGTGCTGTAGCCTATGCCGATGGCAACGGTTCCGCGCCGCTGGATGATGTCGTCGAGGTTCTCCCAGCTGCCGGCGAAGGCCGGCCGGCCAAGGCCCAGCGCAGGCAGGCAGAAGGCGAGGAGGACGAGGGAAGCGCGCAGACGTCTAAGCATGGCAGATCCTATTGCCGGAGCCGCTGGGCCCGGATGAAGGTTGTCTAGAAGCCGGTCCCCATCCGGCTCCCGCCGGCAAGCCGCGCCACGGCGTGGCGCTCCAGCATTTGGGCAAGGCAGGTCAGGACAAGGGACACCGCCATGTAGCCAAGCCCCATGAAGGCGTACATGGCCGGCAGGAGATCGGGGCGGCGGCCGGCGATGATCATGCCGGTCTGGGTGAGTTCGACGAGGCCGATGACGAAGACCACCGAGGTGTCCTTGAAGAGGGAGACCGCAACGGCGAGCAGGGCAGGCACCATGCGGCGCATGGCCTGGGGCGCGAGGACAAGGGCGGCCGTCTGGAGGCGCGAGAGGCCGGAAAGCCTGGCAGCCTCAAGCTCGGCCCTGTTCACGGAAAGCACGCCCGAGCGGTAGACCTCGGCCACGTTGACGCTGCCGTAGAAGACGAGGGCAGCCTGGGCGGTGGCAAAGAGGCCGATGCGCACGCCGAGGAAGACGGGCAGCGCATAGTGGATCCAGAAGACCGTGAGGAGCAGGGGCTGCCACTTGGCAAACTCGGTGAGCGCCATGGCCAGGCCCGCCAGCACCGGCACCTTCAGGACGCGCAGCGTGCCGAGGACGACGCCGAGCGCCAGGGACGCCGGCACGGCACACAGGGCAAGGGCGACGTTGAGGGCGAGCCCTCCCCTGCCCCCGCCTTCAAGGCCGGCCAGCAGCGCGCCCGCATAGGGCAGGGCCTGGGCGAAGTACGAGACGGGGTCAGACACGGGCGTCCTCCGTTCTGGCTGCCCTGTGCAGGCGGCGCTCCAGGAGCATGAGGCAGAGCGAGAAGCAGCATCCCAGGCCTGCATAGATGCAGGAGGCCGCCGTCGCGGCCTCGAGGCCGGCAAAGCTCAGCGCCTCCACCTCCTGCGAGGCCCAGGTCAGCTCCGGCACGCTGATCACCATGGCGAGGGAGGTGTTCTTGAGATTGTGGAGCAGCCTTGCGGAGAGCGCCGGCATGGCGGCCGCATAGGCCTGGGGCAGCGCCACCCGGCCCCAGAAGTCGAGGCCCGACAGCCCCGAGAGCCTGGCTGACGCCATGGCGCCCCGGCCGGCCTGGCCCATGACGGCGTAGAGTATGTCCGCAACGTAGGGGGAGTTGTTGACCGAAAGCCCGGCTGCGGCCGCCCAGAAGGGGAAGCCGTCCCAGCCGTTCAGGGCAAGGCCCGCCTGCTCCGGCACGATCAGGGGCAGGCAGAAGAAGAAGGCGAGCAGCCAGAAGACGCCGGGAAGGCTGCGCACGAGATCGCAGAAGAGCCCGCAGCAGCTTCTGGCCAGCCGGCTTTCCGAGGCGCGGCCAGCGGCCAGCAGGGAGCCGAGGGCAAGGGAGGCAAGCGTCGAGACCAGCGCCAGCTCCAGCGTCGTGGCGAGGCCGTTCAGCAGTATGCCGGGATACGGTTCCTCGAGGAGCACGTCCCAGTGCGGCGTATAGGTCAAAGGCTCTCCTCCCATCGCTCCGGTTTTCCCTGCACTATATGACATAATCATATAGCCGCGCAAGCGCCATCGCTTTCCCGCTTCCTGGCGTCCTGTCCTGCCGGACCCCGCCGCAGGGCAGCCGCGGCTTTTGCCTGCAGTCCGGCATTGCGCTAGGGTGGAGGCGTTTCGCCACCCCCAATCCGGCAGAGGTCCTTGTCCATGTCCACGCGCATTCTGCTCAGCGGCCGCGAATGGGCCCTTTGCGGCGTCACCATGGTCTGGGGCGCCACCTTTCTCTTCATCCGCATCGCCCTGGAGCTTACGGGCCCCCTCTTCTTCACGGGCATGCGCTTTGCGGCCGCCGCCGCCATCCTGCTTGTCCTGGCGCTCCCCGTGCTCGGCGGCATCACGCGTCGCGAGCTCTTCGGCGGACTTGCCGCAGGCTGCGTCATCTTCCTCGGCTTCGCCAGCCAGACCGCAGGCCTTGCCTCCATCGAGGCGTCCAGGTCGGCCTTCATCACCGCCTTCTACGTGCCGCTGGTGCCCGTGCTCGAATGGCTGCTCCTGCGCCGCCTGCCCAGCCGCTTCGTCCTTGCCGGCCTGGCGCTGGCCTTTCCCGGCGTTGCGCTCATCTCCGCAGGCGGCGCGCAGGCCCTGGACGGCTTCGCCAGCTTCGGCCGGGGCGAGCTCTTCACCCTGCTCTGCGCGGCCGCCTTTGCCCTGGAGATCGTCATGGTCGGCATCCTCGCGCCCGGCACCAGCGTGCGGCGCTTCACCTTCGTGGAGCTCGCCGCGACATCCCTGCTGAGCTTTGCCTGCATGCCGCTTGCGGGCGAAGCCCTGCCGCGGAACATGCTCGAGCCCGCCTGCCTGGCCTGCGGGCTCGGCGCCGCCACGGCGCTCCTGCAGAGCGTCGTTGTGTGGGCGCAGAAAAGCATTCCTCCGTCCCGGGCAACCGTGATCTACACGGGCGAGCCCGTCTGGGGCGGCTTTTTCGGCTGGCTGGCCGGCGAGCGGCTCGGGGCCGGCGCCCTGGCAGGCTGCGCCCTCATCGTGGCCGGCATTCTGATCAGCGGGAAGAAGGGCCGGCCAAAGGCGCCGGAGCGGCCTTCCAGGAAGCAGTCCGGCGCGAGGCAGTCCGGCGCAAAGCCGTCCTAGACGGTCCCGGAAGCGCGCCGGCTTCGGCGCCCGGCGCAGCGCCGCGGGACGCCAGCGTGCCGGCACAGCGCTTTTCCGCTATCCGCCTGAACGTGCGCTCTGCAGTCTCTGAGAGCTCGCGCCTGGCGCGAACCGGCCGCCGGCGCGACGGGCGGATCCTCGACGCCTCGGCCCCCCGGACGCAGAGAGCCTCCCGAACCGCGCTCTGGTCCGGGAGGCTCCTGAAAGGCGCGAGGGCGCGCTAGGACTTGTTTCTGCCGAGCAGGCCGCCAAGGAAGCTTCCGCCCTTCTTGGCGGCCGACCAGGCCATGGAGCCGGCAGACTTGACCATGCGCGCGCCGGTCTGCAGGCCACCGCCCACGGCGCCGCCGCCCGTTATGACGGCATCGCCGAGGCTTTCCGCGCCGGCCACGGCGGCTTCGCCGAGCTTGACGCCGGCGCTCACCACGCCGCCGGCAACGGTTTCGGCGGCCCCTGCGGCAACGCCGGCCACGGTGCCGGCAACCGTCCCGCCCGCCTCGGCCATCTTTCTGCCAGTCAGCGAGGAGAGGGCCAGCAGCTGCTTTTTCATGGCCGCAATGATGGCGCCCATGGTCTCCTGGGTGATGTCGACGAGGATGGACCCGGTTTCGGCGATGCAGGCGCGCTTCTGGGCCTCCTCGCCGCCAAAGACGGCATAGCGGAAGGCCTTCTTGGTCACGACGCCGGCGCGCACGGCAAGCAGGCAGTTGGCCGCGCCCTCGATGGCGGCCTGGGTGAAGACGTGCAGGGCAGAGCCTACGAAGGGAAGCGACGCGGCCCCCATGGCCGGGGCCACGGAGGGCACGATCTGGCCCACCGAGTCGGTGATGGTCTGGGGGATGTCAAGGGCGTCGATGGAGAAGGCCACGAAGGTGGTCGTGGAGACGGCCGCATAGACGCTCACGATTTCGCGCGGCGTCGGCCGCTGGTTGTAGATGGCGGAGATGCGCCAGATCATGCGCACCAGGGAGAAGAAGACGATGAGGGCGTCGAGGCGGCCGTTCTGGGCAAGCGCCGTGCCGAGAAAGACGCGCTTCCCGCCGAGGCGGATCTCGCGGTCCGCCTCCTCGTCGAGCAGGGCCAGGGAACGCTCGAGGAAGTCCGGATCCTCAGGCTTGAGGCCGGCATCGCGGACAAGCCTGCTTGTGGCAAGGCGCTTCGTCATTTCGCAGGCAAAAAGGCGGCGGTCCTCGTCGCTGGCGTGCTCCTTGAGCACCATCTTGCCGCCCCTGGGAAAGAGGGCGAGGTAGAGCCAGGCGAAGCCTGCCAGTTCGGCGAGGACAAGGACAAGGCACACCCAGCGGCCGGAGCCCGGCACGAGGGCGTCGGCGGTGCCGATGCAGGCCGCGTCGATCTGCAGGAGCAGGGCCGCCGCGGCGACGACGAAGAAAATGCCGGCAAAGGTCATGAGTTTCGAAAGCCAGCGCATCATTTCCTCCTTGGGGGCAACGGGGGAGCGGGGGACCGCGGAGCCGGAGGCGGAGGGCACGGCGCCCTCCGCACGGGGCGCGCCATTACTGATAATAAGTCCCCGCGGCCCGTCTGGGAAGAGCCGTTTTTGCCTCGGTGCGCAAAACCTGCTAGAAGGGGCTTGCCGGTGCCGGCGCCCGGGGGGCGGACCCCCTGGACAGCGCCCCGGCCCCCGGCAGGAGAATCAGCATGCAGACAGGAACGCTTGCAAACTGGGACATCGACAAGACCCGCCTTCCCGAGGCCTTTGATCTCGGCGTGGCCTGGCTTCTGGCGCACCTCGACGCGGCCCCCGGCCGCTACGAGGTGGACGGCGGCCGCGTCTACGTTGCCATCGAGGAGCCGGGGACCAAAAGCCCTGCAGAAAGGCGCTTCGAGTCCCACGCGCGCTACGCCGACCTCCAGGTGCTGCTGCAGGGCGCCGAGCGCCAGGACTACTGCACGCACTACCCCGAAGGCGCCCCTGAGGAGGACTGGCTGGCGGAGCGGGACGTGGCCTTCTGGCCGCCCCAGCCGGCCGTGCAGACGCTGGTCATGGCGCCCATGGACTACGCCGTCTACTACCCCCGCGAGCTGCACGCTCCGAACCTGGCCGTGGACAGGCCAGGCCCCACGAGAAAGGCCGTCGTCAAGGTGCGCCTCTAGGCTCGCGCCAGGCCGCCGGCCATGGCCGACTTCGTCCACCTGCACTGCCACTCGGCGTACAGCATGCTTGACGGCGCCATGCGCCTCGGCGATCTGTGCGCGCGGGCCGCCGAATACGGCATGCCGGCCGTTGCCGTCACCGACCACGGCAATCTCTGCGCCCACGCCCAGTTCCAGCTGGCCTGCCGGGAGCACGGCATCCGCCCCGTCTTCGGCTGCGAGTTCAGGCTCTGCGAGGACAGGCGCAGGGCGGACGGCGCCGAACCGCCAAGCCATCTCGTGCTGCTGGCGCAGAGCCTCGACGGCTGGCGCGCTCTCTCCAGGCTCTCGAGCCTCTCCTGGACCGAAGGCTGGACCGAAGCCCGCCGGGAGCCCCGCATCGACTGGGATCTGCTCTCCCGTCTGGGCGCAGGGCTCTGCTGCCTCTCGTCCTGCCTCGAGGGAGCCGTGCCCCGAGCCTGCGCCAGAGGCGACATGGACCAGGCCCGCGCCCTCGCCAGGCGCTTTGCCCGCCTCTTCCCCGGCCGCTTCTACATCGAGCTCGTGGACAGCGGCATCCCGCTCCAGGACGCCGTCAACGAACAGCTGCGCGAACTGGCCGAGACGGAGGGGCTGCCGCTCGTCGCCACGGGCGACTGCCACTACCTCGACTTCGAAGACGCCCCGACCAGGGACGTGCTGCGCTGCATCCGGGCCCAGACGACCCTGGCCGAGGCCGGCGAGCTTCTCTTTCCGGCACGGGACCTGCGCTTCAAGAGCGCCGAAGAGATGCAGGAGCGCTTCCAGTCCTGCCCCGAGGCGCTGGCCGGCGCCTGCGCCCTCGCCGAGTCCTGCCGGGTGGAGCTGCCCTTCGGCAGGCGGGTTCTGCCCTCCTGCGCCGTGCCTGACGGACGCACGCCGGAGGAGGAGTTCCAGCGGCTTGCCCGGGAGGGCCTGGAGCGCCGGCTGGAGGGAAGGCGGCTCTCGCCGGAGGAGCGGACAGCCTACCAGCGGCGTCTGGACTACGAGACCGGCGTCATCGTCAAGATGGGCTTTGCGGGCTACTTCCTCATCGTTGCCGAGTTCATCGCCTGGGCGCGGAGCCAGGGCATTCCCGTCGGGCCCGGACGGGGCTCGGCGGG
>DFDR01000030.1:16334-18299 GCA_002369295.1 Desulfovibrionaceae bacterium UBA3823
GAGCGCTTCCTCAACCCCGAGCGCGCCTCCCTGCCGGACATCGACACCGACATCTGCGAGCGCCGGCGGGGGGAGGTCATCCAGCACCTCAAGGAACGCTACGGCCGGGACTGCGTGGCGCAGATTGCGACCTACTCGACCCTCAAGATGCGCGGCGTCATCCAGGACGCCGGGCGCGTGCTCGGCATGCCCTTCGCGGAGCGCACGCGCATAGCCGGGCATTTTCCGGCCTTCACCTTCCACAGGAAGCTGGGCGACGTCCTTGCCCAGAATCCCGGGCTCCAGGAGGAGGCCCGCCGCGACGGCCGGGTGCGGCGCCTCCTGGAAACGGCGCTCCGGCTCGAAGGCCTGCCCCGGCAGGTCGGCATGCACGCCGCCGGCATCGTCATGTCGGACGGCCCCCTGGCCGAGCGCATTCCGCTCATGCGGGGGCGCCGCGGGGAGCTCGTGACGCAGTTCGACGGCCCCATGGTGGAGAAGACGGGGCTTGTGAAGTTCGACCTCCTTGGCCTTGCCGCCATGACGGTGATCCAGGACACGCTGGAGAGCGTGCGCAGGGAGGGGACCGCCGTCCCCGATCCCGAGGACTTTCCCCTTGACGATCCGGCCGTCTACCGGCTCTACCGCCGGGCCGAGACCGACGGCGTCTTCCAGATGGAGAGCCGGGGCATGAAGCTCTACCTGAGAAAGCTCCTGCCCGAACGCTTCTCCGACCTCGTGGCCCTGCTCGCCCTCTACCGGCCGGGACCGCTGGAGTCCGGCATGGCCGAGGAGTTCATCCGCCGCCGGCACGGCGAGGCGCCCGTTGCCTACCCCCACCCCTCGCTGGAGGGCTGCCTCAGGGACACCTGCGGCGTGGTGCTCTACCAGGAGCAGGTCATGCAGATAGCCCAGATCCTGGGCGGCCTCAGCCTCGGCGAGGCGGACCTGCTGCGCCGGGCCATGAGCAAGAAGGACGCTCCCGCCATGGCCGAAGCGCGCGGGCGCTTCCTCAGAGGCTGCGCCGGCAGGGGGCTTTCGGAGGCGGAAGCGCTTGCCGTCTTCGCCCAGATGGAGACCTTCGCCTCCTACGGCTTCAACAAGGCCCACTCCGTTGCCTACGCGCTCACCTCCTACTGGACGGCCTGGCTTGCGGTGCACCATCCGGCCCACTTCATGGCTTCCCTGCTGACCAGCGCCAGCGGCTGGCCGGAGAAGCTTGCCTCCTACCTTGCCCTGTGCCGGGAGCGGGAAATCCCCGTCGATCTGCCCTGCGTCAACGCCTCGGCAGAGGTCTTTACCTGCAGCCAGGGCCGCGTGCGCTTCGGGCTCACTGCCGTGGCCAGCGTCGGCGCCGAGGCCTCGCGCGAGATCATTGCGCGGCGCGCCCGGGGCCCCTTCCTCTCGCTGGAGGACTTCTGCGCCAGAGTGAGTTCCGCCAAGATCACGCGGCGCACCGTGGAATCCCTGATCCGGGCAGGCGCCTTCAGCTTCACGGGGCTTCCCAGGGCGCATCTGCTGAAAACCCTCTCCCGGGCCCTGGCCGAAGCCAGGCGGGGCGAACGCCCCCTGCTCAGGCTCCTGCCCGGCTGGCGCGGGACGCGCCCGGATCCCAAGCCAGGCTCCCTTGCGCCCGACGATCCCGGCACCCTCATGCGCGACGAGCAGGAGCTGCTCGGCGCCTGCCTCTCCTGCCACCCCCTCGACCCCTGGGCCGGCGAATGCCTGCGCCTTGGCTGCACGCGCCTAAGGACCCTCCAGACGCTCCAGCCGGGATGCTCCGTGCGGCTGGCTGCCATGGTTGCCTCCTTCAAGGCAAAGGCCGACCGCCGGGGCCGGCCCATGGCGTTCGTGGAGCTCGAGGACGGCACAGGCCGGGTCAGGCTCGCCCTCTTTGACGGCCAGCTGCTGGAAAAGGCCAGGCGGGCGCAGAGCGAGGGACTGCCCGTCTTTGCCGAAGGCCGGCTCGAGCCGGCAGGCCGGGGG
>DFDR01000172.1 GCA_002369295.1 Desulfovibrionaceae bacterium UBA3823
CTTGCTTCAGCATGGGGTGATTCGGCTTTAGCCGTTAAGTGGCTTCCAGCCACGACGGCAGATACCGTCGCCTTTCAGGTGGCGTAGAATTCATTGAGCTGATTATTATAAATTATGATAACATAACAAAAAACAAACATAAGATAAAAAACAATATATTAAAAATAGTAATCTTCAAAATTTATCAATAGTGTTAGATATCAGAAAGACAATATACCTATACGCAGATAATGTCAATAGCTATGAGCGAATCGGGTGAAAGAGGTGTCGTGATATTGGCGATAGTTTTTTTGGAGTGTTTTTATATAAATCATTTTTGATGATTTTCTAATAGAATCTAATTTTCTCGATTTTATATCGCTAACAGATAAAATATGAATAATTTCAGAGTTTTATAAATTTCTATTTTTTCTGCTATTGCTCGAACTGCAAGAAAGTTAAATTATTTCAAATTGTTAATCGTATCTACCTCGAGGAAAGGTATGATTTAGGGATGTTGCGGGTAAACTATCTGTATTCCATATGGTGATATTGTAATATTTTAATTATAATTGCAAAAACAAAATGCCACATTTTATTGAAATGTGGCATTGATAGATTTTTTATTTAAATTGTCTATTGTTTATGCAGGGCATGCTTCGTCATATTCCTTGCGTAGGCTTTCAAAGACTTCGTGCACGGTGGAGATTTTGTCTACACGGTGCACATTTGCGCCACAGAAAGCGAATCCACCCTTGAGATTGCCTTTCATTGCGCTTGTCAATGCGAGAGAAATACAGTAGGGAGACTTTTCAGGATCACAAGTTTTAACGCAATGATAGATGCACTTGAAGGGTTTTTTCTTGCCAGCTCTGGAGGCTTCAATGAAGTCGTTTTGCAGAGCCCTGCCCGGCATTCCAACAGGGGAGTGGATGATGGTGACGTCTTCAGGCTTGGCGTTGACGTACGCTTCCTTGAATTTGACGTCCGCATCGCATTCCTCGGTTGCCACGAAGCGGGTTGCCATCTGCACGCCCGAAGCGCCAAGCTCAAGCATGCGGTGTATGTCGGCGCCGGTGAAGACGCCGCCAGCGGCGATGACGGGGACGGAGCGTCCGCACTGGTCTTCGAGTCCCTTGGCCACCTCGACGACGGGGGGCAGAATGCGCTCAAGGGCGAAGTCGGGATTGCTGATCTCCTCCTCCTTGAAGCCAAGGTGACCGCCTGCCATGGGGCCTTCAACAACGAATCCGTCGGGCATGTAGCCGAAGTGGCGCAGCCACTTTTTGGCAAGAATAGTCGCGGCTCGGGCGGAAGAGACGATGGGAACCAGCTTTGTCTTGAACTGCTCCTTCTTTTCTTCGCACAGCTCGAGCAGATGCGAGGGCAGATCCGTCGGCAGGCCGGCGCCGGAGAAGATGACGTCGATGCGGTTTTCGATGGACGTGCGGACGAGCTCGCGGAAGTTGGTCAGGGCGACCATGATGTTTGCGCCGAGCAGGCCGGAGGTCTTGGCGCGCGCCTTTTCGATTTCGCGCTTCATGGCGCGGATGTTGGCGCCTGTAGGATCCTTGGACACGTCGGGATCGAGCATGCCGATCATGGCGCCGGCAATGACGCCGATGCCGCCTTCGTTGGCCACTGCCGAGGCAAGCCCCGACAGGGATATGCCAACGCCCATGCCGCCCTGAACAATGGGGACGCGGGCGATGAGATCTCCAAATTTTAACGACGGGAACATTTGAGCTCCTTGGCTTGGGGAAGGGGGCTTGCGCTGCCCTTCTATGTCGAACCTGCCGTGCCGGGGGCAGGCAGGGGGTAGGCGAAAAGGCGCGGGCGGCTCCCGCAGGAGCGTTGCGCCACGGGAAAAACGGCTAGCCTTTGTCCTGTGCCTCGAGACTTGCCAGCTCCTCAAGCAGCTGGGTTCTCGCCTCGCGGTAGGGACCGTCTGCGGGGAGCGCCTCGACAAGCCGGCGGCAGTGCCCCTGGCGCGCCAGCAGGCGGCGGGAGGCCTTGTAGTGGAGTCCGTAGATCCACGTGCCGAGCAGCAGGCGGAAGTCGTTGACGCTCGCGAGGTCGTCGTAGCTGGCGGCCCGGCGCTCGAGGCAGGCCTGGATCACCTTGTCGGAGAAGAGGCTGGGATCGTCCGGCCGGCTGAGCACAACGGTCGGGGAGTAGGGCCCCGGCCGGGAGAGGTGGGCGTCCATGACGCGCATGATGTCGAGCTTGTCGGCATCGCGCACCGTCTGGGTGACGGCGCGCACGTCGGCAGGAAGCGTCTCGGGCAGGGCGTAGGCGTTGTGGAGCCTGACGGCCTCGGTCACGGCCCGCGCCAGCTGGGGCTCGCGTTCAAGAACGCCCAGCATGCCGACGAGGACGGCGCCCAGTTCGCCGTGGCTCATGGAGTCGCGGTCGCGGAAGGTGTGCCAGAGGCGGTACTGCTCGTAGCGGGCCACGTCGTGGTAGACGGCAGCCAGCAGGCAGGCTCTGGCCAGAGGCGGGAAGAAGCGCTCCTCGGCTGCGATGGCGTTGGCGTTCCCGAGCACGCCCAGGACGTGGGCCGTCTTGATGCGCAGAGGCTCGGGATCGCCCTCGCAGGCAGACTCCACGGCGGCCGCGTACTGGCGCAGCCACGCCACGTGCGCATCAACATCAAGAATGTGTCCTGACGGACCAGGCTGGGGGAGTCCTGCGGGACGCAGGAGGCGGGATTCTATTTCAGATGCTAGCATGGAGCGAACATACAGCCAGACTATGCCGGAATGCAAGCCGCGCTCAGCCCCGTTTCGCCTCATTTTCGCGCAGGCAGGCTGTGCGGAAGCAGGAGATGCATTTTGCCTTGAGTTCCGGAATGTGCTAGACAGGCAAAGCATTCAAGGGGCGCGTACAAGTATCTTCGACTAAAGAATGAGGTTTTCGATGGATCGTTACGATGCGTTCACGGCAATGGACCGTATTGGCAAGGCGAGCGCTGCGCTGTGCCGTCCCGACTCGCTCGAAGCCATCTGGCAGGGGCCGGAAAAGGGCGAGCCCATGCCCTCGCTGGATGATCTCAAGGAGATCATGGATCGCCTCAGCGTGGCGCTCTTCCCGGGCTTCTTCGGCTCGGCCCGCATCTGGAAGGAGTCCATGGAGTACCATGTCTCCGCCAATCTGGACAGCATCTACCGCAAGCTTTCCGAGCAGATCCGGCGCGGCCTGTGCTTCTCCTGCAAGACGGGCGAAAGCTGTGCCGACTGCAGAGGCCGCGGCCGGGATGCCGCCCTTCGCCTCATCGACGCCCTGCCCGAGATCCGCCGCCTGCTGGCAGGCGATGCCGAGGCAGCCTTCGAGGGCGATCCGGCCGCCACGAGCCCTGGCGAAACCATCTTCTGCTACCCCTCCATGCGCGCCATGCTGCACCACCGCATCGCCCACGTGCTCTACGAGATAGGCGTTCCGCTTATCCCGCGCATCATCAACGAGATGGCTCACTCGCGCACCGGCATCGACATCCATCCCGGCGCCACCATTGGCGAGCAGTTCTTCATCGACCACGGCACGGGC
>DFDR01000254.1:0-4397 GCA_002369295.1 Desulfovibrionaceae bacterium UBA3823
AATCACTTGTGGAACGGGGGCTGCACAGGACGCCGTCCTGGCTCGAATGGTGCAGAGCCTTCGGCTACACCGTGCCGTCGGACAGGGCCAGCAGGTAGCGTAAGCCGGCTTCTGGCGGTGCAGCGGATGAGCTCAGTCGCCGAGGCCTGTGCGCCAGTCCCGGCAGTCCCGTCAATCCCGTCGCTTGTCTGAGGATGGCAACGGCGCACGCGCCAGCCGGGGCACGCCGTCCAGCCTGGTACCTCCAGGGACAGCCGGCCTTCGGTGCGACATAGGTGCCGGGCGCTTTTGCAAGATGGGCGCAGCTTGGCATGCCCGGTCATGCATTGCGGGAGGCTTGCCCTGTACAGCGAAATGCCGTGCATTCCCTTTCAAGGAGGAAGCCATGTCGCAAGTTCAAGAAGCCAGATGTCGCATAGACATCAGAGTTCCCCTGTCGGTTCGGAACATGATTGATCGCGCGTCCTCTCTGCAAGGACGCACGAGAACAGATTTTATTATTGCAACTCTTGTAGAAAAAGCAAAAGCAATGATTGAAGAAGAAACCGTTATTCGTTTATCTTTACGAGATCAAGAATTGCTTGCAAATTCACTTTTGTATGAAGAGCCAAAAGAGCCAACGCAGTTTATGAAAGATTTGATGCAAGAATATGAAGATAGAGTTGAATCAAAATGAGCCTTGTTTTTGATATTTTGTCATCTGATTTAGATAGATCTGACTTTTCGTGTGGTGAGAATGCGCTTGATGTGTATTTTCAACACCAAGCAGGTCAAGATATGAAACGACGTTTTGCAACTGTTGTTGTTGCAAAAGATAAAAGCGAACTTTCAAAAATTCTCGGTTTTTATACAATCTGTGCTTATTCAGTCAAAATAACAACATTTCCATCTGAAATAATCAAAAAAATGCCTCGATATCCTTATGTTCCTGCTTTGCTTCTAGGTAGACTTGCTGTTTCAAAAGAGATGCAAGGCAAACATATCGGATCTCTTCTGGTTTATGATGCCATGAAACGTGTATGCAGAAGTGATTTAGCATGGGCATTTATGATAGTTGATGCAAAAAATACAAACCTTTGTAGCTTTTATGAAAGGCTTATGTTTGCACGTTTCTCTGAAAATAGCGGTAAGATGTGGATCAATATAAAACAAGTCAAAAAGATTCTCGCTAGCAAAACAATGCTATCTTCTTGCGATTCTGCACATCCGCTCTGAGCAGTTTCAAGGAGCGGCGCAGGGGGGGGCTTTCCAGCTACCCCGGATGGTGGCAGCGTACGCGCCAGCCGGGCGCAAGCTCCGTCCAGTCCGGCGCCTGCTCGGCGCAGACTTCCGTTGCCCTGGGACAGCGGGGATGGAAGCGGCAGCCTGAGGGCGGATTCAGGGGCGAAGGTATCTCTCCTAGGACAGGCAGGGGCTTCTTCCCTATGCTCGACCTGTCGGGCATGGCCTGGGCCAGCGCCCGCGTGTAGGGGTGGGCGCCCTGCGCAAGGCGCTCCCGGCCCAGCTCCTCGACTATCTCGCCAAGGTACATGACCAGGATGCGCGGGCACATGAAGCCGACGACAGCCAGATTGTGCGAGATGAAGAGCAGGGTCTGGCCAAAGCGCTCCTGCAGATCGCGCATGGCGTTGAGCACCTGGGCCTGCACGGAGGCGTCGAGCGCCGAGACCGGTTCGTCGCAGACGACGAGATCCGGCGAGGTGACAAGGGCTCTGGCCAGGGCGATGCGCTGGCGCTGGCCGCCGGAGAATTCGTGGGGGTAGCGCCGCTCCATGCCGGCAAGGCCTACAGTCTCGAACATCTCCGCCACGCGGCTGGCTATGCTCTTCTCTGCCAGAGCGCCGGGAAAGCGCTTCTGCCAGCAGGCGGCCTCCAGGCCCTCGGCCACGGAGTCGCCGGCCCGCACGCGCGGGTTGAGCGAGGACCAGGGATCCTGAAAGACCATCTGCAGACGGCCTGCCACGGGCGAATCCGGGCCTGCCGGCGGAAGAATCTCGCCGTCGAAGCGGACGCTGCCGGCTGTCGGCTGCAGGAGTCCGCAGCTCAGTCGCCCCAGGGTGGACTTGCCGCAGCCGGACTCGCCGACAAGGCCGAGGCACTCGCCCCGCGAGACGGCGAAGCTGATGTCCGAGACGGCCTTGAGTTCGACGCGCTCGCCGCGGCCCGCCCCGCGGACGCGGAAGACCTTCGAGACCTGCTCGAGCTCGAGCACAGGGGTAGCTGCGGGGCTGGCTGCAGGCGTGGCTAGGGGCGTGGGCATGGGCATGGGGGACATCGTCTCCTTAGGCAGAAGGGCTGGCAGAAGGGCCGGCTGCGACGTCGGCAAGGGACGCCATCTGCGTGTACGCGGCGCAGGCTCCCTTGAGCAGGGGATAGGCCATGGCTGCGCCCGTGCCTTCGCCAAGGCGCATGCCAAGGTGGAGCAGGGGGCGTCCCCAGGCCGGGTGCGGGGTCAGCCGCGCCAGGCGCGCCATGGCCGGCTGGTGGCCGGGCTCTGCCGAGGCGTGGGCCACGAAGGCGAAGTCGGCGCAGGCGGGGGCCGCCAGCACCGCGCAGGCGTAGGCTGCCGAGGCAATGAAGCCGTCGATGAGCACAGGCGCCTGGAGGCTGGCTGCGCCGAGGACGATGCCGGCCATGACGGCTATCTCGAAGCCGCCGAGGCAGGCCAGGGCAGCTATGGGATCGGGCAGCCCGTCCGGCGTCCTGGCCGAGAGCCTGTCCCGGTTGACCGCAAGGGCGCGGGCCACGACCTCGGCCTTGTGCGCGACCATGGCGGGATCCGCTCCCGTGCCGGGCCCTGCGGCCTCGCTGGGGGAGAGGCCCAGCAGCTGGCAGTAGAGGGCCGTGGCAGGCGTGGTGTTGGCTATGCCCATCTCGCCTATGCCAAGGCAGCGCCAGCCCCTGGCTATCCAGTCGCAGGCAAGCCGGCAGCCAGAGGCCAGACCCTTGAGGCAGGTCTCGGCGTCCATGGCAGGCCCCGCGGCCAGATTGGCCGTGCCGTCGCCAAGGCGCAGATTGATCACCCTGGGGTCGGCAAAGGGCCCGCCCCGGCAGCCGGCATCGACGATGGCCAGATCCATGCCGGCCGCGCCAGTGAGGGCGTTGATGGCGGCCCCGCCCTGGAGGAAGTTTTCCACCATGGCCCGGGTGACGCTCTGCGGGAAGGGGGAGACGCCCTCGTCGGCCACGCCGTGGTCGGCCGCGCAGGTGAAGATTACGGCAGGCGCGACCTCGCAGGGGTGGCTCAGGCAGGCCAGACGCATGGCTATCTCTTCGAGGCGCCCGAGGCTGCCCTGCGGCTTGGCGAGGCTGTCGAGACGAGCCCTCGCCTGGGATAGCCTCGCCTCGTCGAGCGGGCTGATGCGGCCGCCTGCCTGGACTGGCAGGATGCCGGCCAGGGCCGGATGCTGGAAGAGCGCTGGCATGGCGGATCAGATGAGCTTGGCCTTGCCGGCCTTGGGCTTCCCTGCCTGCCCTGGCTTCCCTGCCTGCCCTGGCTGCTTGGCCCGCGCAGGCGCCGCCTTGGCTGCTGGCTTGGCGGCAGGCTTCTCGGGCGAGGGCTCGCCCTTGACCATGTCGCTGAGCGCCAGGATGGTGTTGGCGTAGATGGCGGCGTGGTTGTAGGCCATGAGGCACTTGTGCTGCTGGGCGCGGGATATGCCTGGCTTCCAGCCGTGCCTGGCCAGATAGCGGGAGAGGCTCATGGTCGCGTCCCTGATGTCGAAGAGGTCGATGACCCCGTCGTCCGAGCCGTCGGCGCCGTAGGTCTCGATGTTGGAGGGCATGAACTGGCACAGGCCTATGGCCCCGTAGATGGAGCCCGGGAAGCGGTCGGGCGCAAGGCCGCTCTTGAGCATGTACTTCACGAGCGCCCTGGTCTCGTTGTAGGCCCAGTCGGCGCGCTTGGGCATGGTCTCGTCGAACCAGGCGCGCTGGGCTTCGCAGCCCGGCATCCTGGCGGTCCATTCGGGGATGTCCTCGAAGCGCCGGCTCTCGGCCATGCTGGCGAGGGTCTGGAAGGCGTTCTCCTTGACGTCGCCAAGCACGGCGCCAAGCCGCGTCTCCACGAAGAGCAGGGAGACGGCGATCTCGCAGGGCACCCCGTAGGCGGCCTGCGCCCGGTCGAAGGCGCTCCTGTTGGCCGCCAGGTAGTCCCGGCACTTCTGGGCGTTGGCGTCGGTGAGCACGCCCTTGTAGTAGGTGGGCACTTCCGAGGGCTTGGGCTTGGGCAGGAACTTGGAGGTGTAGAGCTGCTTCATCTTGCGGCCCATGGGCGACTGCGTGCGCTCGCCAAGCGTGGCCAGCAGGGCATCGACCCTGGGGCCCGAGACGCCGTCCCTCGCCAGGCGCTGGCGCAGGTCCTCCCAGTAGGGGCGAAGCTTCGCCGCCGTGCCGGG
>DFDR01000254.1:4507-6829 GCA_002369295.1 Desulfovibrionaceae bacterium UBA3823
CTCTCAAGCGCAGGGAGCTGCGCTGGCTGGTGCACGCTGCCGGCAGGTGCCGGCGCCGGCGCAGCCTGCGGGGCGCCGGGAGCGCCCTGCGGCTCTGCCGTCGGCATGGCCGTGGTGCCGCCCGACATGCAGCCAGGAAGGGTCAGGAGGCCTGCCAGCAGGCAGGCGGGAAGCAGGGCCGCGGGGAGACGTCTTGCCATGGCAGGCTCCTACTTCTGGCGCTCGATCAGCGGCGCGGGGCTCGAGAGCACCATCTTGCTGTTCTTGCTGAAGGAGGTCTTCATGGCCTCGAGCCAGCGCTGGAAGGCGTAGAACTCGGGGTTCTTGCCGTAGGCAGACGCATAGGTGGCCGCCGCCTTGGCGTCCGCGTCGCCGCGGATGACCTGGCCGTCGCGGGCCGCCTCGGCCAGGATGATGGCCTTCTGGCGGTCGGCGTCGGAGCGGATGCGCGTCGATTCCTCGTCGCCCTCGGAGCGGTACTGCTTGGCCTGGCGCTCGCGCTCGGCGCGCATGCGGCCGAAGATGGCGCGCAGGTTTTCGGGCGGCAGGTCCGTGCGCTTGATGCGCACGTCGATGACCTCGACGCCGAAGCCCTTCATGATTTCCTTCACCTTCTTGGTGACCTCGGTCATGATGGCCGCGCGCTGGGTGGAGACCACCTCGGAGAGCGTGTAGCCGCCGACCATGGCGCGCAGCTGGGAGTAGACCACGTCGTCGAGGCGGGCCTGGGCGCCGTTCAGGCTGCGCATGGTGCGGTAGAACTGGAGAGGGTCGGTGATGCGCCAGCGGGCGTAGTTGTCGAGCACGATGGCCTTCTTGTCCACGGTGAAGGCCTCGCGGGAGCTGGCTTCGTAGTCGAGCACGCGCGCGTCGAAGAAGACGGCCTTCTGGATGAAGGGAATCTTGAAGTGCAGGCCTGGCCCGTAGACCTCGTTCTTGGGATCGCCCAGCTGGAGGACGATGGCCGACTCGGTCTGGTGGACGGTGAAGACGGCCTGGGTGAGGAGCAGAAGGCAGGCGAGGAGGGCCAGCAGGAAGAAGGGCGTCTTGTTCACTTCGAGGCCTCCTTGGCCTGGGGAGCTGCGGGCCTGGCAAGCGTTGGCAGGGGCAGGTAGGGCAGGGCGCGCTGGGCGGCCGCGCCGTCCATGAGCACCTTCTCGCCGGCCTTTTCGAGTATGCCCTCCATGGTTTCGTAGTAGAGGCGGTCGCCCGTGACCTTGGGCGCCTTTTCGTACTGCTGGCGCAGGGCGTCGAAGCGGGCGGCTTCGCCTTCGGCGTTCTGCACGCGGGTGGCGGAGTAGGCCTCGGCGTTGTTGCGTATGGCGGAAGCCTGGCCTCGGGCTGCCGGGAGCAGGGCGTTGCGGTAGGCTTCGGCCTCGTTGATGATGCGGCTCTTGTCTTCGCGGGCGCTGGCCACGTCCTTGAAGGCCTCGATGACTTCCTGCGGCGGATGCACGTCCTGGAGCTGGACGGCCAGCACCTGGATGCCCGCGCCGTAGCGGTCGAGGATCTTCTGGAGCAGCTGGGTCGCGTCGTTCTGGATCTTCAGCTTGCCGTCGGTGATGGCGGAGTCGATGAGGTTGTTGCCTATGACTTCGCGCATGGCCGCCTCGGCCGCGTTGTGCACGAGCTCCGTGGGGCCGGCCACGTTGAAGAGGTACTGCACGGCGTCCTTGATCTTGTACTGCACCGAGAACTGCACGTTGACCACGTTCTCGTCGCCCGTCAGCATGGAGGCCTCCTGCGGCATGGTGCGCACGCGCCCCTGCTGGAAGGTGGTCGACTGGCCCACGTTGCGGTAGCCTATCTCGCTGCGCATGACCTGGGTGACCTTGGGCTTGTAGACGCTTTCGATGGGCACGGGCAGGGCGTAGTGGGGGCCGGGGCCGGTGCTGCGGCTGTACTTGCCGAAGGTGAGCACCACGCCTTCCTCGTCGGGGTTGACGATGTAGATGCCGGAGGCAAGCCAGAGCAGGCAGATGACGGCAAGGGCAATGGCAAGCCCCCGTCCGCCGGGAAGCTTGAACTCGGGGACCTTGAATCCTGGCGGGGTGAAGCCGCCGCCTCCGCCTCCCCCGAAGCCGCGCCTGCGGCCGCTCTCGGATCTCCCTGCGCTGTCGTTGTCGTCGCCCGCGCCGCGGGGCGGGGGCGTGTAGCCGGGCTGCTTGGCGCGCTTTTCCTGCAGCTTGTCCCAGTCCCAGTTTTTCAGGGCCTCGGGGATTGCGCTCATGGTTCCTCCGTCGTCTCTGCCGCGCCTGCCGCCGTTCATGGCCGGCAGGGGGCGGGGTCTTGATTTGTCGGGCAAAACTTAGGGCATGGCAG
>DFDR01000136.1 GCA_002369295.1 Desulfovibrionaceae bacterium UBA3823
AGGCCTTCACCGCCATGCGCGCCCGTGGCGCCCAGATCACCGACCTTGTCATCCTGGTCGTGGCGGCCGACGACGGCGTCATGGAGCAGACCCGCGAAGCCGTGAACCACGCCCGCGCGGCCAACGTGCCGATCATCGTGGCCGTGAACAAGATCGACAAGCCCGGCGCCGATCCCGACCGCGTCCTGCGCGAGCTCTCCGAGCTCGGGCTCCTGCCCGAGGACTGGGGCGGCGACACCATCGTGCAGAAGGTCTCCGCCAAGACCAAGGAAGGCCTGGACGACCTGCTTGAGCTGCTCGCCCTGCAGTCGGAGATCATGGAGCTCAAGGCCAATCCCAACAAGCCGGCCAAGGGCCATATCATCGAAGCCAAGCTCGACAAGGGCCGCGGCCCCGTGGCCACCGTCCTCGTCCAGGAGGGCACCCTCCGCCAGGGCGACAACTTCGTGTGCGGCACCTTCTCCGGCCGCGTGCGCGCCCTGCTCAACGACCAGGGCAAGAAGGTCAAGGAGGCCGGCCCCTCCATCCCCGTCGAGGTGCAGGGCTTCACCGGCGTTCCCGAAGCCGGCGAGGAGTTCAACGCCGTCGCCGACGAAAAGGTGGCCCGCCGCATCGCCGACGCCCGTGCCGTGAAGCAGCGCGAAAGCGATCTCGCAAGCCAGTCCAAGATCACCCTCGAGACATTCCTCGCCTCCTCGGCGGACGACGAGCAGAAGACCCTCAACCTGGTCCTCAAGGCCGATGTGCAGGGAACCCTCGAGGCCGTGCAGGAGTCGCTCAAGAAGGCCAGCACGGACAAGGTCAACGTCAACGTGGTGCACGCCGGCACGGGCGCCATCTCCGAGTCGGACATCCTGCTCGCCTCGGCGTCCAAGGCCATCATCATCGGCTTCAACATCCGTCCCACGGCCACGATCAAGAACAAGGCTGCCCACGAAAACGTGGACATCCGCTTCTACGACATCATCTACAAGCTCGTGGACGACGTGAAGAACGCCATGGCCGGTCTCCTCGCTCCGGTCGAGAAGGAGGTCTACCTTGGCCAGGCCGAGGTGCGCCAGACCTTCACTCTGCCCAAGGTCGGCACCATCGCCGGCGCCTTCGTCGCGGACGGCAAGATCGTCCGCAACGCAGGCGTGCGCCTCCTGCGCGACGGCGTCGTGGTGCACACCGGCCGCATCGGCTCCCTGAAGCGGTTCAAGGACGATGCCAAGGAAGTGCTGCACGGCAACGAATGCGGCATAGGCATCGAGAACTTCAACGACGTCAAGGTCGGCGACATCATCGAGGCCTTCGACACGGTCCAGGAAGCCGCCACCCTCTAGCAGCAGGCATTCTGCGGGCGGCGGAAGGGCTTTTCCTCCCTTCCGCCGCCTTTTCGACTTCCATGTTCATCGCTCTTCTCACCGTCGACATTGCCCTGGACGGCAACGACAACCTCAAGGCCAAGCGCCGGGTCGCCAATTCCCTCAAGCAGAAGACGCGCGCCCGCTTCAACGTCGCCATCGCCGAGGACGGCACCGAGGACAGCCTGACGAGCCTCAGGCTCGCCGTGGTCTCCCTCTCCAACTCCGAGCGCCACCTGCGCACCAAGATGGACAAGTGCCTGCTCATGATGGAGGCCGTTGCCAAGGAGGAGGTCGTGGACTCGAGCCTCGAGATCCTGCCCATCTAGGCCGGCCGCATCCAGCGGACGCATTCCGGAGGACACCGTGACAGACACCGCGCAAGTTCAGGAACACGCCCTCGACGCCCTTGCCTTCCCTCTGGTCTGGCGCGGCGAGGCAGCCGCGTGCGCCGAGGCGATCAAGGCCCACGACCGCTTCGTCGTGGCGGCCCACGCCCGCCTCGACGGCGACGCCCTCTCCTCCCTGGCTGCCGCAGGACTGCTCCTCAAGGCCCTCGGCAAGCAGTTCGCCCTCTTCGCGCCCACGGGCGTGCCCGCCTACCTCGGCTTTCTGCCCCTGCCTTCCATCCCCGTCGAGCGCATCCACCGCCTGCCCTTCAAGGCCGGCTGCCTGCTCGCCCTCGACTGCGGAACCCCCTCCCGCCTCGGCGAAGAGCTCAGCGCCCTTGCGCCGGATCTCCCCTGCATCAACATCGACCACCACGTTGGCCAGGGCATGGGCGACGTCTGCTCCCTGGTCAAGCCAGAAGCCTGCGCCACCGCGCAGGTGCTCGCTTCCGTGATCTACGCGGCCGGCGTTCCCCTAGACAGGGAACTGGCCCAGGCCCTCGCCCTCGGCATCGTCACCGACACCGGCGGCTTCCGCCACGACAACGCCACGCCCGCCGTCTTTGCGCTCGCCTCGAGACTGGCCTTGGCGGGCGCGGACATCTACCAGATCCGCGAAGCCCTGGACAAGAACGAAACCATAGGCCGCTTCCGCCTCTGGAGCCGGCTCCTCGGCAGGGTCGAACTCAAGGAGAACGGCCGGGTCGCCATGTGCGCCTGCACCCTGAAGGACCTGCAGGAGACCGGCACGACCACCGAGGACATGGAAGGGCTGGCGGACCGCATGCGCGACCTCAAGGGCGTGCAGGCGGCCTGCCTTCTGCGCGAGCAGGAACCCGGCGCCACGCGCGTGAGCCTGCGCTCCAGCGCAGGGGTCGACGTCAACGCGGCGGCCGCCTCCTTCGGCGGCGGCGGACACGTCAAGGCAGCCGGCGGCACCCTGCGCATGCCCCTTGCCGAGGCTGCCGGCGAGGTGCTGGAGGCCCTGCGGCGACATGCCTTTGCCCCCAAGGCAGAATAGATCCCGCACCGCCCCGAAATGCCCAATATTTCTTTGACTTATCAGGTCGCTTCATCTATTATTCTCCTCCGCGTATGACTGAAAAAGCAGACACCCCCTTTGTGCGGCTCCCCCAGCAGGACGGCGTGCTTGTCCTCGACAAGCCCTCCGGCCCGACCTCCAGACGCTGCCTCAATGTGCTCAAAGCCATGGGGCAGAAGAAGATAGGCCACGCAGGAACCCTCGACCCCATGGCGTCGGGCGTGCTCCTTGTACTGCTGGGCCAGGCGACGAAGCTTTCGGACTATCTGTTGCAGGGCGGCTTCAAGATCTACCGCGGCACCTTGGAACTGGGACGGGAAACCGACACCTGGGACGCCGAGGGCGCGGAGACCGCGAAGGCCGGCTGGGACGGCGTCACGGAGGCGGACGTCAGGGAAGCGCTCGATGCATGGCTGGGCTCCAGCATGCAGGAAGTACCGCCCTACTCCGCGGCCAAGCACAACGGCCAGCCCCTCTACCGCCTCGCCCGCAAGGGCCTGGAGGTCCCCCAGAAGGTCAAGCGCGTTGAAATTTCCCGGGTGGAAGCCATCTCGGTGGATCTTCCGTCCGTTTCGTTCCGGGTCACGTGCAGCTCCGGCACCTACATTCGGTCCCTCGCCCACAGCTTGGGGACGCGATTGCAGTGTGGCGCGGTGCTGACCGAACTGGTCCGGGAGTACAGCCACCCCTTCGGCCTGTCCGAAGCGGCCGGCTTCGAGGCGCTGAAGGCGCATCCCGAAACCCTGCCAGGCCATGTCCGCCCCATCGGCGACGCCCTGCCCGGCTGGCCCAGGATTGCGCTTTCGAAAGCCCAGGCCCGTAGAATGCGCGACGGCTGGCCCGTTGCCTGCCCGCCATTCCTGCTCGGCGCCGTTCAGGCCAACGACGGCCTCTGCTTCCTCACGGAGGACGGCAGGGAAGCCGCCATAGGCCGGATGGACGATGCCGAGGAGGCCGGAAGCCGCCTCGTGAAGGTCGCCAGGGGGCTTTGGAAGCAACCCTAACCTAATCCCTTTCAAGGAGTACTGCTGTGGCAATGGATTCCGTTTCGAAGAAGACTGTCATCGACCTGCACGCCAGACACGAAGGCGACACCGGCTCCCCTGAAGTGCAGGTTGCCCTGCTCACCGCCCGCATCGAAGGCCTCACCGAGCACTTCAAGGTGCACAAGAAGGACTTCCACTCCCGCACCGGCCTGCTCAAGCTCGTTGGCCAGCGTCGCAACATCCTCAACTACCTCAAGCAGAAAGACATCCAGCGCTACCGCGCGCTGATTGAGAAGCTCGGCCTGCGCAAGTAGGCTGCATATTCCAGACGGGGAGGGGCCTTGCAGGGCCCCTCCTCGCGCTTTTCCCCACCCCAAGACATGCCGTGAAGGGGTATCCGGGCAAACCCGGCAGGCGGCTGCCGAGCTTGCCCGGAATCCCCTTCGGCAAAGGAGAACCATGCTCAAGGACATCTTCAACCCCGTCCGGGTGACCGCCAGCGTCGGCGGCAAGGACTTCGTCTTCGAAACCGGCCGCGTTGCCAACCAGGCCGACGGCGCCGTGTGGGTGCAGTGCGGCGGCACCGTGGTGCTCGTCACCGTCTGCTCCGTCGAGCTTGAGATCGACAGGGGCTTCTTCCCCCTGACCGTCGAATATGCGGAGCGCATGTACGCCGCCGGGCGCATCCCCGGCAGCTTCTTCCGTCGCGAAATCGGCCGCCCCTCGGAGCACGAAACCCTGGTTTCCCGCCTCATCGACCGCCCCATCCGTCCGCTCTTCCCCAAGGGGCTCATGCAGGACGTCCAGGTGCTGGCCACGGTGCTCTCCGCCGATCAGGAAAACGATCCCGACATCCTCGCCATGACCGGCGCCTCGGCCGCCCTGCACATGTCGAGCCTGCCCTTCGACGGACCCGTCGTCGGCGGCCGCGTCGGGCGCGTCAACGGCCAGTTCATCCTCAACCCCACCCACAGCGAGCGCAGGCAGAGCGACCTCGACATCGTCTTCGCTGCCAGCAAGACCGCCCTGACCATGGTGGAAGGCGAGGCGCGCTTCGTCCCCGAAGACGACATCATCGACGCCCTCGACTGGGCCCGCGGCCAGGTCATGCCCCTGCTGGAGGCCCAGGAGACCCTGCGCGCCCAGGCCGGCAAGGAAAAGATGGCCTTCACGCCCCGCGAGGACGATCCTGTCCTGGGCGCCCGCGTTGCCGAGCTCTGCGAAGCCTGCGGCCTCAAGGAGGCCATGCAGGTTCAGGACAAGATGGAGCGCAAGGCGGCCCGCAAGGCAGTCAAGGACAAGGTCATGCAGACGCTCGCTGCCGATCCCGCCTGGGCCGAGAAGCCCGAAGCGCTTTCCGCAGTGGGCGACATGATTTCTGCCCTCGAGAAGAAGGTCGTGCGCGCCCGCATCGTGGCCGAAGGCCTGCGCATCGACGGGCGCGACACGAAGACCGTACGCCCCATCCAGATCCAGGTCGGCGTGCTGCCCCGCACCCACGGCTCCGCCATCTTCCGCCGCGGCGAGACCAAGTCCCTCGCCGTGTGCACGCTCGGCTCCTCCACTGACGAGCAGCGCGTTGACTCCCTCAACGGCGACGTCACCAAGCAGTTCATGCTGCACTACAACTTCGCGCCCTTCTGCGTGGGCGAAGTGAAGCCCGTGCGCCTCTCCCGCCGCGAAATCGGCCACGGCGCCCTGGCCGAGAAGTCCCTGCGCCCAGTGCTGCCCGCGCAGGACAGCTTCCCCTTCACCATCCGCGTGGTCTCCGAGACCCTCGAGTCCAACGGCTCCTCCTCCATGGCCGCCGTGTGCGGCGGCTGCCTCTCCCTCATGGACGCGGGCGTGCCGATCAGCGCCCCTGTGGCCGGCGTTGCCATGGGCCTCATCAAGGAAGGCGACCAATTCGTCGTCCTCACCGACATCCTCGGCGACGAAGACGCCATGGGCGACATGGACTTCAAGGTTGCCGGCACCGCCGAAGGCGTCACCGGCATCCAGATGGACATCAAGGTCGAAGGCCTCTCCACCGACATCATGCGCGCCGCCATGCGCCAGGCCCACGAAGGACGCCTGCACATCCTCGGCGAAATGGCCAAGGTCCTCGCCGGCCCCCGCGCAGAGCTCTCCCAGTACGCGCCCCAGCACGCCGAGATCTACGTCAATCCCGACATCATCCGACTGATCATCGGTCCCGGCGGCAAGAACATCAAGGCCATCACCACGGCCACCGGCTCTGCCGTAGACATCGACGACTCCGGCAAGATCTCCATCTTCGCCCCCACCGCCGAAGCGCTGGCCCAGACCACGGAAATGCTCAAGTACTACGACCAGCGCCCCGACCTCGGCAAGAACTACACCGCCAAGGTCCGCAAGATCCTCGAGATCGGCGCCATCGTCGAAGTGCTGCCCAACGTGGAGGCCCTGGTCCACGTCTCCCAGCTCGACGTCAAGCGCGTTGACAAGGTCGAAGACGTGGCGCGCCTTGGCGAGGAGATGACCGTCAAGGTCATCGAGATCAACGGCGACCGCATCCGCGCCAGCCGCAAGGCCGTTCTGCTCGAAGAGCAGGGCCATGCCTGGTCTCCCGACGAAACCGCCCGCCCGGCCTCGAGGCCGCGTGGCGACAGGGGCGACAGGGGCGACAGAGGCGATCGCGGCGACAGAGGCGACAGGGGCGACCGTCGCGGCGGACGCGGACGCGGACGCGGCGATTCCCGCCGCTAACCAAAGGAGACTCAGATGGCCGACAACAAGAACGTGGACATCGCCTCAGCCAGCGCACAAGACGGCGTCGAAGCCAGCCGCAAGCCCACGCCTGAAGAAGCCAGGGCCATGCTGGAGGGCGCAAACCGCCAGCATTTTGAAGGCCTGGGGATCCAGTGGAGCGTGCTGCTCGGAGGCAATCCGCAGCAGCTCATGCCCCAGGTCGTAGGCACCGTCCTCCACGAGGGCGGCACCAGGCCCGTTTGGCAGTGGAAGGTCAAGAACGACGACTTCGTCGTCATGGCCTGGCCCCAGGACTCCCCGGTCAGGGCCTCCGTGACCATGTCCGGCCCCGAGGGCGAAAAGATGCGCCCCGTGGACGCCTGCCCCCTGCTCGAGGGACTGCCCAACGACATGACCGTTGCCGAACTGCATCCCTGGCAGGCCGGCATAGGCGGCAACGTTGGCTGCACCATGGAGGAGGGCCGCAAGCCCCTGTGGTTCTACGACCCCATGATGGAGCGCGACCACGACGACCTCACGCCCGGAGTAACCCAGACCATCCTGCTTGCCGGCCTTGCCCTCTCCCTGCGCAAGGCCCTGCTGGACGAACTCACCATCACGCAGGGCTCGGCCTACGAAGTCCACGCCGAATCCTGGCTCCAGCAGAATCCTGGCAAGAGCCGCCTCGACGTGCCGCCGCTGAAGATACCTCTCTCCGGCAAGCACCTCATCATGCCGGGCCAGTCCTTCTGCGAGTACCAGATGCGCGCGACTGTCGCCCAGGTCGAGGACTGCATGCTGGAGAAGATGCCGGTGAAGCTTCTCTACCTGCACTTCCCCTTCGAGAGTCGCGAAGCCATGCATCTGGCCCTCTACGCGCCCAAGACCGTGCTCAAGGACTACGAGCCCAAGGAAGGCGACGAAATCGACGCCTACGTGTGGCTGCAAGGCCGCATCGTCGATCTGCCCCCGTCCTCCCACGACGAGATGCCGGAGCACGTCTCGCCCCTGCAGTAGGCAGGCTCTCCCCTCGCTGACGCAAGCGCGGCGCCCCTTCCGGCCGGAAGGGGCGCCGCTTTGCTTTGCCAGAGGACAGAGGACCGGCACCGGCCCTGAAGCGACGAGGTGGCCTCCCGGAAGTCCGGAAGGCCACCTCGGCTCGAAAAATGCTGTCTGGCCGGCTATTCGCCACTCGCCTCGGCCTTGAGGGCTTCGGCCTGGGCGGCCTGCGACAGGGCTTCGAGCAGGGGATCGATTTCACCCTGCATGATCCTGTCCAGGGAATAGAGGGTCAGGTTGATGCGGTGGTCCGTGCAGCGCCCCTGCGGGAAGTTGTAGGTGCGGATGCGTTCAGAACGGTCGCCTGAGCCCACCTGCGAGCGACGGTCGGCCGCAAGCTCGCTGTTCTGCTTTTCCGTTTCGAGGGCGAGGAGGCGGGAGGCCAGCACCTTCATGGCGCGGGCCTTGTTCTTGTGCTGGCTCCGCTCGTCCTGGCAGGTCACCACGAGGCCGGAGGGAATGTGCGTGATGCGCACGGCGGACTCGGTCTTGTTGACGTGCTGGCCACCGGCGCCGGAGGCGCGGTAGACGTCGATCTTGAGGTCCTCGGGTCTGATGTCGATGTCCACGTCCTCGGCCTCGGGCATGACGGCCACCGTGGCCGCGGAGGTATGGATGCGTCCCTGCGCCTCGGTGGCGGGCACGCGCTGGACGCGGTGGGCGCCGGCTTCGAACTTGAGGTGGCTGTAGACCTTGTCGCCCGAGATGAGCAGGATGACTTCCTTGTAGCCACCGGCCTCGGTCGGCGACTCGCTCATGATCTCCACCTTCCAGTGCTTGAGTTCCGCATAGCGGCAGTACATGCGGAAGAGGTCGGCCGCAAAGAGGGCCGCTTCCTCGCCGCCCGTGCCGGCGCGGATTTCAAGGATGGTATTCTTTTCGTCGAGCGGATCTTTGGGAATGAGCAGCACCTTGAGCTGGTGCTCAATCTCGGGAAGCCTGGCTTCGAGGTTCTTGATTTCCTCTTGGGCCAGGGCCTTGATCTCGGAATCGTCCTCGTGGAGCAGCTGCTTGTTCTCCTCGATCTGCTCCTTGACCGAACGGTACTGGCGGAAGAGATCCACCACGTCCTTCAGGTCGGCATGGGCTTTGGAGAGCTTCTTGAACTGCTCCTGGTCGTTGTATATGCCGGGCTGGGACAGCTGCTGCTCCAGCTCCATGTATTTCTTCTCAAGGCCTTCGAGTTTGGCGAACATGGGAATATCTCCAGTGGGGCCTGCTACTGCAGCCGGTAGGGGACTGCGTTCACCTCGAACTCGGAGCCGGCGCCCAGAGCTTCCTTCAGCGCCACAACTGCCACTTCCAGCTCTTCCCTGTCGGGTTCGGCCGTCGTCAGCAGCTGCAGCGCCATCCCCGGCGCGCGCAGCACAGTCGCCAGCCAGCCGTCCTTCACCTTGCCGGCAAAGCGTATCAGCTCGTAGGCCAGGGACGCCACCGGAATGATCAGGGCGAACTTGAGCAGGAGCGTGTACGCATGCTTAAGCCAAGCGCTCTCAGGCATGTACCAGCCAAGGAAGAGCGGCACGAGGACGGCATGCAGCAGGATGGAAATGCAGATGACAAAAAGAATGAACGTCGTTCCGCATCGGGGATGGAGCCTGCTTTGCATGGCTGCCAGCGCGGCATCGACGGGCAGGCCCGTTTCGAAGGCCCTGATGGTCTTGTGCTCCGCCCCGTGGTACTGGAAGACGCGGCGGATCTCCGGAATGCGCCCTATGCCCCAGATGTAGGCAACGAGGATAAGCATCTTGAAGAGTCCGTCCCAGAGCTGGAAGGAGACGCCGTTGACGTCGCCACCCAGGCCCGCCTGCTGCATGAGCCAGCTCATGCCGTGCGGAATCACCAGAAAAAGCAGCACCGCAAAGAGCAGGGAGACAAGGAGCGTGAGCGCAAGATGCCAGCCCTCCATGGGGGCGCCTTCCGCCTCGCCCTGCAGCTCTGCCGAGCGGTTCAGGGACTTGACGCCGTTGACCAGCGTCTCAACGAGGACTGGAACGCCCCGGACGAAGGGCCGGGTGCGGATGGCTTCGGGCAGAAAGGAGTACCACGTGCGCCTTTCGGCGACGATCTCTCCCTTCAGACGCACAGCCAGCCCGTAGGACTGGCCGTTTCTCATCATGACCCCTTCCATGACGGCCTGGCCGCCGACAAGCGGGCGGTCGGCCGTCAGAAAGGCGAGCAATGCATACAGGAAACTACTTCTGCTTTTCAAATTTGGCGTACTTCTTGCGGAAGCGGTCGATGCGGCCGGCGGTGTCGAGGAAGCGCTGCTTGCCGGTGAAGAAGGGATGGCAAGCGGAGCAGACTTCAACGTGCACCTGCTCGCCCTTCGTGGAGAGCACCTGTTCGGAATGGCCGCAAGCGCAGGTGATGGTCGCTTTGTACACCTTGGGCTGGATGTCTTTTTTCATGGTAACCTCGCGTGGTTTGGGACGGCATGGAGCTGGCCACAGGAACACGAGCCTGCGACGATCGTTCATTGTCCCTAAAGGCGGTCTTTCTACCCCAAACGTCTCGGCTTGGCAAGGCTAAAATTCAAGTGGCGCTCGAATTATCTCCGGAAAAAACGGCATCTTCCGGCAAGGACCAGGTCCGGCGTGTTGCCTTCCCGCAGGCGCAGGGCTATGCTGCCCCGCATGTGCGCAAAAGTCCTCAAATCCAGGGCCGATCAGCTCGTCTTCGAACAGGGCCTGACCGAAAGCCGCGAGCAGGCCAAGCGGCTTATCATGGCCGGCGAGGTGCAGGTGGCCGTTCCCGAAGGAAGCCAGGCACTGCCCGTTGCCGTCGACAAGCCGGGCCACATCTACCCGGCCGGCACCCGCTTCCAGCTCTCCGCCAGGGAGCAGTACGTCAGCCGCGGCGCCTACAAGCTGCTCACCATCATGGACGCCTTCCATCTCGACGTCCAGAACTGGGTCTGCCTCGATGCCGGCGCCTCCACGGGCGGCTTCACGGACTGCCTGCTCCAGCATGGCGCCGCCAAAGTCTACGCCGTGGACGTCGGCCACAACCAGCTGCACGAAAAGCTCAAGGCCGACCCCCGTGTCGTCAATCTAGAGGGCGTCAACATCAGGGCCGCGGCCCCTTCGCTCATCCCCGAAGAGGTGGATCTCGTCGTGGCCGACGTCTCCTTCATCTCGCTCACGCTCATCCTTCCTCCCTGCATGGCCTGGCTCAAGGGCGGGGGGCTGGCTGCCGTGCTCATCAAGCCGCAGTTCGAGCTCGGCCCCGGCGAAACCGTCAAGGGCGTGGTCAGAAGTGAAGCCGCCCGCCAGCGCGCCGTGGACAAGATTCTCGGCTTCTGCGCGCAGGAGCTTGCGCTGGAGAGCCTCGGCGTGCTGCCAGCGGCCATCAAGGGCCCCAAGGGCAACCAAGAATACATGGCGCTCTTCAGGAAGGCCTAGACGATGCCCGTCCTGTACCGGCCAGCCTGAAGACGATCCTGCGGGCCGGAAGCAGAAAGACCGCCTTGCGGCTCCGGCGCCGTCCCGCGGGAGCCTGCGAGCGCCTGCGGTGCGTCTCAAAGCATATGGGCATGGACAACGATGCGGGCGTGTTCTGCAGGCGCATAGCCTCGGAAATGGACGCTTTGACGGCCTGCCTCCGGCGCGGCTACATCGAGCCGACAAACAACATCGCCGAGAGGGCCCATCGGCACCCGGTCATGCGCAGGCGCGCGAGCATAGGCACGACAACCGACAAGGGCGATCGCCTCATTGAGCGCGGACTCTCCCTGAGACAGACGTGTCTGCTGCACGATCGTTCGCTCTTCGACGAACTCGTCGAAGCTCTGTCAGCTGTAAAGGAGAACAGGCGGCCGCGCATCCGGTGGATTCAAACAAAGGCAATACGCGCGGCGTACGACCAGTACCAGGCTGGGGCTTAATGGGCGGGATCAGACCTGGCTATTCACAGGGGTGAGCGGATACGGCATCTCCCATTCGGAACGTGAGGCTGTCCACAAACAGGGACATAATCTACGTCAATACAAATTGATAGAATTCTATAACAAGTCCTAAAACTACTCAAAAAATAACAAAACTATCCAAAAATTTATCATAAAATACGGCTATACGCTAGCAAAAAATAGTTATAGAGGCCAAGTTAAATTCAAGTTTTTCTAAAAAAATCTTCGATAAGCCCAACAGTGTCATTGTTGTTAGGCTTTTCGAGGAGATAATGCGCCAACGTAAAACAGGATACTCTTCGCCGATATGCTAATTTTGCTGTTTTTTATCTATATTTCAGTGATTTAAGAAATGTTTTCTAAATAATATATTTCCCAAAAAAACGTTACTATTCATTAGGAGGCCAAATAGTAAACTGAGTTCTACCGTTACTTGTCACATTAGGCCTTATATCTTCTACCTCAAAACTATTTCCATTTCTGAAAACAACACGTATATCATAACTTGTATCAGTCCATGTATCGTTCCATGTTACATCGGCATACTCGTTATGGCGGACACATCTATCGAGTGACTCAAAAGCATCATCTCCCCAATCTTCTTCATTATGAGCGCTTATATAAAATTCACAAATTTCTCTCCCAGTCATATTATTTACTCGTATTAACTGTTCTGCGCTTACATTTATGCAAGATGAAAAAATAAAAACAAATGCTAAAACAACAAACCTGAGCATAAATCCTCCTACGTACCGTTTTAAAAAACAGATTGAAAATTACACTAATTTTTACACTAATATATAAATATTAAATTAATTAAATAATTTTATCTATCGAACAAATACTGTATAAAACATATACTTTCGCTTTGGATTACAAGATACATTCATATAATATGAGCATTTATACTTAGCCTTATTAAGTTCATTGTTTAAATATTTAATAGAATTTTTAACATTACAATAATATTTATCATAGGGGACCATTACATACCAAAGTTGCCAGCGTTCATTCGCTATGCCATCAGCGAGCTCAGTAAGTCCTGCTTCAGCACTATCTTCTTCTGAACCAAAATATTTTCGATTTGTGTCATAATGTTCTAAAGTAGCATAAAAATAATTATCATCGATATCATCTTCAATATCTTTCACTTCATAATTTTTATCCCACGAATGCGTCATTTTCATAATTTCGCGTGGGGCAATAAAATAAACATAATATGAATATCGTTTATCATAGAGACGAATATTTTTATCATCCCATGTTACATCCATACAGTATGTTTTGTCATCAATATCTATTGTATTCCATATATGTTTACCACCACCAGCAATACCATGAAGATATCCAACATTGAATCCCGCCATTGTTCCGAGCATATAAAAGGAATCTGAATATCCTTGACAATTCGCTTTATGGTCTATAAACACACCAAGTGCAGTTGTAAAATGTGGCACTGTAGGATATGGAGGAAATTTTTCAGTATAATAATCACAGATTCCAGTAATTTTATCATGAATGCGCAAAAGTTTTTCTAATTTGCTTACATTCATTGATTTAATCTTGTTTACTATTTGTATTGCTTTTTATAGGTTAATAATTCTTCTTTGGTGAGACCCGATCTATCGCCCGTTAAATAAGCATGAGCAATACGTGCACCAGAACGGTATATCAAATTACAAATAAATCTTTTTCCATTGTTTTTTCGTATACAACAGTCAAATTTATCCAATAAACAGACGTTGCATTAATACTATCCCCTATTTTTGGATTGAAACCATCGATACAAACAATAGGAATAGATGTCATTATCCGCGTTGTGCATTTATGCATGTATGCATATAATTGCTTAATATTTCTGATCTTTGGAACTTTATTCCATTCAACATCTATATTTTGATTATTTTTATAGTGTTTTGAATCTTCTTCTACTGGAAAGCTACCTACATCAAGAGCTCCAGCAATCCATTGTTCTCCAACGGTGGCAGATGCTACGCTTGAACAAAATAGAAATAGAAATACTAAATATAGCTTTGCAAGCATATAGTTTCACAAGTTGAGGATTAGTTCTCAATCCTATCTACAGATATAATCCTTACCCAGAAATGCTCTTCACAGCCTCTGCGAGCATGCGCCGAGACGCCTGGGCGCTGGCCTCAAGGCTGGTCGTGGCTTCGAGCAGCATGGGACCTGAAGAAGGCTTTGCCGTGCAAAAGGGCAGAAGCGCGGCCCGCAACTCCTCGAAGGAGCCCGCCCTGCGGTAGGCCATGCCGAGGGCCTTGGCCAGATGCTCAGCGCTAAGCGCGCTTGCGCCAGCGATGAAGGCGTCCCTGTGCTCCGACTTCTCAGGGCCAGGAATGAAATGGAAGATCCCGCCGCCGCCGTTGTTGAAGAGCAGGATGCGCAGATTGGCGGGAATTTCCCTGCGCCAGAGGGCGTTCTGGTCATAGAAGAAGCTCAAGTCCCCGATGCAGCAGAAGGTGGGCCGGCCGCTTGCCTGCGCGTAGCCGCAGGCAGCGGAGAGACTGCCGTCGATGCCGTTGATGCCCCGGTTGCAGCTCACCTCGACATCCTTCGGCAGGGGGAAGTACTGGGCGTTGCGCACCGGCGAGGAGTTGCCGAGCGCCAGGGCGGAGCCTTCCGGCATCGAGGCCAGAAAGCACTGCATGACCGTGGCGTCCGCAAAGGGCTCGGGATCGAAGTCCCGGGCCATGGCAGCCACGCGCCCGTTGCGCGCAATCCAAGCCTCGGCAAAGGCGGGATCGGCATGGCATGGCTCGGCAGCCAGGCCTTCCAGCAGCTCGCGGCCCCAGGCCTCCACGGCCCTTGTGAGGCACTGGAAGAGGTCTGGGCAGGCACCGTCCGGCGAGACGTGCCAGTGGACTGCCGGCGGATGGGCGCGAAGGTACTGCTTGAGGCGCTTGCTCACGATGTGGCCGCCCACGGTGGCGACGAAGTCGGGCCGAAGCGCTTCCGGCAGGCTTTCGGCGGGGCTTGCCAGCACGAGGTCGAAAAGGCCGGAAAAGCCCTGTTCGCCCTCGATGGCGCCAAGGTTGGCCAGATGCTCGGCAAAGACCATGCAGCCCTTGGCCATGAGAGCCTTCAGCGGCGCCTCGAGACCCAGGTCCGCCAGCTCCTGGCCGACGATGATCAGCGGTCGCCTGGCGCTTTGCCACTCCTCCCGCATGCCAGGGGAAAGCTCGAACTTCCGGCTTTGCTCCCTGCGGATGACGCGCGCTTCAGGCAGGGATTCGGCGCTGAAGTCGTACAGGGGCTCGGCAAGGGGCACATTGATGTGCACCGGCCCTGACCCTGCATGTCGCAGCTCCAGCAGGGCCTCGTTGACGAGGCGGTTGACGTGCCAGAGGCTTTCGGCGTCCCTAGGCTCAGGCAGGCTGACCTGCCTGCGGACAAAATTCTGAAAGGCACCCGGCTGCACCATGGTCTGGCCGTCCATCTGGCCTATCCAGGCCTCGGGCCGGTCGGCGGAGATCACGAGCAGGGGCAGACGCTGGTAGTAGGCTTCGGCAACGGCGGGCGCCATGTCGAGCAGGGCCGAACCGGAAGTGCAGCAGACGGCGCAGGGGCGCTTCAGGGCCGCGCACATGCCGAGCGCCGTGAAGGCCGCGCTGCGCTCGTCCACCATGGCCGTGCAGCGAAGCCGGGGACAGCTGGCAAAAGTATGGGCCAGCGGAGCGCTGCGGGAACCTGCGCAGACAACGACGTCCTCGATGCCGTGGGCGCAGAGCAGGGCCGTCAGTTCCAGGACATGAGCTTTCACGGAATACATGGTGCTGTCGTCTCCGGGGAGGGAGCCGCGCGCGGCAAGGGGCGCGGCGCGGTACGCTGGTTCGAAAAGGGCGAAATGGGACGTCCTCCCTGTTCCGTAGGGATGTCCTCCCTGTTCCGGTGGGTAGCCTACCACTATCCCCGCAAATTGCCAGCATCGGGCATCTGGGCCGAAGGCTCCGGATCCTTGCCATGGCGCCGCCGCTGTCCCTGCTCCAGACCATCGCGGGACTGGATCGCCAGCGCGCCTCTGGCAACTGCCGCTTCGCCGAAGCGCTCCCTGAGCGCGTCGAGGGTGCGGTCGAGCTTCATCCTGCGCTTTTCGTTCTCCAGTTCGGGGGACCTGCCGCCATTGAGGAGCGAAAGCAGCGTCAGCCGCTCGCGGGGCGCCCCGAAGTTGGAGACGCCGACGCCAATGAGGCGCACCGCCTTTTTCAGCGAAACGGCTTCCAGCAGCTCTCTGGCCGCGCCGTAAATGCCCTGCGTGGAGGCAACGGGCGCCTCCAGCGTCTTCGAGCGCGTAATCTGGGTGAAGTCGGCGTACTTGATCTTCAGCGTCACGGTGCGGCCCTGCAGCTTACGCCCGCGCAGCCTGCGACCGACCTTCTCGGCATGCGCCAGCAGGATGCGCCGGAGCAGCTCGAGGTCGCGGGTATCCCTGGCAAGCGTCTCCTCGGCGCTTTCGGACTTGGCCTCGCGCACCGGCTCCACGCTCCGCTCGTCCCGGCCCATGGCGCGTTCGAGCAGCACGAGGCCAGGCCGGCCAAAGCGGGTCCGGAAGAAGTCCGGGCTGTAGCGGCGCATGTCCGAGGCAACGCGTATGCCAAACTTGCCGAGCGCCTCCGCCATTCTGGGCCCCACGCCGGGTATCTTGCGCACCGGAAGCGACGCGAGGAAGGCATCCACATCCCCAGGCTCCAGGATGAACACGCCGTCAGGCTTGTTGACGTCGGAGCAGATCTTGGCAAGGAACTTGACCGGCGCCGCTCCGACGGAGCAGGTAAGCCCGCCCGTCGCGCTCCGGATGGCGCAGCGCAGCGAGCACACGAGGCCTGCGAGGCTGCCATAGAGGCGCTCAAGCCCTTCCGCATCAAGGTAGGCCTCGTCGATGCTGGCCTGCTCCACCAGGGGCGAGTGGGCCTGCAGCACCTCCATGATCCTGCCGGAGAGTTCCTTGTAGCGCTCGAAGCGAGGGCGCACGAAGATGCCTTCGGGACAGAGGCGGCGCGCCTGAACTGCCGGCATGGCCGAATGGACGCCGAAGCGCCGCGCCTCGTAGGAGGCCGTGGCGACCACGCCCCGCTCGCCCCCGCCGACCATGACAGGACGCCCCCGCAGCGCGGGGTTGTCCATCTGCTCGACGGACGCGAAAAAGGCGTCCATGTCCACGTGCACGATCATGGGGGCGCTGTCCCTTTGCACGGGGGCGAAAGGCCTCCCGGCGCCGGCTATTCCGCCTTGATGAAGCTGATGCGCAGCTTCCGGATTCTCGGTCCGTCGGACTCGCAGAGGTAGACGGACTGCCACTGGCCAAGGTCGAGGCGGCCGGCCGCCACGGGCACCATCACGGAGGCGCCGTAGATGGAGGTCTTGATGTGGGCGTCCGCATTGCCTTCGGCGTGCCTGAAGCCGCCGTCCTTGGGGATGTACTTGCTGAAGAGGTCCATCATGTCCCGCTTCACGTCGGGATCCCAGCCCTCGTTGATGGTCACGCCGCAGGTGGTGTGGGGGCTGTAGACGACGAGGAAGCCGTCGATCCAGCCTTTGGGGACGTTGGAGGAGAGCACGTTGCCGAGGGCGGTGGTGACGTCCACCATCTCCACGCGGGAATGGGTCTGCACGTTAAGGTATTCGGGCATTCGGAACAGTCCTTGGCTCTTCGGAAAGTCTGCCTTCCGGCAGCGGCCGCAGGGGCAGGCTTGAGCCTCACGCTGGGATCAGAGCACGCGGTAGCACACGGCCGGCTTGTGCAGCAGGCCCGTGTCCATGGCGTGCTGGAGGGCGGTCTTCATGGCTAGGCTGGAGGCCTCGTGGGTCATGAAGACGAGCGGCACGATGTGCCCGCCATCGTTGGAGCGCTGGATGACCTGCTCCATGCTGATGCCCTCGCGGGCCATGCAGCCGGCCAGGTCGCGCAGCACGCCGGGCGTGTCCGGCACCATGACGCGCACGTAATACTTGGTGAGGCACTCGTCGGGCGGAACGATGGAGGCGCGGGGAATATTCTCATCGGCAAAGCCGGTGTTGTTGGGGCGCGCATCCCTGGCGACGGCCAGCAGGTCGCCCAGCACCACGCTCGCCGTGGGCAGGGAGCCGGCGCCGCGGCCGTGGAAGAAGAGGGAGCCTGCTGACTCGCTCTCCACCCGGACGGCGTTGTACACGCCGCCCACGCGCGCCAGCAGATAGGTGTGGTGCACGAGCACGGGGTAGACGCCGGCAGCCAGGCGGATGGGGCCATCGTCGCCTTCGTCGAGGTTGACGCGCTTGACTTCGGCCAAGAGCTTGATGCGGTAGCCGAATTCCCGGGCCATGGCGATGTCGCGGGCGTCCATGCCGCGTATGCCCTGCACCGGCAGCACCGTGTAGGGGTAGTTGACGCCGAAGGCGAGGCGGATGAGGAGGGTAAGCTTGTGGGCCGCGTCCTGGCCGTCGATGTCGAGCGTAGGATCCGCCTCGGCGTAGCCGAGTTCCTGGGCCTGCTTCAGGGCCGTATCGAAGTCGAGGCCGCTGGTGGACATTTCGGAGAGGATGTAGTTGCTCGTGCCGTTCAGGATGCCCTGCACGGAGAGGAGGCGCTGGCCGGCCAGGGGCACGCGCAGCGCCTCGATGATGGGCACGGCGCCGGCAACGGCTGCCTCGTAGCGCAGGATGCGGTTCTTCTCCTTGGCGAGCTTGAGCAGGTCGATGCCCTCTTCGGCCAGCAGGGCCTTGTTGGCGGTCACGACGTGCTTGCCGTTCCTGAGCGCTCCCTCGATGAGGCTCCGGGCAGCGTCGATGCCGCCCATGAGCTCCACCACGACGTCGATGTCGGGATTGTCCACGAGGTCGGCCGGATTAGCCGTCACAAGGCAGCCGTCAGGCAGCTCCACGCTGCGCGGCTTGTTGAGGTTGCGCACCAGGACGCAGACGAGCTCGATGTTCCGGCCGGTGCGGCGGCGGATAAGCGTTGCATTCTTCTCCAGCAGCTCCACAAGGCCGCCGCCGACAGTTCCCAAGCCAGCAAGCCCGATGCGCAGGGGCTTGTCCGTGTTCGCCAGATCAGGCATACCGCACGCTCCCAAAGCCGGCGCCGGGAGCAGTTCGCAGGCCGGCACGGCCGTGTCCAAGGTGACATCTGGAGCGCGGCCCGGGACCCTCCCGGCCGACTCCAAAACGACAGGAACTATGCATATACCTGTTTGCTGAACGTAAATCTAGACGTAGGCAGGGGCCTGCTTCAAAAAAAGCCTGCAAATGCGCGCGGTTGCTTGCGGAGGCGTCATCCCCTCGCACGGCCCTCAATTGCGCCCCGGATGGCTCTCGGGTATTGTCCCGCCATCCAAAACCCTCTTGCACAGCCCTCTCGGCCGGAGATACCATGGAAGATCATATCCGCTTCAACGAACAAGACGCCGTCCTCGACCTGCTCGACCAGCGCAAGCTGCCGGGCGTGGAGGAGCGCTTCCTGTGCCGGACCACCGCCGACGTCGTCTACGCCCTGCAGACCATGGTCGTGCGCGGCGCGCCCGCCATCGGCGTTTCCGCAGCCTTTGGCTGCGCCGTGGCCCTCGCCGAGACGCACGGCAGGGACTGGCAGACAAGCCTGCCGAAGAAGATGGCAGCCATACGCCAAGCCCGCCCCACGGCCGTCAATCTGGCCTGGGCCGTGGACCGCATGGAGGCGCTCTGGAAGGCCAATGCCGGCCTCGGCTATGCGGATCTGCTCGCCTGCTTCATCGCCGAAGCCAGGCGCCTCCAGCAGGAGGACATCGCCTCCTGCAAGGCCATAGGGCGCTTCGGCCTGCCCTGCGTGCACGACAACGACACCATCCTGACCCACTGCAACGCCGGCGCCCTCGCCACGGCCGGCTACGGCACTGCCCTCGGCGTCGTCAGGGCAGCCTTCGAGCGCTACAAGGGCATCAAGGTCATCGCCGACGAGACCCGCCCCTTCCTGCAGGGCGCCCGGCTCACCGCCTGGGAGCTCGCCAAGGACGGCATCCCGGTGACGGTGGCCTGCGACAACGCCTGCGCCCTGCTCATGAGCAAAGGCCTCGTCCAGTGCGTGGTGGTCGGCGCAGACCGCATCGCGGCCAACGGCGACACGGCCAACAAAATAGGCACCTTTGGCGTGGCGCTGCTGGCCAGGCATTTCGGCATCCCCTTCTACGTGGCAGCCCCCGTCTCCACCATTGATCCCGCAACGCCCACGGGCGCCTCCATCCCGATCGAAGAGCGCACGCCCCTGGAAGTCACGACCATTGGCGCAGCGCAGATCACCCCGGATGGCGTGCCTGTCTACAACTTCGCCTTCGACGTCACGCCGGCAGAGCTCATCGCCGGCATCATCACCGACAGGGGCCTGCTCAAGGCGCCCTACGCCGAGGCCATCCAAGCTCTCTTCTAGGTCCTGCCATTGCAGAGGAGTCGAGCCATGCTCATGCAGCTTTTTGCCGGCAGCGCCGGCCCTGCCCACGACAGCGCGCTGGACGGCGCCCTGCAGGCCTCCTTCGATGCCTGGAGCGTCCAGGACGGCCAGATTTCCATTCCCCGGGAAACCGCCTCCCGCCTGCTCCAGATCCGCGCCGAGCACGCGGCCCTCGTCTTTGAGCTCGGCAAGGCGCAGGCAGGGCGGCTTCGTCTCTGCGACGTCCTGAAGCAGGGCTCCTCCCTGTCGATGTGGTGGTGCTCCCTGCTCTACGAGCGCCATCCCAAGGTGACGCCCGTCCTTTACGAGGTCTACCGCCTGCGCGCCGCGGAGCTCGTCATGCTCGAGCGCGGCTGCACGGCACTGGAAACGCGCGGGCTCGCAGGACCTGCCAACCAGGCCCTGGCAGCCATGTGCCGCCGCCGCGGCTGGCCCTTCAAAGCCCATGAGGAAGCTGACGCCAGCGCCGGCAAGAGCCGGCTCCGCAAGGCCTACGAGAAGACGCCAGCCCCCCTGCGCACCCTTGCCCGCTTCGGCTGGTGGCTGTGGAAGGTGCGCCGGCACCTCAAAGGGCCCGTCACGCTTCCCCCGTCTGGCCAGCCCACGGGAACCATAGCCACCTACTTTCCCAACATCGACGCGAAGCTGGCCGGCGAGGGCGTCTTCCGCTCCCGCTACTGGGAGTCCCTGCACGACGCGCTGGCAGAGGAGGCCGGTGCAGGAAAGCCTCCCGCCGTGCGCTGGCTCTTTGTGCACTTCCCCTCGCCCCAGGGCTCGCTTGCCCAGTGCCGACAGTGGATTGACGGCTTTCGGCGCACCCGCCAAAGCGGCGTCTCCTTCAACTACCTGGAGGAGTTCCTCTCGGCCAGCGACATCCTGCAGGGCTGGTTGCGCTACGCCCGCCTCGCCCTGGCAAGCCTCCGGGCCCAGCGGGAAGCGCGCAGTCGCTTCCGGCTGGCAGGATCCGAACTCGACCTCTGGCCCCTGCTCGGTCCCGACTTTGCCGAGTCCTTCCGTGGCTGGCGCTGCCTTGAGCGCGTGCTCCAGCAGAAGGGCATCGAAAACTACGTCGCCCAGGCAGGTCCCCAGCGCTGGTGGACCTTCCCCCTGGAAAACTGCCCCTGGGAGCGCATGCTCACCCACGCCGTGCACGAGCGCCGGGCAGGCCCGGTGCTCGGCGCCCAGCACTCCACCATACGGCCCACGGACTTCCGCTACTTCGACGATCCGCGAACCTGGACGGATCCGGAGACCCTGCCCTTCCAGCCCGACCGCGTTGCCGGCAACGGCGAGAGCGCCTGCTCCCAGTGGCGGGCCGCCGGCGTTCCGGAGCGGCGCCTCGGTCAGATCGAGGCCCTGCGCTACCTCTACCTGGCAGGCCAGGAGAAGGCGAAGATCGATGGCCGGCCCCGCCATCTGCTGGTGGTGACCAGCTTCTTCAAGGACGAGACCGAGGCCCATCTGCAGCTGCTTGCCGAAGCCGAGGAGCAGGGCCTGCTTGCGGACTTCGACGTCACGGTGAAGCCGCATCCCTACCTGCCCGTGGAGGCGCGCCTGCGCGAGCTTCTGGGCGAAAGGGCGGAGCGCTTCGCCTTCTCGACCGTGCCCGTGGCCGAGGCGCTGGCCTCCTGCCCCCTCGTCTGGGCCTCCAACTCCACCACCGTGGCCCTCGAGGCCGCGGTCAAGGGCCTGCCCGTCATGGTCATGCAGCCATCAGGCGACTTCGACCTCTGCCCCCTGCAGGACGTGCCCGGACTGCCCCGCACAAGCTCCCTGCAGGATCTCAAGGAAGCCCTGGCCACGGCCGCTCCGCTTGAACTTGATCCCAACTATCTGCGCCTCGACACCACCCTTGCCCGCTGGCGGGAGATGCTGGGGCTGAAGCAGGCATAGCGCCTCTTGCGAAGGAGGTTCCCATGATAGGCGCCATCATCGGCGACATGGCAGGCTGCCGGTTTGAAAACCACCCCCATCAGCCAGGCCTCGATCCCCTCGACTTCCCCCTCTTTGCCGAACGCACCAGCTTCACGGACGACACGGTGCTCTCCTTTGCCGTGTGCGAGGCGCTCATGGAGAGCAGTGGCGATCCGGAGCGCATGCAGGAGGCCTGCTGCCGGCGGTTCAAGGAATTCGCCCGCAAGTACCCCCGCGCCGGCTACGGCAGGCGCTTTTGGGAATGGGCCTGCAACAGAGAGGCCAGGCCCTTCGCAAGCTTCGGCAACGGCTCGGCCATGCGCGTCTCGCCCGTGGGCTGGAGCTTCGAGACGCTGGAGGAGACGGAGTGCATGGCCAGGGCCTCGGCCCTGCCTTCCCGCAGCCATCCCGAGGGGATCAAGGGCGCCTGCAGCGTAGCGGCAGCCATCTTCCTGGTCCGCAAGGGAAAGCGGGCGGAGGAAATCCGCGACCATATCCAGCGCGCCTACGGCTACGACATGGAGCGTCGCCTCCGCGACATGGCAATACGGGCTTCGACTCCACATGCCAGGGCTCGGTTCCGCAGGCCATTATCTGCGCCCTTGAGACGGCAAGCGCCGAAGAAGCCGTCCGGGCCGCCATACTCCTGCGCGACGATGCGGACACGCAGGGTGCCATTGCCGAATCCATAGCCGAAGCCCTGTGGGGCGTGCCTGAGGATTTGAAGAACCAGGCGGAAGCTCGGCTTGACGAGCATCTGCGCGGCTGTCTCCAGCGCTGGCGGCAGTGGCTTGCCGGCCGCAGGGCCTGAGACGGCACCCGCCGTCTTCGGCTTTTTCCGGCTCTGCCGCCTTCCACCGCTCGGAAGGCCGACGTGCTCTTATGGGGCCAGTCCCGGTCGCGGCGTCTGCCCCCGGGCGGACACCATCACCCAAGCATCGCAAGGAGGTTCCCATGATAGGCGCGATTATCGGCGACATGGCAGGAAGCAGGTTCGAGCACCATCCCCACCGGGAAGGCATCGATCCCCTCGACTTTCCCCTGTTCAGCGTCGCTTCCCGCTTCACCGACGACACGGTCATGAGCATTGCCGTGAGCCAGGCCCTCATGGACGCCGGCGGCGATCCGGACAGGATGCGCGAAGCCTGCGCCCTGCGCTTCAAGGAGTTCGGACGCCGCTACCCCCATGCCGGCTACGGCGGGCGCTTCAAGAAGTGGCTCGCCAGCGAGGACTTGAGCCCCCTTGGCAGCTTCGGCAACGGTTCGGCCATGCGCGTCTCGCCCGTGGGCTGGAGCTGCGGCTCGCTGGAGGAGACGGAGCGCATGGCCAGGGCCTCGGCCGAGGCGACCCACAACCATCCCGAAGGCGTCAAGGGCGCCTGCAGCGTGGCAGCTGCCATCTTCCTCGCCCGCCAGGGGCAGAGCCAGAAGGAAATCCGCCGCCATCTCCAGCGCACCTACGGCTACGAGCTGGACAAGAGCCTGGACGAGATAGGCAATACGGGCTTCGACGTGACCTGCCAGGGCTCGGTCCCGCAGGCCATCATCTGCGCCCTTGAGACCTCAAGCTTCGAAGAGGCCGTGAGGTCCGCCATACTCCTGCGCGGCGACGCGGACACGCAAGGCGCAATAGCCGGCTCCATCGCCGAAGCCCTATGGGGCGTGCCCCAGGAGCTGTTCAACGAGGCGACGCGGCGGCTTGACCGCTTCCTGCTCGATGGCCTTGGGCGCTGGCTCGCCTGGATTGGCCAAGGCCAGCCCGGCCTGCGGCAGTAGCCGGCCGGACCGCCCCCCTTCCCTGCCCTGTGCCCGGATGCCGGCGCGCCCGCCGGGATCAAAGCCTAGCGGGCGCATCGAGAAAGGATGCCGGAGAGGCAGGTGGAAGGAGAGGGCTAGAAGCTGTACTTGAACATGCAGGACACGCGGTAGTTGTCCTTGTAGATGGCGTCCTGGCGGCCCTGCCAGGTGTCGCTGTCGAGATTCAGCCTGACGTAGGCGCCCTCGAGCTGGAAGGTGAGGTTGTCGTCGATCTTCCATGTATTGACGAGGTTGACTTCCCAGGCATTGTCCGTGGTGGTCAGGTAGCCCATGGGACCGTCGGTGGCAGGCGACGGCCAGTTCATGCCGATGCGCTTCGGCATATCGCAACTGTTGGTACCAAGGTAGAGGCCCACGCGGATGAGGTGCGTCAAGTCAGAGATGAAGGATATCTTGTCGATCTGGGCGATGAAGCCTGCCGAGCCGCCGGGGTTATGCCCGAGCAGCTTCCAGGTCTGCTCGTCGAAGCCCGGATCGCCGAAGCCGAGGGAGCTGACGGCCCAGGGCGTGTTGAACTGGGGCAAGCGCTCGGAGCCGTTGTAGGGATTGTCGTCGTCGCCGGAGCCGTACCAGGCGATGAAGCCGGGAACGCCCCAGTCGGCGTGGTAGTCGAGGCGGGCACCGGCGTACCAGCCCTGGCGTTTCATCTGCAGGGTGCGACCACGGTCGCCGAAGCCCTGATAGTCCTTGATCTCGCCCATGTAGACGGAGCCGAAGGAGCCTTCAACGCCGAGCCTCAGGGCGCTGGTGAGGTCGAACTGGCCAACGAGGCCGGCCCAGAAGCCGTCGCCCCAGTCGCGGTCGAGCTTGTGCAGCTCGGTGCCCTGCAGCAAGGCGTAGCCGCGGTTGCCTCGCGAAGCCCCGGGCAGCGCGCCACCCAGCAGAGGCGTCAGTCCCCCCCGGGGGGCGATGATGCCGGAGTCGCCCATGGCGGCCGTCACGCCGGTCAGGCTGTACTTGCCGATGAGCGAGTACTGTTTGTCGGCACCTCGCTTGAGGTGACCAGCAACCGTGAAAGCGGCGACGGCCGGCCTGACCTTGTCGTTGCCGATCCTGTCGGCCGGCGCGGCCTTGTGCTTGAATTCAAGTACGCCGAATCGGAAGAGGCTCTGGACTCCGGCGTCCAGGAGGCGCTCGGCCAGATAGCGAAGTTCAGATATCTCGACGGCCTGCCCGCCGGCATGAAGCAGCGCCGCGCCTACGGCATTGCCTTCCACAAGAAGCATTGCGCCGTCAGGCTCTTCCGCTGACACGGCGCCGGCCGATCTCAAGCGCAAAAAGGCCCCCCGCTCTGCCTGCAGACAGAGCGGGGGGCCGGCGTTCAAAAAAAGGGGCTCGGCTACTTCTCGACGAGGCCGAGGCGCGCCACGACGGCCTTGGCGCCTTCACGGGCAAACTCCATGACGTCCTTGCCCTGCCTCGCCTCCTCGGGGAGGAGGAGCTCAGGCCTGTTGGCAAGCGCCGTATCGGGCGTGATGCCGTAGGCGGGCGGGAAGGCGTTCTCGAAGTACATGCTCTGGAAGCCGGAGAACTTGAGGGCGTGGGCCGTGGAGTCGAGCACGGCGTGCTCGCCGGCGCCGACGAGGCCGAGATCCCTGGCGTTCATGAGGCCGGCCAGGCACTCGCCGCCCTGGGTGCAGGCGATGTGGCCGTGGCGGTTGGCCTGGATCATGGCGTCCATGATCTGCTGCTCCTTCACCTGCACGACCTGGAAGGCCTTCTCGCCGGCAGCCTTGACGAAGCGGGAGGCCAGGGCCCTGACGCGCGGGAAGGAGACGGGATTGCCGATCATGGCCGCCTGGGCGACGCTCGGCTGGACCTGGACGGGCTTCCACTCGCGGCTGCCCTCGGGCGCGCTGTAGTAGCGGTAGACAGGGTCGGCATGCTCGCTCTGGACGCCGAAGATGCGCGGCAGAGCCTCGACGATGCCGAGCTCGTGCATCTTGAGGAAGCCGGACATGATGGCTGTGATGTTGCCGGCATTGCCCACGGGCACGAAGATGCACAGTTTCGACACGTCCCAGCCGTACCACTGGGCGACCTCGTAGGCGAAGGACTCCTGGCCCAGGATGCGCCAGGCATTCTTGGAGTTGAGCAGGGCCACGCGGTACTTTTCGGCGAGAATCTCCACGACCTTCATGCAGTCGTCGAAGACGCCAGGCAGTTCCAGCACCGTGGCGCCGGAGCCGAGGGGCTGGGAGAGCTGCTGCGGGGTGACCTTGCCGTGGGGCAGGAGCACGACGCTCTTGAGGGGGGCGCCGATGTAGGAGGCGTAGAGGGCGGCGGCAGCCGAGGTGTCGCCCGTGGAGGCGCAGACAGTGAGCACTTCGTCCCATTGCTGGCGGCGGCAGAGCCACTTCAGGTAGCTGAAGGCGCAGGCCATGCCGCGGTCCTTGAAGGAGGCGCTGGGGTTTTGGCCGTCGTTCTTGTAGGCGAAGGGCACGCCCACCTTGGCGCTGAGGGCGGGAGCGGCCTCGATGACGGGCGTGATGCCCTCGCCGAGGTAGCAGATGTCCTCCTCGTCCAGGATGGGAGCCAGCAGCTCGTAGTAGCGGAACACGCCCCTGAGGGCGTTGGAGCGGGTCGAGGCGCGCCTGTCGAAGAGCTCGCGCCAGTAGGCGCCGCCGTGCTCTTTCAGCTCGCCGAAGCGCGTATTCTCCAGCAGCAGGACGTCCCCGCATTCGGGACAGGTGTAGAGCAGGCTGTCGCCCGGATAGCGTTTGCCGCAGCCAAGGCAGCAGTATTCCATTTCGCCTCTGTAGGCAGGAAAGTCATGGGACATGGGATGGTATCTCCTTCAGGATGCAGTAGAAGAGCCTAGGCTTCGGGATGCTGGTCCTTCTTGAGGAAGGGCTTCTCGGTGCCGGCGCGCAGGCGGGCGATGTTCTCCCTGTGGCGCCAGGCCACGAGGGCCAGCACGGCGAGGGAGAGCGGAAGCCACCTGAAGAGGCCGAAGGCGCAGAGCAGGAGGGGCAGGGCGGCGACGAGGGTAAGGGAGCCGGCAGACACGAAGCGGGTACGCCAGATGACCAGAAGGCAGGCAAGGCCTGCGATGAGCAGGGGCACGAAGGCGAGGGGCAGGAAGACGCCGATGCTGGTGGCAACGGCCTTGCCGCCCTTGAAGCCGAGGAAGCAGGAGAAGACGTGGCCGAGCACGGCGCACAGGGCAACCGCACTGACGCCTGCCGTGCCGAGGCCGGCCTGCAGGGCGATCCAGACGGGCAGCGCCCCCTTGAGCAGGTCGCAGGCAAGGGTGGCCACGCCCCAGCCGAAGCCGCAGAGGCGGGAAACGTTGGTGGCGCCCGTATTGCGGCTGCCGTCCGTCCTCGGATCGATGCCGCAGAAGCAGCGGGCGATGACCAGCCCCCAGGGAACCGCTCCCATGAAATAGGCGGCTGCCGCTATCAGCAGGGTCAGCATTGTCCTTCCTCCTCGCCCGCGCCCTCCGCGGCGCAGGCTTCCAGAATCTGCATTTCGTTGTAGAGCGGGTTGACCTTGCCGATGCGGATCTCCACGGGCATGCCAGGGCAGGTGCGCTCGTCGAAGACGCGCCTCTTGCCGCGCACGAAGATGTCCTGTGCAGGCAGGTTCACGTTGACGAAGAGATCGTTCTCCTCGGTGACGACGCCGGGCCACCAGACGCGGTCGCCGTGCTGGCGGAAGTAGAGGCACTTCCAGTAGCGGGGGCGGAAGCGCTGGATCTGGCTGGCGCCGTCCAGCGTGATGCGCAGGGAGAGGAGCAGCTCCTGCAGCTCCGCCTGGCTGAAGCGGGGGGCGCCGTCCAGGGTCTGGGAAAGAAGCTGGGCCTCGTTGACGAGGTCGGCGTAGCGGCGCAGGGGCGAGGTCATGGGCGCGTAGCGGGGAAGCCCCAGGGCCGCGTGGGGCCTGGGCTCGGTGTCCAGCATGGAGGGCACGAGGCTGCGCATGATCTTGGAGACCTCCTCGGGCCGGCTCCAGACGCCGGCATACTCCTTGGGCAGGGCCACGTCCTGGGTGCGGTAGAGCATGGGGACGCCGCGTGCCTGCGCCCAGTTGGCGCAGGCCGCCGAGGCCAGAATCATCATCTCCGCCACGAGGTTCTGGGCGTCTCTGGCATTTTCGCCCGGCTTCATGTCTACGACCGTGTCCTCGCCCTCGCCGGAGAGCACTATCTTGGGCTCGCTGCGCTCGAGCACCACGGCGCCGAGCGCGATGCGGTAGGCGAGCCTTGCCTCGGCGAAGCGCTTCGCGACCTGGAGCATGCCTTCGTAGGGCAGTGCCGGGCTGTCCGGCGGCGCCGTGCCGTCGAGCACCTGCTGGCAGGCTTCGTAGCGCAGATTGGCGGCAAGCACCACCGTGCGGCCCTCGATGCGGCACTCCCCGTCAGGAGCGCCGTCGGGGGCAATGTTCTGGGTGACGACGAGTGCCGGGCGCTTCTGGCCGGCAACCAGGGAGAGGACGTCCGTGCCGATGAACTCGGGCATCATGTGGCTGTCGCCCTCGGGCAGGTAGATGCTCGTGCCGCGGTGCAGGACGGCCCTGTCGAAGCGGCCGCCGAAGGGCCATGCACCGCCGGGGCAGGCCAGAGCCAGGGAGAGGGTCATGCCGCCGTCCGGGCGCTCCGCTATCCAGAAGGCGTCGTCGACGTCCCTCGTCGTCTCCCCGTCGATGCTGACGAAGGGCAGATCCAGACAAGGGTAGTCCAGCGCGCCGGAGGCCGCGACGAAGGCATCGACCTCGTCCTTCAGCTTGGCCCACCAGCCGTCGCCGGGAACGTAGCCGGCGCGGTCGAACCAGAAGTTGTAGTGGCAGGGCACCTTGCCCCAGGCCTCGAGCAGCTGCACGGGCACGTGCGGAACCTCGGGCACGCCCTTGAGGAGCATCTTCCAGAGGGCGTCGTCCTCCGTGCTCTCGGGGTCGGCCATGCGCTGGAAGAGCAGGCGCTCGAGCTTTGCCGCCACCTCTGCGCCAGGCCAGCCGGCCTCGCCGGGCCCAGGGAGGGCGCACTTGCGCTGGGAAACGTTCCAGAGGGTGCGCACGAACGGCACGCCCTCGGCGAGCAGGGCCTCGCGCTCCTTCTGCCTGCGGCGCTCCTCCTCGCGCTGGGCCTGCTGCTCGGCCGTGTAGACCTCGAAATTGGGGGGCGCAAAGCGGAAGCGGGTCTTGGCGCCAAGCAGGGCGTGGGCGTAGCCCGCCACCTCGTCAGGGCCGGGATCGGACTCGAAGAGCTCGGCAAACCAGCGCGCGGGCGCAGCCGAGACCTCGCCCTGGGCCATCTCCCAGAGATCCTCCACGCTGACGGCGCGCGCCACCTCGTCGCGCCTGGCCTGAGCGGCCTGCAGGGCCTTGACGGCCTCGTCGCGGGACATGCCGGCAAAGCCGGGAAGGAGGGGCCCCATCCACGGCAGGACGCGGGCCGAGGCGAGCTTGGTCTCGCGGCGGTTGGGCAAAAGGAGCCGGAGCTTGCCCCCGCTCTCTTCCGTCACCACGCCTATCTGCGGGGCGTTCGCCTCGAAATACTCCACTATGCATCCGGCCTGCGGATACTGAACGAGACCCGCCATGGGCAACACTCCTTA
>DFDR01000193.1:0-7053 GCA_002369295.1 Desulfovibrionaceae bacterium UBA3823
GTTGGCGCGAGGGAGGCTTCTACGCTTGGCGCCCCCTGACGTCAACACCTTTTTTTCACTTTTTTCAAAAAAAGCCTCAAGCAGGGTCAATCCTGCGTCTTTTCAGCACCTACGCCTGCAGCAGGACCCGCACAAGACGCGCACTGTCCGCATCCAGGCCTGCCATGCGCTCCATGAGCACTTCACGCGCCCCCTGCCCCAGCTGGGCAAGAACGCCGGCTGCCTGGGCGGGTCCGCCTTCGCCCTTGCGGACGCCGGCAAAGCGCACAGGCCGGCCTGCGGCCTCGGCAAACTCCGCTGCCAGTTCCGCTTCGACGAGGGCAGCCGATGCCTGGCGGGCCCTTCCCAGGTGCACAAGTTCCACGAGGGTCTCGACCTGCCTCTCCTCTGGCCAGCCGGCAAGCATCTGGCCCGCGCAGGCCGGATCGGCCAGAGTGAGCGCAAAGGCCCGCATCTGGGGGCTCTCTTTGGCAAGCAGACAGGCAAGCAGGGCTCCATCGCCATTGCCACTGTCATCGCCAGGCGCCAACGTCAAATTTCTGTCGCCAGACTTCGATGCAACGTCAGTCTCCTGACGCAGACGGCAGGATCCCTGGATCTTTTCTCCCGCCTGTCCCGGACTCTCCCTGCCCTCTCCTTCGCCGGAGCGCTCTGTCCGGCCTGCCGGAGCAGCCTGCGGGCTCTCAGTCAATTGTCGGGGCGCTGACTCAAGGGGCTGCTTTCTGCGCCTGCACCCGGCATAGGCAAGGGCGCCTGCCATAAGCAGCGCGCAGGCGGCCATCGCTGCAGGTAGCGCATGCCAGTCGCTGGCAAAGGGCATGAAGGCGACCTCGACGCCGTCCCCCCTTGTCTGGTCAAGTCCTGCGCAGGTCTCGCAGAGGCTTGCCAGCCGCTCCTGCTCGGCCTGCAGGGCCTTGGGCGAAATGGCTGATGCGCCCAGGCGGGCCGCGTCGATGACGACCGACACTCGCGTTCCGGCTTCGCCGTGCGCGGCCTGCACCACGACGTGCGAGTTTCCAAAGACCGGTCCCAGAAGCGAGCGTATCTTCTCCTCGGCCAGACGTCCCCGGTCCTGCACCGCGCCAGCCTGCGGGATGCCGGCAAGGCATGACGTCCCGCCCAGCCCCGGCAGAAGCTGGCTTGCCACCAGCGCCAAGACCAGAACCAGGCCCCGTGCAAGGCGAAGCACGCCCCTGCGCCAGCACCCTTCCTGCCAGGCCTCTTCCTGCCATGACCCTTTCTGTCGGCACAGTCTGCCGACCCGGCCTGCATGGCCGCTCTGTTGTTCTCTGCGCATCGCGCTTTCTGTTCACCCCCTTGGTACTGGCCCCTGCCCTGGGCCGCTCCATCTGCAGGACGATTCCCGCAGAACCGGCCGCGCGCCATTGCACTCCGAGCAGCAGGCGGAGCGCAAGAACAGCCAACGGCACTCGACTTGAAGCAAGAAGCGTGCCTTGCCCGCAAAAAGGGCCTGCGAGCGAGTGCCTGACGTTCTCGCGGAACTCTTCTGCCACGCCTTTGCCAGATATCTGACTGTGCACGGTACGGCTGCAGGGACAGGCCTGTGGCTTCGCCGCCTCCTGACTTTCCAAGCGATCCGTGCTACCTGCGAGAGGAAAGGACGCATGGACAAGCGATCTGCGTCCTTTCCCTGCACGCCTTTGCCCGCCCTGCGTCAGCGAACCGAAACCATCCGAGGCTTGCCATGCCAGACTTCAGATCAATGCGCCGCAAGCGGCAGCAGCTTTCCCGCGACGACTGCCTGCGCATACTCGCCAAGGCCACCTCGGGCGTGTTCGCCCTGCTTGGCGACGGCGACTATCCCTATGCCGTACCGCTCAGCTTTGCCTATGCCGAGGGCAGGATCTATTTCCACAGCGCCCCGGACGGGCACAAAGTCGATGCCGTCCGCAGGCATGACCGCGCTTCCTTCTGCGTCGTCGATCAGGACGAGGTCCACGGCAAAGCCTACACGACGTACTATCGCAGCGTCATTGCCTTCGGGCGCATCCGCATCGTCGAGGACGAGGCCGAAAGGCTGGCCGCGGCTCGCCTCCTCGGCGAGCGCTACAATCCCGGCCACGAAGACGCGCTGCAGCGGGAGCTTGCGAAAGGGCTTGCCCGCATGCTCGTGCTCTGCCTCGACATCGAGCACATGACGGGCAAGGAGGCCATAGAGCTGACGCGCAGACGCCAGCCCCAGAGCGTTGAGGAACAGGCCTGAGCGCCGCAGGGCGGTTCCTCCTTCCGCTCAGCGCGACGTCTTTGCCAAGCACCCTGCCCGGCCTCTCTGCTTTCCTCCGGTCTGCGCAGGCAGGCCTCGTCAGGGAGAGGAAAGGCCCCAAAAAGATATGATTGCGTTGAAATTTTCAATTTATTATATGGGTTTTATATGCAACACTCAATGAAGCACAGACATATTGACGCACAAGATTGTATACTTCCAGCAATAGATGATACAATAAGCAGAGGGAACAGAAACGACTGGATTGAATTGAGAGATGCAGCTCTTGCTAATCCTTCTATAAAACAAAAGATTCTTGATATTTGTAAACACTACTCTTATGAAAACAGCATTCGCTATGATTTTTGGCCTGTTTTCTTTACCATGCATTGTTCATAATTAGAATATGTTGATGGAATCAAATGATATAAATTGGGATGATGTTCTTTCCGCAGCGTCAAGATTGCAAGGTCTTATCACCAATGCTATTCTCGTAGATGTAACTGCATCAGCTCTTTTTGCAACACATAGAACTTCTTATGATGCTGACCATATCGTTCCAAATTTGCGTGAAAAATTTGATTTGATTTTAGAAACACTAGAATCTGTTTCCGGTTTGGAAACTGCACGTATAAAAAGACCTGTGCTTATACTTGGAAGTCTTGATGGTATAGAAACTGGCGTTCGACAACTTATCAGGACCGCTCCTTTAGAGACACAAGATGTTTATATTCACGGACAAAAAATTAAAGTACCTACAGAGGCTGAAATTTTACGAATCAAAGGGGCGCTTGTTCTCAAGCGTAATGCAACACGCGATTATTTGGACTTTGCTGCATTGTCTCATTATATAGGTCTTAAGGCAACGCTCGATGCACTCATGTGTTTTGACGATCTCTATCCTCAAAAGAATGGGCAGTCCGCACTGCAGCAACTCTATCTCCAGCTTGCCAATCCACATCCCTTCGATCTTGATGGCATAGACTTAAGCACCTATAAGCATTTATCATCAGACTGGCAAAGCTGGGAGAACGTCGCCCAGCAATGCCAAAGAATCGCGTGTGGCATCTTCGCCGCAATGAAAAAGACCGGCGAACCAGGCAATGCCTGTTCGCCCGCTCCTGGCCACTAACCTTATGCAGCACGTTGCCGCGCAGCCAAGGGGACTGCATGCGCTCAGCGCACCCGTGGCAAGCCGGCACTGCTTCAGCGGAGGGACGACCCTCCGCAGCGCCATGCCACTGCGGGGACGGCCCCGCGCAAACCAAGCGGAGCAGACATGATGCCGTCCCCTTCCTGGTCCTGGCCTGCCCTCTTCGCCGCAGGCCTGCTCGAAGCGGCCTGGGCCGTTTCCATGAAGCTGAGCAAAGGCTTCACCCGGCCGCTTCCTTCCGTGCTGACCCTGCTCTTCATGGCAGGCAGCGTTGCCCTGCTGGCCTTTGCCATGAAGCGCCTTCCCCTCGGCACGGCCTACGCCGTCTGGACCGGCCTTGGCGCCGTGGGGGCCGCCCTTGCCGGCATCGCCTTCTTCGGCGACGCGGCAAGCCCCCTGCGCGTGGGCTCGCTCGTGCTCATCGTGCTCGGCATCGCCGGCCTCAAGCTGGCCGGATAGCGCGCCGAACCAGGATGCCGCGGCCTTTCCGGCCCCTTCCGGCAGGCTGCAGGAAGGCCGCGCAGGCCGGATGACGGCTGCGGAACGCTAGGGAAGCGCTGATTAAAGGCATCTTTCAGCGACAAGGCCGAACTAACCCATTGAATTATCGAAGGGTTGTTGAGCCGATGCTGAATTAATCAGCGTATCCCTAGCGCGCCGGCGCGTCCGGCCCCTTGAGGAGCCGAGCCCTGGGCCTCGGCCTGCCCGGCGGGTTGAGGCGCATGTCTTCCGGGCGCAGGCCAAGCTTTTGGAGGCGCAGAAAGATCTCGGCGCAGGCCTTGGCATCGCTCAAGGCATGGTGGTGGTCCAGCCCAATGCCGAAGTAGCCGCACACGCAGTCGAGGCCGCGGGACTGCAGGGGCAGCGCCCTGCGCGATCCTTTCAGCGTGCAGTGGAAGGGGATGGCTGGCGCCTGGCAGCCGAAGGCCTCGGCGCAGCCGTAGAGCACGCTCCTGTCGAAGGGGGCGTTGTGGGCCACGAAGCCGTCCGCGCCTTCGATGAAGGCGGCCATCTCGGGCCAGATTTCGGGAAAGCTCGGGGCGTCCTTCAGCATGTCCCAGGTGAGCCCGTGCACCCAGGTGAAGAGGATGCGGGACGAGGGAGGCCGGATGAGGGTGTAGAAGCTCTCCTCCAGCCGGCCTTCGCGGATGCGGACAAGCCCTGCCGCGCAGGCAGAGCTTGCCTGGCGTCCGCTGGTTTCAAAGTCGATGGCAACAAAGGTGCCGGAAGGCATGGGGATGCGGACCTCCGGCTACTTGGCGCCGGGCTTGCCGGCATTGGCCGCCGCTTCCCTGAGGCGGTCGGCGATGTACTGCTCCTGGGCCTCGTCGGCCTCGTCGTAGTTGAAGCAGCACGCGTCCTCGCCGTTGAGGCCTTCGGGCGCCCAGTCGCCCTTCTCTTCGGGATCGGTGACAAGATCGTTGTAGAAGCAGACGGAGAGCCACCTGTTTTCGGGCTCGTCGTCCACGACGTCCACCATGACGAAGAGCTCGCGCTTCTGCTGGGCCGCGGCGCGGGCGCGCAGGGAGAAGCTCACGCCGGGGCGGCACTTGGTGGAGAGCTCGACGCCGGGAAGGGCGGAGAGCAGTTCGCGGTAGCGGACGAGCACCGGCTTGGCGCCGACGGGATCCTCGGTCCACGCTTTCAGGAAGGCTTCGTACTCGGATTCAATGGCCATGCTTGTTCCTCCAAAATTGTCGCGGCTTGGAGAGCCGGCACGCTGCGCCAGCCACGTGCCCAGAGCGCCGGATCCGCGCCCCTTGTCGCACCCGCAGGGGAAAAAGGCAAGCCGGCGCCGTTTTTTCAGCACAGCTCCGTCTGTTCGGCCATGGTTCCCCGATCGTGCGCCGCGCCTGCCTCCCCAAGCCCTGCCGGCAGAGGCACGAGCCCCGGACAGCCGGCGGCCTCCAGGGCAAGATCCCTGCCGAAGACGCAGAGCCACACGCAGGGAGCCGACGTCGCGGCCACCCGGTGGCGCAGATGCCTGGCAAGGAAGCAGGAGGCGCCCCGGCCAAGCCTGATTTCGCGGCCGTCTTCAAAGGCGATGCGCGCTTCGCCTTCGAGCACGAGGCACCATTCGTCTTCGTCCTGGTCGTACCACGCCCCTTCCGGCGTGGCGTGGCCGAAGGAGACGATGCGCTCCACGCGGACCGTCCCGCAGCCTCCGAGAAAGGTCTGCGCCAGTTCCGGGGCCCCTGGCGCCTGCACCGTTTGCGGGCAGGCGAAGAAGCCTTCGCCGGCGTCCTTCACGGCATTCTTCATGGCATCCTCCTTGGAAAAGGGCGCCGCGCAGAGCGGTCCTCCGGACGGAAGGCGCCCTGCGCGGCGATGCTGCGTTCGCTGCCGAAACGCGATGTCTGGCCGGCTAGTCGAGGCGCCGTCCCGCCTCGCCGGTCCAGCGGGCCATGAAGTCGGCCGCCTCGCCGCCGGCGGCGAGGTGCCTGAGCAGGGCGCTGCCGAAGACGGCCGCGTCCGGCTGGCCCGTGGCGGGCAGAATTTTCAGCTGCTCGGGACGGGAGAGGCCAAAGCCGAGGGCCAGCGGCAGGCTGAAGCAGCGCCGGGCGCGCTCCATGGTGGCAACGATGGCCGGCGCCACGCTCTCGCGCTCGCCGGTGACGCCCATGACGGAGACCACGTAGACGTAGCCTTCGCTCACGCCGGCATAGAGCTTCATGCGCTCCTCGGAGGTGTTGGGGCCGACCAGGGCGACGAGGGCCACGCCCTTGGCGTGGAGGGCCTCGCGATAGGGGGCCGCCTCCTCAAACGGCAGATCCGGCACGATGAGGCCGGCAACGCCTGCCTCGGCGCAGTCCGCGGCCAGCCGCTCGAAGCCGTACTGCTCGAAGGGGTTCATGTAGCCCATAAGCACGATGGCGGCCCCGAAGATCTCGCGGCGCATCTTGAGGCCCTCGAGGATGCGGGCCACGGTCCAGCCGTCGGCCAGCACCTGGCGGCTGGCCTCCTCGACCACGGGCCCGTCGGCCACGGGATCGGAGAAGGGGACGCCTATTTCGATGACGTCGGCGCCGGCCTGGTCGAGGTCGGCGAGGCTCTTCCAGAAGGCGTCCTCGTCGGGGTAGCCTGCCGTGAGAAAGGGGATGACGGCGTAGCGGCCGGCGGCCGCGGCGTCCCTGATCTTCTTTTCCAGAATGTGCATGGCCTAGTCCTCCGCCTGCCCGGGAATGCTGTACTTCTCGCCGAGATGGCGCCTGACGATGTCCATGTCCTTGTCGCCTCTGCCGGAGAGGCTGACGACGACATGGCCTCCCTGCGGCAGCTCCTGGGGATGGTCGAAGACCCAGGCCAGGGCGTGCGAGGACTCGAGCGCGGGCAGGATGCCCTCGCTCTGGGAGAGGCGCTCGAAGGCCGCCAGGGCGCGGCCGTCGCGCACCATGCCGTACCAGGCGCGGCCGGTTTCCTTGAGCCAGGCGTGCTCGGGGCCGACGCCGGGATAGTCGAGGCCGGCGGCCACGGAATGGGAGGGCTCGATCTGGCCTTCGGGGGTCTGGAGCAGCAGGGTGCGGTTGCCGTGCAGGATGCCGGGCGTGCCGAGGTTCAGGGCTGCCGAGTTGAAGCAGCCGGACTCGCCGGTGCCGGCGGCCTCGACGCCGAGCAGGCGGACGCCGCTGTCGTCCATGAAGCCCCGGAAGATGCCGATGGCGTTGGAGCCGCCGCC
>DFDR01000193.1:7112-7255 GCA_002369295.1 Desulfovibrionaceae bacterium UBA3823
CCGCCCACGCAGGCCACGACGGCGTCGGGCAGCTTCCCGGCCTGCTCGAGGATCTGCGCCCTGGCCTCCCTGCCCACGACGCTCTGCAGCTCCGCCACGAGGCTCGGGAAGGGATGGGGACCGGCGGCCGTGCCGAAGCAGTA
>DFDR01000122.1 GCA_002369295.1 Desulfovibrionaceae bacterium UBA3823
GGGGCAGGCGGGAAGCAGGGACTCACTGGCAAAGCCTGGCACATGTGCCCGGCAGGCGCCAGAAGCGGGCAGGGGAGGGCTTGCCTCGCCGCCTCGCCGTACGGCCTTGCCTTGGCAGAGTTGGAGTGCTAGCTATTTTCACGATCAATGATGGCTTGCGGCTGCGAGGTGCGTCATGGGTATTTCTTGGCTGAAGAAAGTGTTTTCGCACGGCGAATCCGAAAGGAAGGCCGAGGAGCAGGCATCGAAGAACAGCGAGTTCGAGGTGCTGAGCAACCGCTTCCGCATGTTCCTGACGGCCTGGAACCGCTTTCAGGAAGTGGAGACCCAGCTGGAGTACACGCTGTGCTGCGACCATCCCTTCGGCATCTACGGCGTGCGCGCCCTGTGCACGGACGTGGCGCTGCAGGTTTTCCAGTGCATACGCCAGCTGCAGAGCCTCAACCCCAAGCCGGGGCCAGAGCTTTTGAAGCGCTTCGGCGAGCTGCAGAAGCAGGTGAGTTCCCTGGTCCTCAACCAGGACTCCTGCATCCCGGGCCCCCTCGTGGTCCCGCTGGACGGCGCCAGCGCTCCAGCCAACCCCCTGCTGGCTCCGAAGAACGCAGGCTTTGCCGGACGCGTGCCCGAGCGCTTCCGGCCCCTCATGGCCGAGGGCTTTCTCGTCACGGGCGCCGGCTGCGACAGGCTGCTGGGCTCGCTTGCCCTGCGCGAGGAGATCAACCGGCGCATCCAGGCCGGCGGCGGCCTCAAGCCCAAGCGCCTGCTCAAGCTTGCCGAGGGCATAGAGGAGCTCATCATGGACCAGGCCATGCCGGGCGAACTCTACCAGGCCGTTGCCGGCGCGCTGAAGGACCTGCGGGCCAGGTGCCAGGGCCGGGGGCCCATGCGCCTGCTCCTGCGCGGGCGCCTCTGGCCGCCCGAGTCGGAGTGGGAGTCCGACGGCCTCTTCCTCTGGGGCCAGTCCGTTGCCCTCGACGCGCCGGACGACGAAATCGTCAAGGCCCTGCGGCGCACCATGGCCCTCAAGGCCTGTCCCCAGGCCCTGGTCTACCGCAGGGCGCGCGGGCTCACCGAAAAGGGCACGGGCTTCTGCGTGGCCTGCATGGCGGTGGAGGAGGGCTCCAGAGGCGGCTACGCCCACACGGCCAATCCCCTCGAGCCGGAAGGATCGCGCGTGCACGTCTATGCCGCCGACGGCCTGCCCGAGCTTGTCGAGTACACGGCTGCCCCCTTCGACGCCTTCTACGTCGAGCAGACAGCCCCCTGGCGCGTGCGCGCGAGAAAGCTGCGCGAGGACGGCCGGCCAGCCTGCACGGACGGAACAGCGTCCAAGGCCGCCGAGGCGGCTCTTGCCTGCGCCGGCAGGCGGGGACGGCCCCAGACCCTTGTCTGGGCTGCGACGCCGGCAGGGGAGCTGCGCCTGCTCGACGTCTACGACATGCTCCTGCGCTCCAAGCAGGTGGCGAGGCAGGCCAAGGGCAACCTGCAGGAAATTTCAGGCTCGCCGTCAAGGCAGATGCCGGCGCCGGCGGCCGCCGTTCCCGTGGCGGGCCGGGAGGAAGTCGCCTCCCTTGCCGAAGACGGCGTGGATCTCGACCGCCTGCCCGCACCTCTGCTCACGGGAGGCATACCCTCCAGTCCGGGCATAGCGGCTGGCCATCCCGTGGCGGCAAGATCCTGGGACGACATCCGCAACATCCCGCCCCATGCGGTGCTCGTTGCGGGCGACGACAGCTACCTCTGGGCAGCCGCCCTCGACAGGGTGTCTGCCGTGATCTGCGAGGAGGGGCATCTGTGCTCCCGGCTCGCCGTGCTCTGCCGGGAATTCGGCATCCCTGCGGTCTTCGGGCTCAAGGACGCCATGGCCACATGCGCCGGGCTCGAGTGGATCACGGTGTCTGCCGGCGACGGCTGCGTCTACGAGGGCCTGCAGGACGAGCTGGCGGGCCATGCCAGCCACCCCGTGGACTACATGCCGGGAAGTCCCGTCTACCGCATCCTCGAAGATGCCTGCAAGGCCATCCTGCCGCTCACCCTGGACGTGGAGAGCCTCGACTTTACGGCCGCCAACTGCCGCACCTACCACGACATTGCCCGCTACTGCCACGTCAAGGCCATCGACGCCATGTTCGCCCTGGGCTCGGGCAAAAGCCAGGCCAAGGAGCGGGTGCGCCAGCTCTACGACCAGGTGGCCAAGCAGTTCTGGGTCATCAATCTGAGCGACGGCTTCCGTCCCGAGGCCCAGGCCGTGAAGGGCCCGCTCATCGACATCAAGAACGTCTCCTCCGTGCCCATGCAGGCCCTGTGGCACGGCATGAACGCCTACGTCTGGGAGGGGCCGCCTCCCGTGGACAGCAAGGGCTTCCTGTCGGTGCTCTTCGAGGCCACGGCCAACCCGCACCTGGCCGTGGGCGCGCAGACCGACTTCTTCACGGAGAAGAACTACTTTCTGGTCTCCAGCCAGTACGTCAGCATGCACTCGCGCTTCGGCTTCCACTTCATTTCCGTGGAGGCCAGGGTGGGCCATCGCCGCGCCGAGAACTACGTTTCCTTCGTGCTGCGCGGAGGCGCCGCCGACGTGGAGCGCCGCATCCTGCGCGTGAACTTCGTGGGCGACATACTCTGGGAATTCGGCTTCCAGCCGGACATACGCAACGACCAGCTCACGGCCCGGCTCGAGGGCATGGACCTCGACGAGGGCCAGGCGCTTTTGAAGGTGGCAGGCTACCTTGCCATCCACACGCGCCAGCTCGACATGATCATGCAGGACAAGGACCAGTGCGCCCGAAAGCGCGCCGAGATCCTCGAGCACTGCCGCATTCTCTACACGGGCCTCAAGTAGGCCCGGCACCGAAGCCGCTCCGGGGCCCCTGCGGGCCGCGGGAGCCGGCGGAATGCCGGCTGGCGGACGGGAGATCGCGCGGCGCAGACCACACGCTTTAGACGCCTGCCCGGAACGGCTCATCCCGGCGGCAGGGCAGGAGGGGGACGACAATGGCGGAACAGCAGAAACCTCGGCGCGAGTACGCGCGCATCTACCGGAGCGTGCTCGCCACGCTCCTGCTCCTGGCGGTGACCCCGCTGGTGGCGCTCGGGTGGTTTGCCATCAACCGCATCGACACCTTGCATGCGGAGAAGATCTCCAGCGGCCTCGAGGCGCTGACCATGAGCAAGGTCCGCGCCATCGACACCTTCTTCACCGAGCGCATCGCCCAGGTGCGCAACCTCGCGCAGACGCACAGCCTCGGGGAGCTTTCCGACGCAGCCAGGCTTTCCGCCATCTTCAGCGTCATGCAGTCCAACGGGCGCTCCTTCGTGGATCTCGGCGTCATCGGCCTCGACGGCCGCCACATCTCCTACGTCGGCCCCTACAACTTGAAGGACGCCGACTACCATGAGGCCGCCTGGTTCACCGAGACCCTGCACCGCGGCATGTACGTGAGCAACTGCTTCCTTGGCAAGCGCAAGGTGCCGCACTTCATCATCGCCGTGCTGCGCCACGATGCCGGCAAGTCCTACATCGTGCGCGCCACCGTCGACATGGCCCAGGTCAACGAGCTCATGCAGCGCTCCTACTCGGGAAGCCGCGCCGACGCCTTCCTCATGACCGCCGACGGCATACTGCAGACCGACTCCCTCTACTACGGCAAGAGCCTCGCCATGACGAGCCTGAGCGGCAAGGACATGCACAGCGACCACGTCGTGCTCCGCGAACTCGACCCCCGCGGAGAGCTGCCCTCGGGCGCCTCCCTGCCGCTGGATGTCCAGCATGCGGACGAGATCCTCGGCGCCTTCGCCAGGCTCAAGACCATGCCCTGGATTCTGGTTGTGGCCGACGACGTCCAGGAAGCTCTCGTCCCCCTGCGCAACCTGAAGCTCCTCATTCTCTGCTTCGTTCTGGCCGGCACCGTGCTGGTGGCGGCCGGCGCCTTTGCCAGCACCAGGCGCCTTGTCACCTCCATCGCCGAAAAGGACCGCGAGCAGGCCAACATCGATGCCAGGCTCCTCCAGTCGAGCAAGATGGCCGCCCTCGGCAAGATGGCCTCCGGCGTGGCCCACGAGGTCAACAACCCGCTCATGCTCATCCAGGAGAACTGCGGCTGGATCACGGACCTCATGGACGACGAGGACCGCGGCAAGATGAAGAACTACGACGAGATCCTCGCCAGCTGCGAGAAGATCAACGCCAATGTCCAGCGCGCCCGCGGCATCACCCAGCGAATGCTCGGCTTCGGCCGCCGCATGAATCCCGGTCGCGCCGAGGTCATGCTCGGCGTCGTGGCCGACCACGTCGTGGAGCTGCTGGACAACGAGGCCAAGGCCCACTGCGTCGAGATCGTCAAGAACTACGGCCCCGACGTGCCCGTGGTGCTCTCCGACCCGGCCCAGCTCGAGCAGGTGGTGCTCAACATCATCGACAACGCCATCGATGCCATCGGCAAGGACGGCCGGGTGACCATCACCACGGCAGGCACCCAGGGCGGCGGCGCCCAGATCAGCATTGCCGACAACGGCCCCGGCCTTGA
>DFDR01000068.1:0-274 GCA_002369295.1 Desulfovibrionaceae bacterium UBA3823
GGTTGCAAGCCGAGACCTCGGCACAGCGGTGCGGGGCAGCAGGCCCCACGCCCCGCCGGAAGACGCTGTAGCCCAAGCCTGCACGGCGCCGGGGATGCCGGGCTCTTCCGGCAGCCGGCGAAGCTGGCGCGGGCGCCTCGGGGTGACTGCCCAGTTCACCCTCCCTGCACCATCCCTGGCATCCTCTCGCTGGCATCGGGGACAGCAGAGATGTGCGCACACGGCATCGAGCCGGCTGTTCTGGCCAGTCGCCACGCCCAGCCACTATGCCCAG
>DFDR01000068.1:427-3603 GCA_002369295.1 Desulfovibrionaceae bacterium UBA3823
GTCCTTTCTTCCTTCTCGTCAGCCTCCGTCCTGTCGGGCCGTCCCAGCCTGCCGGGGCGGGCCTGGTGCCAGCGCCAGGGCAGAAGGTCTGCCAGGTACACCGGCCGGAAGACCGAGACGAGGCACATGGTCAGGATGATGGCCAGCTGCAGGGCGCCCTGCCACATGTTTTCCGGCAGGATGAAGGCCTTGACGAAGCGCACGGGCGCGTCCAGTCCCCAGGGCTCGAGCCTGGCGATGAGGATGTTGCCCCAGGGTCCCCAGAATAGGGTGCCCCAGAAGCCGGCGCCCATGACGACAAGCCACTTGAAGCCTATCCAGGCGTTGCGGAAGAAGCCAATGGCCGTGAAGATGGAGTAGAAGAGGCCAGTGGCGATGCAGCCGAGCAGTCCTGGGATGACCACGTAGGTGTCCACGAAGTGCAGGCACCACACGGCATGGGCCTGCTCCACGGGGTCGGCGGTGGAGAGCTTGAGGAAGTTCAGGGCCTGCATGGAGAGCGCCCCGCCGGCCCAGGCCGTGGCAAAGAGCATGTGCACGGCCTTGAGGGTCTTGACCCAGGTGGTGTCCTGCATGTTCTGCCCCTTGCCGCGCAGGCCGAAGCGGCGGACGTTGTCCGGCAGGGCAAAGGGGTTTTCCGAGAGCAGGAGGCCGGTGAGCGTCAGGATCATGCCGATGGCCGCCAGCAGGGTGACGCGCTCGTCAAGGACCAGGGCGGCGGCCAGCACCGTGAAGACCGGCGAGAGGTAGATGTAGGCCGTGGTCTTGACCGCCCCGATGGTGCGCAGGGCGTAGTTCCAGGTCGAGTAGCACACGCCGGAGGCCAGCAGGCCCAGAAAGAGGATGTGTCCGACCGTTGCCGGATCCATGAGGTCCGGCATCTGGAAGGCCCTCTCCTGCAGGGGCAGGAAGAGCAGCAGGGAGGCCAGGCCCCAGAGCAGGATGCGCCTCGTGGCTTCGAGCATGGGGTAGCCGCGGTCGAAGATGAGGCGCGTGAGCAGGGAGTAGACGGCCCAGGAGAGGGCGGCCAGCATGGCGAGGAAGTCGCCGAGGGGGTTGAGGCCAAGGGTGCTCGCCCCGTTGAAGGAGATGAGCGCGATGCCGGCAATGGCGATGATGAAGCCAAGGAAGAAGGTTTGCCCGAGGCGCTCTTTGAGCGCGGCGTGGCAGACCAGTCCCGTGAAGAAGGGCGCCGTGCAGAGGATGACGCTGGTGTTGGAGGCGTAGGTGTAGAGGAGTGCCGTGTTCTCGAGCAGAAAGTAGACCGAGACGCCAAAGAGCCCTGCGCCGGCAAAGAGCAGCTCCGTCCGCCAGCCGCCCCGGTGCCGGAAGAGGTGCGGGCGCAGGCAGAAGAGAAAGGCTGCCGCCGCGGCGAAGCGGAAGACGATGATCTCGAGCGGCGTGTGGGTTTCGAGCAGGATCTTCGAGGAAATGAAGGTCAGGCCCCAGACGGCCGAGGTGCCGAGGGCGAAGAGGTGGGCTAGGAGCGCCTGGCCGCGGGGGAGGAGCATGGCGCCTCCTTGGCTACTTCGGCATGGGCTTGCCGGCGCGCCTGAAGCCAAGCTCCATGAGCCTGGTCAGCAGGGCCGGGAAGTCGAGGCCTATGGCCTTGGCCTCCTTGGGAACCAGCGAGGCCGGCGTCATGCCGGGCAGGGTGTTCACCTCGAGCAGGGTGAGCCCGCCGTCCTCGCCGAGGATGAAGTCGCAGCGCCCGTAGCCGTCCAGGCCAAGGGCATTGCAGGCCTTCAGCGTCAGGTCCTGAATGCGCGCCAGGGTCTCCGCCGGCAGAGGCGCCGGGCAGATCTCGCGGGCGCCGTCCTCGCGGTACTTGCTCTCGTAGTCGAAGTAGTCGCCTGCCACGGGCTCGATGAGGATGGGCGGAAGCGCCTCGTCGCCGAGCTGGGCGCAGGTCACCTCCCGGCCCTTGAGTTCGGGCTCGATGATGACCGTGTCGTGGTGGTCGAAGATGTCGCCGACAATGGCGTCGAGCTCGGCCCGGTTCCGTGCGCGGCCGAGATGCAGGGAGGAGCCGCCGAGGTTGGCCTTGACGAAGACGGGGTAGGGGAGCCGGGGCTGCCAGTCCTTGCCTGGCCGCACCGGCAGGTATTCCCAGTCGGCCGTGGGAATGCCCCTGTGCCGGAAAATCTGCTTGGAGACGGCCTTGTTGAGGCCGAGGAAGGAGGCTGCCGGGCCTGCGCCGAGATAGGGGCAGCCGGCGCTCTCGAGCATGGCCTGGACAAGGCCGTCCTCGCCGGGCGTGCCGTGGAGGTTGAGCATGGCGAAGTCGTGCTCTTCGGCCAGCGCTATCAGGCGGTCGAAATCCGTTAAGAGGTCGCAGAAGCGGACCTCGTGTCCGAGCCCTTTGAGGGCGCTTTCCATCCCCTTGGCGCCAGCGAGGGAAACCTCGCGCTCACTGGACCATCCGCCAGCAATCAGCAGAATCTTCATGAAGTGGTGTCTCCAATAGCTTTGACAGCGCCGTTTCCACGGCTTTTCCCTGCCAGTAGGACTGCCTGATGCCCCGCCTGTGCTGTTCCGTGTCGCCGTAGCGCACGAGCAGATCCTGGAAGCGTTCCTCCAGGGTGACGAACTCGTCGTGCCTGGCGCGCTTGTCCGCATAGAGGACAAAGAAGGGCAGGGCCAGGACGCCCTTGCCCTCCGGCAGCTTCCAGGGCCAGTAGACGTGGTGGAACACGCCCTGGGCTATGGCGTAGTTGCCGGTGTCCTGCACCACCCAGCTCGCGCCCAGCTGCGCATGGCCTCCGCCGTGGAGGACGCAGTAGGTCTTGGCGATGTCGTGCAGGAGTCCCGAGGCATGCACCTCGGGCACGTTGACGTCGTGCCCCATGCTGAAGGCCCTCAGCGCCAGCGCCGTTGCCACGCGGGCCACGAGCAGGCTGTGGGCGCGGATGTTGCCGAGCATGCCGTACTTGTCCCACAGCGCCCGGCAGGCCTCGTCGTCGGGCACGTAGGCGGAGCGTCCGGGAAAGCGTAGCGCCGGCATGCCCGAGAGCGGATAGGCCGGCTCTGCGTCCCCGGGAAAGGGGCCCAGAGAAAGAGAGGTGTCGTGTGCCATGGCTGGAAAATGCCGCTTTCACAAGGCGTTGGCAAGGCAAGGCGAAGCCTGCCGCCGCGTCTTGCGCGGCGCTGTGCTGGGGCAGGCGTGGGTCCGCATG
>DFDR01000068.1:3667-3793 GCA_002369295.1 Desulfovibrionaceae bacterium UBA3823
CTGGCCGCCCGGCATGTACGGCCATTGCCGGCCATTGCCGGCATGGTGCAGCCGGCGCGTGGCAGGTGCGCAGCCTGGAGCGTGTCTGGCAGCCGGAAGCTCTCCCCCCTCTGGCAGGTCTGCGAA
>DFDR01000211.1:0-1226 GCA_002369295.1 Desulfovibrionaceae bacterium UBA3823
CCTGCTCGATGTCCTTTTCGTTCAGCACGTAGGCTCTTGTTTCGTGTTCCGGACCGAGGTTCATGCTTCACCTCGCTGCTACGCGCCAGCATGGCATACAGGGGCGCTTTTGTCACTGTGCGCTGCCGGGTGCATGCCGCGTCCGTGATGGCCTGGCGCCGGGGCTGGATTCTCGTTCGGCCTGGCTTCTCGTTTGGCCTGGACCCTCGTTTGGCCTGGATCTTCGTCTGGCTGCCGATGCCTGGCGCCGGCGCAGCCGGCGGGCGCCATGTTCAGCCGGGAAGGATCCCCTGAAACTGGACTGCGCGCGGAAGGCATGGAACCTTCCGCGCGCAGCGATGCCGTGCCGTGGCGGGGAGCGGGCCGGGCTTGCGTGAAGCGCGCTACTGGGGCAGGGGATCGTTGGGCCGCATGGTCCACACCCCGCAGGGGCAGACGCCCTGGCACATGCCGCAGCCTATGCAGCGTTCGGGGTCTGAGGCGTACGCGAAGCCGCCCCCGGGCAGCTCCTGCCTGGAGATGGCGCCTTCGGGGCAGCAGTCGCGGCAGGTGCCGCAGTCCCGGCAGGCGCCGCAGCTGATGCAGCGGACATGGTCCTCTCGGGGCGCGGGCAGCTCCTCCTTCCGGAACTTGGCAAACCACTGGAGGTGCAGGCGCTCGGGCGCGACGGCGCTTTCCTCCTTCGGCGCATAGGGCTGTCCGGCAAGCCAGGCGTCGCAGGCGTCGGCAGCCCGGCTGCCGGAACCGATGGCCGAGGCGATGAGGCCTGGCTTGATGCAGTCGCCGGCTGCGAAGACGCCTTCGAGTATCTGCTGGTCCTGCCCCGGGGCGAGCCAGGCGCGGAACATGGGCGCGCCTTCGGGCAGGAAGGAGAGGTCCGGCGTTTCGCCCACGGCGACGATGACGTCGCCTGCGGGGAAGAAGCGGCCGTCCTCGCAGAGCACGCCCTCGGCGGTGATCTCCTTGGTCTGGCAGGGCCACGCTATCTCGCCGCCGAGCGCGCGGATGCGCGCCATCTCGTGCTCGAAGGCAGCCGGCTTCTGCACGTCGATGCAGGTCACCTTCCTGGCGCCCATCCGGTAGGCGCCGGCTGCGGCGTCCATGCCGGCGTTGCCGGCGCCGATGACGACCACCTGCTCCGCCACCTTGGGCTTGAGTCCGCGGTTGACGGCCTTCATGAAGTCGATGCCGGCCCGGCAGCGCTCCCTGCCCGGCCAGTTGAAGAT
>DFDR01000211.1:1264-6641 GCA_002369295.1 Desulfovibrionaceae bacterium UBA3823
GTTGAAGATGCGCCCGACATGGCCGCCCGCGGCGACGACGACGGCGTCGTGGGAGGCGCGGATCTCGGCGAACTTCGCCCTGTCGACCCTGCAGTTGACGCGGAAGGCCACGCCCATGTCCCGGATGCGGGCTATCTCCTTCTGGAGCAGGGCTTCCGGCAGGCGCTCCCGGGGAATGGCCTGCTCCATCTTGCCGCCCATGGCGGGACCGGCCTCGAAGACCTCGACCTCGTGGCCCCTGCGGGCCAGGCGCCAGGCGCAGGCAAGGCCGGCAGGCCCGCCGCCGATGACGGCGACCTTCCTGCCCGTTTTCCGCTTCGGCCGTGCTGGCTTGACGTCCAGGGATTCGAGGCCGAGGGCGCCGATCTGGACGGGATGGTCGAGGCCGGCGCGGGTGCAGGCCTGCATGCAGGGATTGGGGCAGACCGTGCCGCAGACGGAGGCCGGGAAGGGCGTCCAGTCGAGCACGAGCCGGAGGGCGTCGTCGTCCCGGCCGGCCCGGAGGAGCTGGTGGCGCAGCTGGGTCGGCACGCCGGCAGGGCAGGCGTGCTCGCAGGGGGCCTCGAAGGCGCGGCTGCGCCACTCGGGCACGCGCAGGCGGTAGACGCCGCGGGCAACGAGGCCGACGTGCTCGCCGCGGTCCGGGAAGACGTCGGCAAAGATGCCGCCGGCAAGCCAGTTTTCCCGCCGCCACTGGGCAAGGCTGGGGCGCTTTGTCCCGCTGCGCTCGCCGAAGGGCACGGGGACGATCTTGCGCCACTGCTTCCACACCGAAAGCTCGGCGCGGCGGCGGGGGCGCTGGACGGCCTCGAGGAAGCCGTCCAGACCCCGGTCGAGGAAGGCGACGTCGGCCTCGTCGAGGGCTTCCACGCGCACGTCTTCGGGAAGCTCCGCCACGGGGCCGCGGAAGTAGACGACGCCGCCCACCATGCCGACGCAGGGCCTGTCGCCCAGCACCGAGGGCAGGGTCTGGCTGTCGCAGCCGCAGACCACGGCCGTGCCCCCGCCCATGAACTCGAAGGAGAAGGAGCCCGTGTTCTTGAGTATCCAGAGCTCGGGCGCCTCGTAGAGGGGGTCCTTCTTCATGAGGGAGCCGGAGCGGGTGCCGGCGCGGCCGCCGATGTAGATGCGGCCCGAGGCCGCGCAGTGGCCGGCCGTGTCGCCGGCGTCGCCGCGCACCGTGACCTGGCCGCCGGCGTTGAGCCAGCCGACGTCGGCCGGCGCCGGGCCGTTGACGACGACTTCGGTGCCGGGCAGGCACATGCCGCCCGCGCGCTGGCCGGGATTGGCGACGGTGAAGGTGAGCTTGGCGCCCTGGGCGTTCCAGAGGGGGCCGCCGATGTCGTGCTGGCCCGAAGCGTCGATGAAGAAGTCGGTCTCGCCCCTGCCGACGGCCTGCTCGATGGCGAGCAGGAGGTCCTGGGTGGACATGCGGACATGGCCGCGAAGGGTGTGAATGGTCAGCATGCTGGTCCTCCTCTAGCAGGCGTACTGGATGCCGAGCTTGTCCGCGACGGCCCTGTCGGCAGCGACGAGGGCGTCGGAGCGGCCCACGGGCAGGGAGCTGTTGCCGACCGGCGCCATGAGCTTGCGCATTTCGCTGTCGAAGGAAAGCACGTAGTCCACGATGTTCTGGGCGCCCCGGTCCACGTCGAGGCGCTTGACGAGGCGCGGGTCCTGGGTGCAGATGCCGGTGGGGCACAGGCCAGTGTTGCAGCGGTTGCAGCGCCCGCGCTCGCTGCCCACGCAGCCGAGGAGCTGGAGGAGCATCTTGCCGGCGAAGACGCCGTTGGCGCCGAGGCAGATGAGCTTGAAGGCGTCGGGAGCGGCCGTTCCCGTCATGCCGACGCCTCCGCCGCACCACAGGGGAATCTGCCCCTGGGCGCCCTGGCGCACGGCGGCCAGGTAGCAGTCGCGCAGCTTGGAGACGATGGGATGGCCCGTGTGGTCCAGGGAGACCTCGTTGGCCGCGCCCGTGCCGCCCTGGATGCCGTCCAGGAAGAAGCCGCCGCAGATGCGGTAGGGGTCGCGCAGGAGGTTGTTGTAGACCGCGACCGAGGTGGCCGAGGCCGCGCACTTGATGGCCACGGGCACGCGGAAGCCGAAGGCCGCGTTGAGGGAGAGGTGCATCTTCTGGACCGACTCCTCGATGGAGTAGAGGCCCTGGTGGTTGGCCGGCGAGTGCAGGGTGGCCTTGGGGACGCCGCGTATGGCCTGGATGTGGGGGCCGACCTTGGCCGCCGGCAGCAGGCCGCCGTCGCCGGGCTTGGCGCCCTGGCCTATCTTGATGAGCACGCCGCAGGGATCGGCCTTCATGCGGGGCATGGCCCTGAGGATGCGGTTCCAGCCGAAGTGGCCGGAGGCGATCTGGAGGATCATGTACTTGAGCTTGTCGCTCTCGAGCAGCCGCTGGGGCATGCCGCCTTCGCCGGAGCTCATGCGCACGGGAAGCCCGCACTGCTCGTTGAGGTAGGCGACCGCCAGCACCACCGCCTCCCAGGCCCGGGGGGAGAGGGCGCCGATGGACATGTCGGAGAAGAGGAGGGGATAGATCCAGCGCACCGGCGGGGTGGGGCCGTCGAGCACGAGGCTGTCGCCGTCCACCCTGAGGGGGAGGCTGTCTGCCTTGAGCACGCGGCCGAAGGGGGCGCGCAGGTCGAAGGTGTGGCGCTCGGAGTCGAGGGCGGGGTCGGTCATCTGGGAGATGCGCCCGACGACGATGGCGTCCAGGCTGCGCCGGGCGTTGAGGCTGGTGCGGCCGCCGCGCTTGGCGGGGCCGGCAAGGCGCCCGAGCAGGGCCGTCCTGGCGTCGGGATTGCGCACCGGCCGGATGGCGCCGTTGGGGCAGACCTTCTCGCACATGCCGCAGCCCGAGCAGGCGTGGGCGAGATCGCCGCGCTGCCGGATAAAGGGCCTTGCGCCGTGCGTCCGGCAGCCGCCGCCGGCGCCGGGGAAGGGCTTGCTGCCTTCGGCCTGGTCCAGCCGCAGGACGCCGGCTTCGATGGCGCCGAAGGTGCAGGCCGCAATGCACGAGCCGCACAGGGTGCAGCGCTGCATGTCGTAGGCTATCTTCCAGTCGAGATCGCTGGCCGAGACGTCCTGGGCCATTCTTACTGCTTCCATATGCGCACCTCCAGATCATTGCCGATTTCCACGAGATCGCGCTCGCCGGGATAGATGTCGCGCTCGGGGTCGCGGTCCGGCAGCAGCTGGTTCAGGGCGCAGACCTCGGAGGCGACGGCGACGATGCCCTCGTCCCGGCCCACCACCACGGGCCTGAGCTTCTTCGAGTCGCAGCAGGTCATCATGGTGCCGTCGGGCAGGGTCGCGATGACGGTGTTGGGGCCGTTGATCTCGAGGCTCGAGAGGGACTCGCGAAGCAGGGCCAGCAGGGCCCTGTCGGGGCGCCGGCACATCTCCTCGTAGGGCAGGGGCGTGATGACGTGCTTGAAGTAGCGCAGGGGCCACTTGAGCTCCCGGTGCACGTAGTGGAGGGTGTAGAGGAAGTTCTGGGAGTCGGACTCGAAGCCCACGTAGCCGCGGTGCAGGGACTTTTGGAACTCCATGTTCCGGGTGAAGAAGGTGTTCTCGCCGTTGGCGCAGAGGGTGTAGCCCTGGAGGAAGAAGGGGTGGGCCGCGTAGCGGACGATGTCGTAGTTGGTGTTCTGGCGGCACTGGGCCACGATGCTGCGGGCAAGGAGCCTGCCGTCGTCGTTCCAGAGCCGGAAGTAGGTGGCGATGTCGGCGGGATCGCCTATTTCCTTGAGGGTGAGCACGTCGGGCCAGAAGGAGTAGACGAAGCCGTCGCCGCTGGCCTGGAGCAGGGCGCGCAGCGCCAGGCGCGTGTCCACGAGCAGGCTCTCGCGCTCGGCCTGGGTGCGGTACTGGTAGATTTCGGGATAGTCGTAGTTGCGGAAGACGTAGCGGGGCATGGCCTCGATGCGCAGCCCTGGCTGGCGGTCCACGTCGGGAACCCACTGGGCCAGCTGCACGAAGCCCCTGTCCTCCATGTATTCGTTCACCATCTGCACGCCTCTGGCCGTGCAGGCCATGGAGAGCAGCGGCTTGTCCTTGGAGTGCCGGAAGGCTCCCTCCAGGTCCTGCATGACCATGGCGAAGCCCGAGTTGTCGTGGCCCTCCTGCTGGGGGATCATGAGCCTGAGCGCGGCCGAGGGGGGCAGGGGGGCCGTGCTCTTGATGGAACCGATTCTGCACATGGCGAAAGCTGCCTTTGTCGTTTGCCTGAAGGGCGAGGCCGCCAGGAGAACCGGCAAGCAGGGCCGCCCGAGGGGGGGGACGCCGTTCAGGTCGTGGTTGAGAGAGGGACGGCACGCCGGCCTGGCCTGGCGCCGCCTTCGCAGGGGCGGCGCGGCCGCCGGGGCCGCAGGGGGGGATGGCTGGGGACGGAGTCTGGTGCGGGGACGGATTCCGGTGCGGGGGCGGAGTCCGGTGCGGGGGCGGAGCCTGCGAACGTTCCGCCCCCGGCGGACGCCTTCCCCATGCCGGACATGCCCGGCCTTCGGGAAGGCCGGAGAGCCTTGGAAGCGCCCATCCCCCCCCGGGAGGCGCCCCTTGGCTCCCCGGCGCTGGGGAGCCCTCCGGCCTAGTGGGTCCAGAGCAGCTCGGAATACTTGGGCAGCTCCCAGAGCCTGTCGTCGACCTGGCGCTCCAGGGCGTCGGCGTGGGCGCGGATGCCGTCCATGAGGGGCAGGATGGCGTCGCGGGCAAGCCTGGCCTGGGCCGGGGCGCCGTCGGCCTCCTGCACCTTGGCGATGGTCTGCTCGAGTTCGGCCGTCAGCTTTTCCAGTCCCGCCACGTGGCCCTGCAGGAGCCTGGCCTGCGCCAGCTCGCCGGCGGGATCGAGGCCCGCGTCCCTGGTCTGGGCGGCCAGGGCGCAGGCGGAGGCCTGGGCAAGCCTGGAGGGCGGCAGCACCTTGGCGCGCACGAGGTCGCAGAGCACGCGCCCTTCGATGATCAGATCCTTGGCGTAGGTCTCGAAGAGGATTTCCTGGCGGGCGAGCATCTCGCGCTCGCTCAGGATGCCGTGGCGCAGGAAGACGTTCATGACCTCGGGATCGGAGTAGTGCTCGAGGGCGTCCACGGTCGTGGCCAGGTTCGGCAGGCCCCGGCGCGAGGCTTCCTTCTGCCATTCCGCGCTGTAGCCGTTGCCGTTGAAGATCACGGCCTGGCGGGCCTTGAACTCGCGGGGCAGGAAGTCCTGCAGGGCCTTGACGAGCGGGGTGCCGGCGGAGACGGCGGCCTCGAGCTCGCCGGCGATGTCGTCCAGGGCGCAGGCCACGGCCGCGTTGAGGGCGATGTTGATGGGCGCGATGGACTGGGAGGAGCCGAGGGCGCGGAACTCGAACTTGTTGCCCGT
>DFDR01000156.1:0-350 GCA_002369295.1 Desulfovibrionaceae bacterium UBA3823
CGGTGTTGCCCATCTCGGCAAAGCAGGCTGCGCTGACAAGCCCTACGTAGCCGGTTCCAATGATGCACAGCTTCATGCGGCATTCTCCTTCAAAGTGATAGCGGCGTGCGCGGGCAGGAGGGCTGGGCTTACGCCCGCCCTTGTCCTCCCGTGCGGGAAGGGCTATGTCTATCCAATCTTCCCGCCTTTGGCAATCTGGCGGGACGCGCCATTTCATCCGCTTGGACCTCCCCCTTCCCCGCTCCGTACCTTATGATACTCGGCACCGGCATAGACTTGGCCTCGCTCTCGCGCATGGAGCGGGGCGCAGAGCGCTTCGGCGAGCGCTTCCTCGCGCGCGTGCTCTCGGC
>DFDR01000156.1:498-2751 GCA_002369295.1 Desulfovibrionaceae bacterium UBA3823
GCCCTCGGCACCGGCTTTGCCGAAGGCGTGGCCCCTGATCAGATCAGCGTCCTCAACCTTCCCTCCGGCATGCCTTCGATGACGCTCACGGGGCCGGCCCTCGAGCGCTTTGCCGCCATGGGCGGCCGGAAGATTCATCTCAGCATCACCCACGACGGCGACCGCGCCGCGGCGCTGGTCGTGCTCGAGGATTGACCTATGAGCGAAGCTTCCCCCTCCGACCTCTTTTCCCAAGACTTCCTCGACGCCCTGCCGCCCCTGCCCTCGCCCGGCGAGATGCAGGCCTGGGACCAGGAGAGCGCGCGCCTCGGCATTCCCGAAGCCGTGCTCATGGAAAACGCGGCCAGGGCAGCCCTTGCCGTGCTCAAGACGGGCGTTCCCTCCCTTGCCGGCAAGCAGATCGCCCTGCTCATGGGCGGCGGCAACAACGGCGGCGATGCAGCCTGCCTCGCCCGCCAGCTGCTCGACGCCGGCGCCAAGCCCGTGGTCTTCTGCGCCAGAGAGCCCTCGGCACTCAAGGGCGCGGCCAGGATCCACGCCATGGCGGCCGCGGCCTGCGGCGTTCCCTTCGCCCCCTTCGAGGGCTGGAACGCCCGCTGGTGGGACGCCGTCGTCGACGGCCTCGTCGGCACAGGCTTCCAGGGCGAGCTGAAGGAATCCGCCCTGCGCCTGGTCCAGCAGGTCAACCAGCTGCCCTCGCGCCCCTTCGTGCTTGCCTTGGACGTACCCTCAGGCCTTGACGCCAGCACCGGCAAGCCCTGCCCCGAAGCCGTCATGGCATCGGCCACGGCCACCTTTGCCGCGGCCAAGCCCGGCCTTGCCGTGCCCGAAGCGAGCCAGTGGACCGGCCGGCTCGTCGTCTGCGACATCGGCATGCCCCTGTGCGTGCGCCAGCAGCTGCCCGCCTCGGCCCGCCTCATCGCAGCCCAGGCAGCGGCCCTGCTGCCCGGCGTCCGGCCCCAGGCCTACAAGAACACCTACGGCCACGTGCTTGTCCTCGGGGGCGCCAAGGGCCTTGGCGGCGCCTGCCAGATGGCCTGCCTCGGCGCCCTGCGCGCCGGCGCCGGCCTGGCCACGGGCGCGGCCCCCGCGTCCGCCGTTGCCAGCGTCAAGGGCCCCTATGCCGAAATCATGGTGCGGGCCCTCGAAACCGCCGAATGCTGGCCTGCCGACACCCGCGCCGTCGATGATCTCCTCGAACAGGTCCAGGCCGCGTGCATCGGCCCCGGCATGGGCACGGGCGACGACGCAGCCCGCTTCCTGCTGCGCGTGCTGGCCCACCGAAGCCGCCCGCGCCTCGTCGTGGACGCCGACGCCCTCAACCTCCTTGCCAAGCACCCGGCCATGCTGAGCCACCTGCGCCGGGGCGACGTGCTCACGCCCCATCCCGGCGAGGCGGCAAGGCTCCTGGGGATCAGCCCCGGGGAAGTTCAGGCAGACCGCTTCGGGGCTGCCCGCAGGCTGGCCGAGCTTTCGAGAGCGGCCGTCGTCCTCAAGGGCGCCGGCACCATCGTCGCCCTCAAGGGCGCCCCCCTGCTCCTCTGCCCTGCCGACGTGCCCCAGCTGGCCTGCGCCGGTTCCGGCGACGTGCTGGCAGGCATGCTGGCGGCCCTCATGGCGGCTGGCGAGCCAAGCCTCGACGCCGCGGCCAAGGCCGTGGTCTGGCACGCGGCCGCCGGCCGGCTCGTGGCTGCCGACTATCCGGCCAGGGGCAACACGGCAGGCGACATCGCCAACGCCGTTCCCCGGGTGCCGGCGACGGCTGCCAAGGCGCAGTCCGAGCGCCGGCCCAAGCCCCCGCGCGACCTGAGGTCCGAGCTGTGATCCTGCGCCTGGCAGGCCTCGACGACACGGCGCGCCTCGGCCGCCTGCTGGCGGAAGCCGTGCAGGAGGCCATGGCGGAAAGGAGGCCTGATGCCGGCTTTGCCCTGCTGCTGCAGGGAGAGCTCGGCTGCGGCAAAACCACGCTGGCGTCAAGCTTCGTCAGGGCCCTGCCCGGCGGAGCCGAGGCCGAAGTCTCCTCGCCCTCCTTCACCCTCTGCAACGTCTACCCCACGCATCCCCAGGTTTTCCACGTCGATCTCTACCGGGCAGGGCCAAGCCCCCTTCCCGACGAGGCCTGCGAAGCCCTGGACGCTGGTTGCGGGGACGGCGGGGGGGCCGTGCTCGTCCTCGAGTGGCCGGAATACCTTCTGCCCGAAGACCAGCCTGCGGACGCCCTCCGCATTGCTTTTGACAAGCAGGGCGATGCGT
>DFDR01000106.1 GCA_002369295.1 Desulfovibrionaceae bacterium UBA3823
GGCGGACGCCCCGCAGAGCTTCCCCAAGGCGAAGATCATCAAGCCTGCGCCTGCCAAGCCTGCCGGAACGGTCGCGGCAGCCGAGTCTGCCGAGCCGGAAAAGGCCTTCCCCAAGGCCCGCATCGTCAAGCCAGAAGCAGCCAAGCCCGAGCCCGTCGCGTCCGAAGCGGCCAAGCCCGAGCCCGAAGCGCCTAAGGCCGACGAGTCCAGTGCGTCCAAGGCAGTGGCCAGGCGTCGGCGCATCATCGTCACCTAGCTGAGCCCCAGTTCAAGCTCACGACAGCTTTCCTTCCGCCCCCGCCGGCCCCTGCGCCAGCGGGGGCCGGCGTCTGGAGCCTTTGCCCGGCGTCCCGGCCGAAGTGCCTGCGTGCATGGCCAAGCCTCTGGAGGCGGACGAGGACATGCCGGGGAGGGCGGCCCGGGCTTCTCTGGCTGGGGCTGCGAGAGCATGCGCAGGCTGCCCGGCAAGCCGTGCGGAGGGGCTGGGCCCCCGGCCGCCTGGCAAGACGATTGGCCAGCCGCCTGAGGCCGGGCTGCAGGGCAGGGCAAAGCCAAGGCGGCGCCCTTCGCAGGAAGGACGCCGCCTGGAAAAGTCTCTGGCAGGAAAAGTTTCTGGCAGGAGCGCTAGTAGAGGTTGAGGAACTGGCGCAGCTCCTGAATGAGCTGGAGCCGTATCTTTTCGTCCTGCATGCCGACGTAGATGTTGGCGGAGAGGAATTCGGGCCAGTTGCCGGCGTCGAAGCGCTTGCCCTGCAGCTTCACGGCCGACATGCCCTGTTCCCTGCAGAGCAGGGCCATGGCGTCGGTGAGCTGGATTTCGCCGTTGGCGCCGGGGGGCGTCTTGTCGAGGCAGTCGAAGATCTCGGGGGTGAGGATGTAGCGGCCGACGATGGCGAGCCTGGAGGGCGCCTTTTCCTTGGCAGGCTTCTCCACGAGACCCTTGACGTTGAAGATGCCGGGGGCCGTCTCTTCGCCGTCCACGATGCCGTAGCGGTGGACATTCTCGAGCGGCACTTCCATCACGCCCACGGCGGAGGTCTGCTTGGCCTGGGCAACGCCCATGAGCTGGCGTATGCCGGGATCGCCGCTGAAGATGACGTCGTCGCCGACCATGACGGCAAAAGGCTCGTCGCCCACGACGCGGCGGGCGCAGGCTATGGCGTGGCCAAGGCCTTTCTGCTCCTTCTGGCGCACGGCAATGACGTTGACCATTTCCGCAACGTCGCGGATGGTCTTGAGCAGCTCCGTCTTTCCCGCGCGCTCAAGAATGCCCTCGAGCTGCAGGTTGTGGTCGAAGTAGTCCTCGATGACGCTTTTGTCGCGGTTGGTGATGAAGATCACGTCCGTGATGCCGGCGGCCTGCGCTTCCTCAAGCACGTGCTGGATAACGGGCTTGTTGTAGATGGGAAGCATCTCTTTGGGAATGTTCTTGGTGGCGGGCAGCGAGCGGGTGCCCCATCCTGCGACGGGAATGACGACTTTGCGAATGGGTTTCATTGGCAAGCTCCAAGGTGGTTTTGCAGGCCGCCCGGCGGGCATCTTCCCCGAAGGGAGCGCTCTGCAGAGCGGAAAGCCGCGCTTTCTCGTGCCTGTCAAGGCAAATTTACAACAGGGCTTCGGAGAAAGCAAAGACGTTTTGCCGGCTGCCAAGGCCAGCGTCCGCGGCCCGGCAGGGCCTTGGGCAGGGGCTGCGCAGAGCCGGAGGCTCAAGGCTGGCCGCGGGCCGAAGTGCAGTGCGCCGGACTGGACGGGGAAGGGTCCGGCCTGTACAAGGAGGGCTGCGCCAAGCTTGCCGCACCGTGAGGCAGGCTTCAGGCCAGCAGACTCATGCAGCCAGATCTGGCAAGCCAGCCAGCCAATCAGCCAATCAGCCAGCCAAGGAGGACGCCATGGCAGACAAGGACAGCATGCACGCGATTTTTCACGGCCCCGACTGCGCCGGCGAGCTCGATCCCGAGTTTGCCAGGCTCTTTGCGGACTTTGCCTTCGGCGAGGTGGCGGACCACGGCTCTCTGGATGCGCGCACGCGCGCCATGGCCGTCTGCTCCTGCCTGCTCGGCTGCCAGGGCGCCGAAGCCTTCCGCGCCTATCTTCCCCAGGCGCTCGGCATGGGGCTGACCCCCGTCGAGGCCAAGGAACTCGTCTACCAGGCCGTTGCCTACCTTGGCCTTGGCCGCGTCTTTCCCTTCTTCAAGGCCTGCAACGAGGTGCTCGCGGCGCGGGGGGTGGAGCTGCCCCTGCCTGCGCAGGGCACGGTCGATCCCGGCGACAGGCAGGCCTGCCGCGAGGCTGGCACCGGCGCGCAGGTCGAGATCTTCGGCGAGGGCATGCGGGAGTTCTGGAACTCGGGCAGCCGCCAGACCGTGCACCTGCGCCGCTGGCTCGCCTCCTGGTGCTTCGGCGGCTTCTACACCCGCAAGGGGCTCACGCTGGCGGAGCGCGAGCTGGCGACCTTCTGCTTCATCGCAGCCCAGGGCGGCTGCGAGTCCCAGCTTGCCAGCCACGCCAAGGGCAACATGCAGGTCGGCAACGGCGAGGGCGTTCTCGTCGATGCCATCACCCAGTGCCTGCCCTGGATAGGCTATCCGCGCACCCTCAACGCCCTCAAGTGCATCAAGGACGCCGCCAGGAGCCTGGCGGCCGGCTAAGCGGGGCAGAGCAGGATGAGGGCAGGGGGCAGGACCGCAGGCTTCGGGGAAGGCGGATCCGCTCCGCTTCCTCCCGGCGCCCTGCGCCGGCGCCGCTCTGCACGGAG
>DFDR01000154.1:0-24689 GCA_002369295.1 Desulfovibrionaceae bacterium UBA3823
CAAGATTCGTGACAGCGCCGAAAAGAAGGCACGCTGTGCCGTGCGCTACTGCCCGCTGTGCAGAAGCACATAGACGTTGGCAAGAAATGCCTCAGTAACGCGGGCTGGCGTCACCTGGGCCTGAAGGGCCTGATTTGCCTCGCCGATCCAGCGTCCAAGCTGCATGAGTCCGCCAGGCGAGAGGCGGGCCAGCGTCTGGTCGAGAGGCGAACCGCCTGCCGTGCCGGCCAATGTTCTGATGAGGCTCTTGTGCACAGCCATGACGGCAGAGAAGGCCTGCCCTTGATCAAATGACTTGCTGCCTGTTTTGTTGAAGAATTCTCTGCCTGTCTCGAGGAACTGGGCAATTTCCGTCTGCAGTTCGAGCAGTTCGGGTGCCACAGCCTCAGGATCCGGCCATGGCAGCGTGAGGCAGAGCGAACGGGAGACCAGCGTTGGCAGGAGCTGCTGGCGCTGGGGGCAGAGCAGGACGAACAAGTTGTTTTTCGACGGTTCTTCCAGAGCCTTGAGAAGTGCATTGGCCGCTTCGACGCGCTTGTTCTCGATGCCCATCAGCAGGGTGACGCGGAAGCGCGCATGGGGCGGATCTTTGAGCTTTGACTTGAGCTCACGGACATTTTCGATGGTGAGCGCGCGGATCGGGCCCGGCTCAGTCTGATCCTGGGTGTTGGAGATGCGGCCGTCGTAGGCCGAAAGATCCAGATTCTCCCAGGCAGCCATCTGGCGGCATGTCGGACAGTTGAGGCAGGGAGAGCCGTCCCGCTCCGCATCCGGGCAGTTGGCCCGGCAGGCCCAGTAGAGGGCCGCGTCCAGACGCTGGGCCTCCGTGCCCCCCTCAAGGAGCAGCACCTGCGGCGGCGCTGCTCCCAGGCTGTCCAGGCGATCCCTGACATGCGCGAAGGGGGTGCCTGCAATAGCCTCGAGGATGGCACTCATACGCGTAGCAAACTCTGTGTGGCTTAGCGCTCGATGGTCTCTTCGCGGTCGGCGCCGACGGAGACGATGGAGACCTTCACGCCGGTGAGGGCCTCGATGCGCTTGATGTACTTCTGGACAGTGGCAGGCAGGGCGGCAAATGCCCTGCAGCCGGTGATGTCTTCGCTGAAGCCAGGGAGTTCTTCGTAGATGGGCTTGACGTCGGCAAGGGCGTTTTCGCCCTGAGGGGGATAGGCGATGCGCTCGCCCTTGTACTCGTAGTCGACGCAGATTTTCAGCGTGGGCAGGCCGCGCAGGACATCGACCTTGGTGAGGGCGATGTCGGTGAGGCCGCAGAGGCGGGCGGTTTCGCGGATGACGACGGCATCGAGCCAGCCGCAGCGACGCGGACGGCCGGTGGTGGCTCCGAATTCATGGCCGTTTTCCTGCAGGAACTTGCCGGTCTCGTCCTCCAGTTCCGTGGGGAAGGGGCCGGAGCCGACGCGCGTGGTGTAGGCCTTGACGATGCCCACGGTGCGGGTGATGCGGTCAGGGCCGATGCCGGAGCCGGTGGAGGCGTAGCCGGCAACGGTGTTGGAAGAGGTCACGTAGGGATAGGTTCCGTGGTCGATGTCGAGGTGCACGCCCTGGGCGCCTTCCCAGAGGACAATCTTGCCTGACTTGACGGCATCTTGAATGGCCTCGGACACGTCCCTGAGGTAGGGGGTCATGCGGTCGGCGATGCCGAGGATCTCGTCGGCTACCGTGTCCGGATCCATGACGTCGCAGTGGTAGAGATTGGCGAAGAGGACGTTCTTTTCCTGCAGGGCCGTGCGGATCTTGCTGCGGACCAGATCGGGATTCCGCAGGTCGCCGCAGCGCAGGCCGATGCGGGCTGCCTTGTCTTCGTAGCAGGGGCCGATGCCGCGGCCGGTAGTGCCGATCTTCTTGCCCTTCTTCATGGTCTCGCGGGCAATGTCGATGGCCCTGTGGTAGGGCAGAATGAGGTGCGTCTTGGGGCTGATGCCGAGTCTGGAGGGGGAGACGTCAACGGACTGGGCGCTCAGCTCATCGACTTCCTGCAGAAAGACGAAGGGATCGAGCACCACGCCGTTGCCGACCAGGCAGAGCTTGCCGGGGTGGAGTATGCCCGAGGGAATGGTGTGCAGAATCGTCTGGTGCCCGTTCACTTTGATGGTGTGGCCGGCGTTGTTGCCGCCTTGGAAGCGGACGATGACGTCGCTTCCGGAACTGAGCATGTCGACGATTTTGCCCTTGCCTTCGTCGCCCCACTGGGAGCCGATAATAACGGTATTTGCCATAGTGCTTTCACCTTTCGCCGGCACAGGCCGGCCTGCATCGTAGTAGGCATTCGGCCATTCCCTCAGGAGAGGCCGCAATGTTCATGGAAGCTTCCGCCAAGACTTGGCGGCGTAAAGAAGAACGATAGAAGAACGCGCCCCGCTTGGCAAGGAAGAACAGGTTATTTTTCCTTGTTTTCAGGGAGTTTGAAGGGAATGACGCGACACGGCTTGCGTTCTTTGGGCTCTTCAAGCGTAAAGCCCTGCGCGAAGATGTCCTGGGGCTGCGGCTCCTGATCGGGGGCGTAGGGCGTCTGCTGCTGGGCCCAGTAGTAGTTGAAGAGCCGGTTCTTCATGTGCTTGGCCGTTATGAAGCTGAGCACAAGGCAGGCGTGCTCCCAGCGTTTTGTCGGCTCGAACCGGCTGGTAATTTCGGCGTACTTGTTCCACAGCGAGGAGAGCGAGGCTTCATCGAGGCTGTCCAGCTGCCGTGCGAGCTTGAGAAGTAGCGATTCCATACATGTACCTCAAGGGGCGCCCGCCCCGAGTGTTTCGTCAATTCGAAAAACCTGTCTAGGGTACGTTGTATTCTAGACCGTGACAAGAGGCAGAAACAGGCGCCAGGCGCGAGGCCGGCGGCAGCCCGCAGGCGGGTGTCAGCGGGCGAGGCCGAGCAGCCAGGCGGGGTTGTCCTTGAGCATCATGGAGAGCTGCTCCGCCGTGACGCCGCGACGCAGGAGCTCCTCGCCAAAGCGCAGCAGGGCGTGGGCAGGCGCGGGTCCGCCGAGCTGTCCCGAGTCCGAGGCAAGCACGGTGCTCTCCGGTCCGAGATAGCGTATGGCGTCCGCCACGGATCTGGCTTTGCCCGGAACTGCGCCCTGCAGGGTGTGGAAGCAGCGTTCAAAGAAGGCCCCCTGATCGGCGAGCAGAGCCTGGGTGGCAAGATCCATGGCAATGGCATCGAACTCCGGATGGGTCACCAGAATTTTTCTGACGCCGGCATTGCGGGCAAGGGCGGCAAGGGCAAGCGTCTCCTGCGGAGCGAGGTGTCCTGTGCCGAGGATGGCATCGGCCCGCGCTATCATCTCAAGTATGGCCTCAAGCCCGGGCGCAGGGTGGCCATTGGCATCGAAGACCGCCACGCAGGGCGCTGTGCGCGCATCCCGGACGCACCGCTGGTGGCGCCAGGCCGAGACTGTGGGCATCCAGATCTCCGCGGCGCCCATGCGCAGCGCGGCATCCACGGCTGCCGGGTTGATGCCGCCGGCAGAGGCGTTGAGGACAAGTCCGCCGAAGACGCGTATGCCCGGCACCGTCTCCGCCACGGCACGGGCGCAGAGCACGGTCGGCGCGTAGTGGTTTTTGAGCAGGACTGCCTGCATCCCGGCTTCTCTGCAGCTGATCGCCAGGGCAGGCGCTGTCATGGCCCGGGGCACCACGTCGGGAGCGAAGTGCACATGCATGTCGCATGCGCCGTCAAGAAAGTCTGGCTCTGCCTGGATCATGCCTGATGCGCTCCGCAGGTTGAGGTTGGGGCGGGCTTTGTCCCCGGGCAAGCCTATCAGCCGCGGCCGCGCCCGGCAAGGCGCGGGCTTCCTCAGGAATACACGTGGACGCTCTGCTGGGCGGCCGGAATGAAGGACACGCCAAGCCAGGCGACGAGCAGCAGGACGAAAGCCGCTGGCAGGAGCCAGAGGATGGCGCGGGAACGCGCATGGCGCGCCCTGGCGTGGAAGTAGACGAGGTAGGCGCAGGCCGTGACGAAGGCCCAGGTTTCCTTGGGATCCCAGGACCAGTAGTGTCCCCAGGCTTCCTTGGCCCAGACGGCGCCCGTGAGCATGCCGAGGACAAGGAAGGCGAAGCCGAGCCGGACGGTGCCGTCGATGGCGGGCAGGAGCCCGCTGTCTGCGCCGGGGGCGCCGCGGGACGCGGCCAGCTGGCGCAGGGCCATGAGCGTGCCGACGCCCAGGACGGCATAGGCAAAGATGTAGGCTGCCACGTGGGGAACGAACCATCCGCTCTGGAGCGCAGGCATGAGGGGGCCCGCCTGCATGCCGGGCCTGGCCATGAGCAGGGCGAGAAAGACGGACGCGAGGATGTTGCTCAGCGCCAGCAGCCAGGCGCGGCCGCCTCGCCAGGCCGTCCATATGCCGAGTCCTGACAGGAAGAAGGCGTAGAGCAGGCGCGTTTCGCCGAGCGTGCGGACCGGGGGGCGTCCGAGGTCGCGCCAGAGCAGCGCCGTGAAGGCGCCGAGGCAGAGCCAGCCGGCCAGGGAGAGGGCAAGGGCCAGCTTTGTCCAGCGCCTTGCCGCAAGGGCGCCGGCAAGCCAGAGGGCGAGTGCCGGCACGCCCCACCAGACTATCTGGTTCCAGATCACCGCAGGCCTCCTTTCTGGCCGTTCTGCACTCCCGCCGTGCGTCTTGTCTGGCAGATCTGCGCAAGGCAGGCCAGCGCAAGCAGGGCGAAGCCTGCGTAGACGACAGGGAGCCAGGGGTCGGACACGATTTCAAAGGAGCTGAAGTCCGAGTAGCGTCCCAGCTGGAAATCATAGCCGTACTGGTAGATCATCCAGCTGCCGATGCGCAGGGGGTCGTTGACGCGGATGGCGGTCCGCACGGGGGGCGCGCCCTTGACGGCAACGGTGACGAGGGAGGTGAACTGTGCAGGCACGGCGGGCGTGATGGCGGCGGCAACGCTGTCGGAGAGATCCAGCGCGTGCTGGAACTGCCCCATATTGCCCGAGGAGATCCAGCCGCGCCTGGTTTCGCCGGTCCGCTCGTGGACGGCCGTGACAAGGGCCGCAGGGGATGCGCCGGGCTTTTCCATTGGCTTGAATTGGCCCTCGCCGGCCCAGACGGCTCTGGGCAGGTAGGTGTCTACGCTGATTCGCCATTCGCCAAGCCGGCCTGCGGGCGCGTGGGGCGCTATCTGAAAATGCTCCGGCCTGCCTGCCGGTAGGGGCGTTCCTTCCTTTTTGTCAATGAGAACGAGCCGGGGCGCATGCTCCTCCATGTCGAAGTCGTGGAGGGTGATGGCCACAGGCAGCTCGAGCGATTTGCCGTTGAGGGCATAGACGCGGCTTTCCGTCTTTCCCTCATAGACGTGCATGACGTAGCTCTGCCGGTCGGCCTGGCCGAGGGCGGCTCCCCCCAGGGCAAGAAAGACGCCCGCATGCCAGAGGCAGAAGCGCAGGGAGCCCCGGCCCTGCAGCCGGATGCGTCGGACGCAGGCCGCAGGAAGGACCAGCAGCAGGCAGGCAAAGAGCAGGACGAAGGGCCAGGCCGTGGTGACCCCGTTCAGGCCTAGTCGCAGGATCAGGGCGGGACTTTTGTCCGCCTCCGGCGTCTGCAGGATAAAGCCCATGGCAATCGTCAGGACAAGCATGCCGGCAAGAAGGGCAGTCGCAAAGGCTGACCCCGAGATCCACGCGCAGAGGGCGCAGTACGTTCTGCAGCCTGCCAGCAGTCCTGCAGCCAGCAGGGCGCACAGCACGGCGAGGTTTGCCGGAAAGCCGAGGAGATAGCAGCTGAAGGGGCCTGCCGCCAGCTGCAGGGCAAAGCCCGTGAGCAGAAGGAGGACAGTGAAGACGGCGCTTTCGCGCAAACCGAGCGGGGCGGTCCAGAGGGGGCGTTGTGGCATGGCGTTCGTCATGGCGAGAAAAAGCGCCGGAGCGGACATGGCGGCGCTCCGGCGCTTTGCTTGGCTTGCTGGGGAGAATTAGAGGATGCCGGCCTTCTTGGCCTGCTCTTCCCACTTGGGGACGATGGTGTTCAGGAATTCCTTCTTGTCCTTCTCCAGCTTGGGCATGTCGAGGCCGATGTAGGCCTGTGCCTTTGCCTTGGTGGAGACGTCGGGCATGTGGAAGTCCGCATTGTGGGCAATCAGCACCTTCTGCAGCTCGAGCTGGGCCTTGAGGCCGAACTCGATGGCATGGGAGATGATGCGCTGGTATTCGGCGGGCGCATGGAACGAGGCGCCATGGGAGGCCACGGCGTAGTCCCAGCGCCACTGGCCCGAGCGTATGAACTTGAGCGCCTGCTCCATTTCCGCCTCGGTCGCGCCGGCCTTCCAGCAGGCCTCGGCCATGAGGTGGGCCTTGACCAGCTCGTGCTCGGCCACGGTGCGGGTTTCGAAGCCCGCCCGCTGGTATTCGTAGACCCTGTTCTTCAGGAACTCTTCGGACTCCCTGTGGCAGGTCTGGCAGGTGGAGGAGATCTTGGCCAGCGGGCTCATGATCTGGTGGTCCGAGTACTTGATGCCGCCCTCGGACTTGTAGGGCATGTGGCAGTCGGCACAGGCCACGCCGTGCTGTCCGTGGGGGCCAAGCAGGAACATGCTCCATCCGGGATGCTGGGCCTTGAGGATGGGTGCCTTGGAGAGCTTGTGCACGTAGTCGGTGAACTTGATCTCGTCGAAATAGGCTTCGATGGCTTCGACAGTCTGGCCCTTGTCGAAGGGGAACATCAAGTACTTGTCGGCGGGCCGGAAGTAGTACTCCTCGTGGCACTGGGCGCAGACCAGGGAGCGCAGCTCCTGCTGGGTGGCCTTGGAGATGTCGCGGCCGGTGCGCTCAAAGGCCTCCTTGAGGGCGGGGCGGGACACGGCGAGGTTCATGGTCTTGGCGTCGTGGCAGTCGGCGCAGCCGATGGGATGCACGATTTCGGCGCCCAGGCTGCTCCAGGGCTGGTTGTAGAACTTCGCAGGCCCGTTGGCGGCCATGTAGCGCGGAACGTCGGGAGACTTGCAGGTCCAGCAGGTGCCGGGCTGCATGTCCTTGGCGCCGCCGATGCCGGGATTGCCGGTGCGCAGGGTGCCGCGCATCTCTTCAATGGCGTGCATGTGGCCGCGCGGGGCGGTGTAGTCCCTGGAGAAGGCGTAGCCGGCCCAGAGGATGACCATGTCGGGCCGTTCCTCAAGCACGTCCTGAATCTGGTTGCCATGGTACTTGCTTTTGAAGTCGCCCTTGGCCGTCATCTTCCAGGTCTCGAACTCCCTGGGGTAGTTGAGGCCCCACTTGTCGTTTTTGGACTCGACGGGGACGGCGGCGAGATCGACCTTCTTGTTGTTGTATATGGAGGCCACTTCGGCCTTGCGCTCGGTGATGCTGGCCGCGAGCAGGCCAAGGCAGAACACGGCGGCCATGGAAATCAGGCAGAGTATCCAGCCGAGGGCTGACTTTTTCTTCGGTGTCTCTTGCATGGGGAACTCCCTCTCAACCTAGGGGTTAGTGAAGCCGCTCAAGCCATCTGGCCAGGCCAGAGGTCTTGCTTCCCGGAAGGGGGACGACGGCGTCGGGGGCGGACGACAGGCTGCTGACCTTGGTGTGCGGAACCTGGCTGTGGCAGGACCAGCAGGGCTTGCCTTGGCCCTGCTGCGTTTCCGCATAGCTGACCATGCCGGTCTTGACGAATTCCGTGTTCAGCTGCGTGTGGCAGCGGATGCAGTTGTTCATGATGACCGTGGCGCTAGCCGTTCGGGGGCGCATGGCCTGGGGCTCGGCGTGCGCCGTGAAGACCGAGGCATGGTACAGGCCGTCCACGGCCTTGAAAAAGTACTTGGCGGCCACGCTGGAGTGGGGGACATGGCAGTCGTTGCAGGTTGCCCGCATATGGTGGGAACTGTGGCTCCACGTGGCGTAGTACGACGCCATGACGTGGCAGTTCGTGCAGGCAGAGGGGTCGTTCGTGAGATAGGAGACGACGTTCGATGCATACGCGATGTACCCGCCGAGTCCAGCAATGGCGCCGCAGGCAATGAACAAGAACAGCTTGCACTTGTCTGACAGTTGCTGGAATGGATTTTTCAAGCGCTTTCGGCTCCTTTTGGCACGGGGCCAAGCTGAGGGAAAGGAATCGCAGAAACTCGTGACGCAAAGGGGAGCTGCTGGAATGAAGGGATGGTGTCGGCGCAGAACCTCCTGTTCGAGGCTGGCCCAGGCGCGCAGGGCGCGGGGCCGCGGCGCTTCGACCATACACCGGTGCTGGCATTTCGTTCAGTGATCTTCATCACGCGGGGAGCAGGCCGGAGGCCGCCAGAGGCTGTGGCGGAACGCGGGCAAGTGTGGTAGCTGTCGCTAACCGACGAAACCCCAAGGGAGGAAACATGGCTGATCTCAAATCAATGTACAAGACCATTGTCAAGGAAACGTTCCCGGACGATCTTACCATCACCCTCGGCAGCGAGAAGCTCGTCTACCGCAAGCGCCAGTGGGAGCTTGCCGGCGAGCTCAAGGGTTTGAGATACGGCGAAAATCCTGACCAGCCGGCCGCGCTCTACGAGCTGGTGGACGGCGCTGTCACGCTGGGCGGCCTCTCATGGCGCATGCCCGGCCAGGGCATCGTCTCCTCGCTCTCCGAGGCCCAGATGATCCAGGCCGGCAAGCACCCCGGCAAGACCAACCTCACCGACGTGGACAACGGCGCCAACATTCTGCAGTACCTCACCCAGAAGCCGGCTGCGCTCATCATCAAGCACAACAACCCCTGCGGCGCCGCCTGGTCCGACGAGGGCGTTGCCGACGCCCTGTCCAAGGCCTTCTGGTGCGACCGCATCGCGGCCTTCGGCGGCGCCGTCGTCGTGAACCGCCCCTTCACGAAGGAGGCTGCCGAACTCGTGGCCGCCAACTACTTCGAGGTGGTCGCGGCCCCTGCCTTTGAAGAGGGCGTGGTGGACATCCTCAAGTCCCGCAAGAATCTCCGCATCATGGAGCTGCCCGGTCTCGGCGAACTCGACAAGCTCGTCGCCTCGGCCTTCCTCGACATCAAGTGCCTCTCCGACGGCGGCCTCGTGCTCCAGAAGTCCTTCCAGAACAGGATCCTGACGGACGCCGACTTCCTGCCCGCCGAAGCGACGGACAAGGCCGGCAACACCTACATCGCCCGCAGGCCAAGCCGGCAGGAGCTCGACGACCTGCGCTTCGCCTGGGCTGTCGAGGCCGGCGTCACCTCCAACTCCGTCATCTTCGCCCGCGGCGGCGCCACCACCGCCATCGGCACCGGCGAGCAGGACCGCGTCGGCTGCGTGGAGCTTGCCATCTACAAGGCCTACCACAAGTACGAGGATATCATTGCCTTCAAGGAGCTCGGCCTCACCCTCTACGAGCTCAAGGAAAAGGCCAAGGCAGACGCCGGCTTTGCGGCAAAGCTCAAGGACATCGAGGAGCGCGCCAGGGCCGACAAGGGCGGCCTTGCCGGTTCCGTCATCATTTCCGACGGCTTCTTCCCCTTCCGCGACGGCGTCGATGTCGCCATGGCCCAGGGCGTCACCGCAATCGGCCATCCTGGCGGCTCGTTGCGCGACTGGGAAGTCATCCAGGCCGTCAACGAGCACAGCCCGCAGGTGGCCATGGTCTTCACCGGGCAGCGCTCCTTCAAGCACTAGGATCGCCGATGCCTGCGCAGGAAGACCTGTTCCGCACGGCGCAAAGCCTCCCCCGCCTGACCGTGTCCTCGCTGTCGGGCGGAGGCGGCAAGACGCTCCTCAGCCTCGGTCTGGCCGGGGCGCTGACGGAGCAGGGCTTCGAAGTCGTGCCCTTCAAGAAGGGGCCCGACTACATCGATGCGGCCTGGCTTGCGGCCGCTGCCGGAAGACCCGCCTCCAACCTTGATCCCTTCTTCCTCGCGCCAGACCGCCTGCGCTCGCTCTTCGTGCACCAGGTCGCGCGCACGGCATCGCCGGCGGCTCTTGCCGAGGGGCGGTGCCTCGCCCTCGTCGAGGGCAACCGCGGGCTCTACGACGGCATGGATCTGGAGGGATCCTGCTCCACGGCCTCGCTGGCGCGGGATCTGGAGGCGCCAGTCCTCCTCTCCCTCAACGCCACCAAGATGACCCGCACGGCGGCAGCCCTCATCCAGGGCATCATGGGCTTTGAAAAGGGGCTGCGCTTTGCTGGCGTGGTGCTCAACCAGGTCGGCCGCGCCCGCCATGCCAGCTACCTGCGCGCCTGCATCGAGCAATACACGGACATGCCCGTGCTCGGCGAGTTGCCGAGACTCGCGGAGAATCCCCTGCCCGAGCGGCAGATGGGCATAGCCTCCCTGCTCGGCGACAGGCTCTCCGAAACCTGCGAAAGCGCGCTGGCGATCCTGAAGGCCCACGTGCGCGAGCATGTAGATCTGGACCTCATCCTCGAGGCTTCCCGCACGGCGGGAAGCCTTGAGAACGTTGCCCCCTTCTGGGACGGCGAACCCGTCGCGCCTGCCGATCCGCCCGTCATTGCCGTCGTCAGGGACGCCAGCCTCTGGTTCTACTACCGCGAGAACTTCGAGGCCTTGGAGCGCGCCGGCGCCAAGCTGGCGTTTGTCTCGCTGCTGGACGGCGGTGCCTGGGACTTCGCCGGCATCGATGCCGTCTACCTCGGCGGCGGCTTTCCGGAAGACTACCTGGATGCGCTCAGCCAAAGCCCGCGCCTCAAGGAGCTGGCCTGCGAGGCGCGTCGCGGCCTTCCGGTCTACGCCGAATGCGGAGGCTTCATGATCCTCTCCCGCGCCATAGCCAGAGAGGGGCGAAGCTGGCCCATGGCAGGCCTCCTACCCGTGGACATCGACGTCTTTCCCCGGCCCAGGGGCCTCGGCTACGTCGAGGCCGTGGTGGCGAAGGAGAATCCCTACCATCCCCTCGGTCTGCGCCTGCGGGGCCACGAGTTCCACTATTCGACGGCCCGCAATGCCGGTTGCGAGCCTGTGCTCATGCTGGAGAAGGGCACGGGCATGGGGCAGGGCCGAGACGCCTTGGCTGCCGGCAGAGTCTGGGGCTCCTACACCCACATCTTTGCTCCAGCCGTGCCGACCTGGGCTGGCCGCTTTGTCGAGGCGGCCCGGGACTGGCAAAGTCGCAGACGCGCGTAGCTGCGCTGCTGGCACGGCTGCAGGCGCAAGGCTCCGTTCCCGGACAGCGGGGGCGGAGCCTTGCCGATCCGGCACGCCGGCAGGGAAGAGCTAGCAGGCTGCCAGCAGGAAGCCCAGCTGGCTCAGCTCAATGGAGGCGCCGGCAAAGTCGCCGTTGAGGCCGCCGTGGCGCTGCGCCGTGCGGACTGTCCAGACAAGGACGCAGGTCTGCACAAGGCAGACTGCAAGCGCTCCGCGCCAGGGACGGCCGAAGGCGGGCAGGCTGAGCGCCATGAGGCCAAGCTGGAGCAGCGCCAGACTGCGGGGCCTGGCCGTCGGCCCTGCGGCAAAGCGCCCGCCGAGCGAAGCCGGATTGCGCGGCGAGGCGAAGCAGAAGACAAGGCTTGCCTGACAGCGCGACCAGGCAGGCGCAAGTGCAAGAACCAGCCAGTTTGCCGAGGCAGCGTGCGCCGAGGCGCAGAGCAGCTGGCCCGCAAAGACGGTGGCAAGGGCCGCGGCGCCGAAGGCGCCGATGCGGCTGTCCTTCATGACCTCCCAGAAGGCATCGCCCGTGCGGAAGCTGCCGAGGGCGTCCGCAACGTCGCAGAGTCCGTCCCAGTGCAGGGCGCGCGAGAGCAGCATCTCTGCGCCCAGCCAGGCAAAGCCGGCAAGCATGGCCTGCAGCAGGGCAGGGACGGCGGAGTCGGCGAGATGGAGCGAGAGCAGGGCTGCCGCGCCCGTGCAGGCAAGTCCCAGCACGAGGCCTGCCGCACCAAACCAGGGCAGCAGGCTCGGCAGAGCAGACCCCGAGCACATGCGTGCCGGCACGAGGCAGGTGAAGAAGGCGAGCGCGTCCAGAAATCGGGACAGGCTGGCTCCGTGCATGGGCTAGGCGCGCGTTGCGCTGTGATTGAAGGCCAGCGAATAGAGGTGGTGGAAGAAGTCGACGTATTCGACATCGACGTGGCTCGGCACCTTGATGCGCGCTGGAGCGAAGTTGAGGATGGAGGTGATGCCGGCGTTGACGAGGTGCGTGGCCGCCCGCTGGGCACGCTGCGGCGGCGTCGTGATAAGGCCTATCTCGATCTTGTTTTCTGCCACGAGGGCCGGCATCTCCTTGGTGCAGTGCACTTCGAGGCCGTGAACGATTTCACCAATCTTGAAGGGATCGCAGTCGAAGATGCTCACGATGTTGAAATTGCGGGCACGGAAGTCGCTATGGTTGAGCAGGGCCTTGCCGAGGTTGCCCACGCCGATGAGGGCCATCTTCCACTCCCTGTCCACATCGAGGGCCGAGGTGATGGCTGCCAGGAGCGAGATGACTTTGTAGCCAACGCCACGTATGCCGAATTCGCCGAAATAAGCGAGATCCTTGCGAATTTGCGAACCGTTTACTCCGCAGGCCTCAGCCAGGGGAATGGAGGAGATGATTTCCGTGCCTTCCCGCGCAAGGTTTTCGAGCACTTGGACGTAGATGGCCAGACGGCGGATGGTGGCGCGGGGGATGTGCATGCTTTTGTGGGAGTCCATGGGAACCTGCTTTTCGGCCGAGCGAGTTCGGCCTTGAACGCTTGTGAAATTTTTAGCCAAACTCACTATACGTCAAGTGATAGGCCGATTCAAGCTTTTCACAAGCTTCACAGTTCCTTGGCGAAGCCACTTTCCTTTGAAAATACGGACTGTTCCGGTCGCCTATGGGCAGGCTCGTGCTTTGTTTCACGAAGGCGTCGTCCTTCTTGCCTGTTTGTGGTCCGTGCCTGCTTGCCCATGGCTGCAGGGCGAAAAAAAAGGGCCTTCCCGAAGGAAGGCCCCGTTGGATTCACTCAGACTGCTGTACTAGCCGACGTAGGGGTTGGCGTAGAGCAGGATGAAGGAGATAACGAGAGCGTAAATGGCCAGGGATTCGATGAAGGCGAAGGCCAGGATCATGGTACCGGTGATCTTGCCGCTCACGTCGGGGTTGCGGGCAACGCCTTCGCAGGCGCCCTTGAGGCCGAGGCCCATGCCGATGCCGCAACCAAAGGCGGCGATGCCGATGCCGAGAGCGGCGGCGAGGCAGGTCTGACCGAGGGCAGGAGCGTCAAGTTTGGCGCCGGCGGCCATGGCGACGGAGGCGATGCCGAGGATAGCAACCAGGTTCAGAGCGATAAGAAGATACTTGCGCATTGGAAACTCCTTGAAGAAGAGCAGTTATATGGTGGGGTCGAAAACGTCGACCATTCCCCGCAACGTTGAGCCGGTCCGAAGGCCTAGTGTTCGGGACCTTCGATGGCGCCCTTGATGTAGAACATGGTCAGCATGAAGAACACGAGGGCCTGCATGCACTTGGCCAGGAGGAACAGGGCGTAGACCGGGATGGTGCCCAGAATGGGCGCCATGATGAAGAACAGAATGAGAACGATTTCCTCGCCCTTGATGTTTCCGAATAGACGGAGGGAGAGAGAGACAGGGCGGGAAAGGTGGGAAACGACTTCCAGCGGGAACATGAGCGGAATGAGCCACTTGGAGATCCCGAGGAACTGCTTGATGTACTTGTGGTGCCACACGATGATGCCGATCACGTGGTACAGCACAAAGACGAACAGGGCCATGCTCACCGTCGTGTTCAGGTTGGCGGTAGGAGCGTCGAGGCCCGGAATGAGGCCCATGAGATTGGAAGTGATGATGTAGATGAACACGCAGGAAAGGAACGGCACGTACTTGGGGCCGTTCTTTTCGCCCATCGTGTTCACGATGAACTTGTCTAGGGTGTCAATCACCGCTTCCCAGAAATTTTGCAGTTTTCCCGGTACCAGCGTGAGCCGTTTCTTCAGGATCCAGGCGGTGGTGAACAGGATTGCCATGCAGACCCAGGAGTAGAAGACGTGGCTGAACACGACTTCCTGGCCGCCGATGGTGATCGAGTCCATCCCGACGAAGGTTGAAAGGAGTACCGGATGAGCCAAACCAGCCATTGTGAAGCCTCCCTCTTTAACGTTGAACGTCAGCGTTTTCCCCGGTTGCAGGCCGCGCCAACTACCTGTTGGTGAACCTTTCCCACGCTAATGTCAACAGTGGAGCAAAAGTTCCAGCTGCCACACCTGCGAGCAGCGCAAGTGGCGGAGCCTTGCCCCAGACCACAGCGGCGAACAGGCCGAATGCTAGAATTGCCAGCCTGAGGAGGAAGCGGAAAAGAACAGCTCTGAGGAAGGCCGTGCTGTAGGCTCCGAGCGGAGCCTTCAGAAAGAAGCGCGCCCAGCTGAAGACGACGAAGGTCATCGCCGCAAAGCCCGCCCCCATCCAGATGCACCACATCGACTCCACCATGGCGGCTGCGCTGCCGACGAAGAAGATGCAGAGCGTCAGGAGGATCTGGTTCCTGACGACAGGCAGTATCAGCGGGTGGTCGATGCCGCGGCGTTTCAGCCAGCCGTCAAGGCCTCCGCTCAGATTGCTTGCCGCCATCCTCAGACTCGTCTTTGTTTTGAGGTTCCCCTTCAGGTGAGATTTTGAGAACGGACCCAGGCCGCTTCAGCGCATCCCTGTTCATCTTGTCGACCAGCCCCTTGGTGTCCACGTAGACATTCAGAAAGCCGGCGCCGATGCCGATGACCAGAAAGGCGAGCTTCAGCCAGGGGCCAGTGCCCAGCCACTTATCGAGGAAATAGCCGATGGCCACGCCCACGAGGGGGCCGCTGACCATGTGCATGCCGATGACGCCAGTGGAGGCCATGCCTTCAATGCCATGCTTTTGCGCTTGGAGAACGTCTTTGAACGACATGCTGCTTCCTCGATTGAAGGCCTCAGCCCCTGAAGGGCAGTCGGCCTCGGCGCGAAGTACTAGCATATGGATCGCACCGCGTCAATGCGCAATCCGCGGCTTCTGCAGTCTCTCCGGTGCGCTCCAGGCCTTGGAAAATGCGGTCTGGAGGGGTGGACAGCCGTTGACCTGGCGGTCTACAAGCCTCTGCCAGCACTTGTGCATCAACCCCTCAGCCTGGCACAGCGTGCCGGAGGATTCCGTGCTGCTCTTCCTTGCCACCAATACCCTGCTCGGCGTCGGCCTCGCCATGGACGCTTTTTCCGTCTCCTGCGCCAACGGCCTGCACGAGTCCGGCATGTCCTTCCGGCGCATGTCCGCCATTGCGGGAACCTTCGGCTGGTTCCAGTTCATGATGCCCCTCGCCGGCTGGTTCTGCGTCCACAAGGCCCTGGAGCACTACGTCGCCTTCGCGCCCTTCATCCCCTGGATGGCGTTTGGCCTGCTGCTCTGGATAGGCGTCAAGATGATCCGCGAAGGCCTGCGCGGCGGGACGCAGAAGGAGCGCTGCTCCGTTTCCGGCGGAGCGCTCTTCGTCCAGGGCGTGGCCACCTCCATCGACGCCCTCTCGGTCGGCTTTGCCATTGCCGACGACAACTTTGGCATGGCCCTGTTCGCGTCGCTCATCATCGGCACCACAACCTACGCCATCTGCCTGGGCGGCCTTGCCATCGGCAAGCGGGTGGGCACGATGCTCTCCGACAAGGCCTCGGTGCTCGGCGGCGCCATTCTCGTCGCCATCGGCATCGAAGTCCTCGTCAGAGGCCTCTAGTCGAGGTACTTGTTCCAGCCTTGGAGCAGGACGGCATGCCCGTCCACGTACTTCTTCCGGAAGGCCTCTCCCTCCTCCCTGCCGGCATCGCGGGCTTCGGGATACTCGGCTTCGATCTGCCGGTACTCCGCTTCCGAGATCTCAGCCGTGGTGACGTAGTCGCCGCCGGGGCGAGTATCGCCGATCCAGGCGAAGTGCTGTCTGCGCCCGAACAGCATGCGCCAGCCGCAGCCAAAGCGGGTGAGCTTCGAGACGATGCGGAAGCCATGGGGCATGGCCTTGGCCGCCGCGCGCTCGGCCTCGTCGATGCCGTACGCCGTCCGCCCGCCGTGCACGGCGGCCAGCAGCAGGCGGCAGAAGCCGGCTCCGTCCCAGTCGCGTCCGGTGATGCTGCGGATGCTCTTGCCGTGAGCGAGCGGCATGATCTCGTCAGGGACGTTGAAGGCGTTGTGGACGACGATCGTCTCCCTGCCGGGGGGCGTGATGCAGGTGCAGGGCTCGTAGGGGTGGGAAGAGAGGCCCCAGCGCTGCGTCCCCTCGATCAGCCATGTGCCGCCGTCGACGATGGCCAGCAGGATTTCCGCTTCCATGTGGATGGCGAGGACGTCCCTGGCGTCCGCAAAGCGGGCCTTGCGGAGCATCTCCCGCGCCTGCATGGCAGGATGCCTGTCCGGCTTCAGGCTGGCGTACTCGAGCGCAAAGCGCTGTCCATGCATGCGGCGCCTCCTATGCCGGCGCCTGGCCTGGCGGGTCAAGCCAGCCGGGTTCTGCCAGGCCGGCCTGCTCGAGTTCGAGCAGCCTGGCCTTGCGAGCAAGCCCCCCGGCGTAGCCGGTGAGCCTTCCGCCGGCGCCGACCACGCGGTGGCAGGGGACAATGAGGGAGACGGGATTGAGGCCGACGGCGCGGCCGACAGCCCGGGCCGACATCCTGGCTGTTCCCCTGCGCCTGGCAAGGAGCTCTGCGATGGCGACGTAGGTCATGGTCCTGCCGTAGGGGATGCCTGTCAGCATGTCCCAGACCTCCCTGCAGAAGGGCGTTCCCTTGAGGGCAAGCGGCGGCGAGAAGCCGGGATCGCTTCCGCTGAAGTAGCTCTCGAGCCACTGGCAGGCCGCATCGAAGACGGGAAGATTCCGCTCCTCGTGTTCCGGATCCAGCGTCTGCGCAAAATGCGCCTGCCCGTCGAACCACAGGCCGGTCAGCGCCTCGCCGTTCGAGGCGAGCGTGATGCCCCCCAGCGGGGAGGTCCAGCTGCGCGTGTACTCCATGGCCGCCTCAGACCGTCTCGAAGCCGGCTTCGGCCAGCGCGGCCAGCGCCCGTTCGAAGTCGGCGTCCTTGACGAGGATGTAGTCCGTGTCGAAGGTCGATACGGCAAAGATCGGTATGCCACGGCTGGCCAGCGCGCCGGAAAGCCTGGACAGCACGCCGACGAGGGAAAAGTCCATGCTGCCCTTGACCCGGAAAGCCCGCCAGCCGTCTTCGCGCGCCAGCGCCGTCCGGGGCGCGTCCCCAGTGGGGCAGACAAGGGAGATTTCGTCGGCGGTCCTGCCGAGGAAGAACAGTTCAGAGGCAAGGTCGATGCCGGCGAGGCCGGCAAGCTTGCAGACGGAAAGGGTGAGGTCCAGGGCTTCCAGCTGCATGGCCTATTCCGTGAAGAGCCTGAGCCCGGAGAGCGTCTTGCGGAGCCTGTGCTCGTCGAAGGGCAGGTACTCGGCGATGGTGAAGCCGGCTATTTCGGAGGCGCCGGCGATGCAGGCCAGCGTCTCCGCCAGCGTTTCCATGTCCATTCTGCCTCCGCCGGAGCCGTCGCCCGCAAGTTCGGGATTGGCAAAGTAGGTCGAGTGGAAGCGGCGCTCGTCCAGCACGTCGATGTCGAAATGGACGAGCACGTGCCTGAAGCGGCGGGCGAAGGCCCGGATCTCCTGTGCAGAAAGGAAGCTGCCGGTCTGGATGCGGCAGTCGATGCCGGCTTCCTTGAGAAAGCGCTCCTGATAGCCGTGCAGGCCCTGCAGGCCCACGTAGAGCAGCCCGCCTGCCTTGAAGGGAGGGTGCTCCATCATGCCGGCGAGGCCTGGATCGCCTGCGCCGAGGAGCGAGCCCAGCACCATGGCGTGGGCATAGGGATAGCCGTCCTGGGGCGTGGAGACGTCCGGGTGGGCGTCGATCCAGATTATGCCGGCATCGGGATAGCGTCCGTGGAGGTAGTCGAATGGGGCCAGCGACACCAGACAGCTGCCGCCCAGGGTGATGATGCGGTCCGGCCGCTCTCGGGCAATTTTGCGCTTGGCGTCGGCGATGCCGGCAAGAATCTCTTTCCGCGCGCGCATGCCCTCGGCAACTGGGCGCGACTTGCCGTCGGGGGCAGGCACGTCGACCTGGATCAGGGGCTGGTCGGGGTTTGGCGGCAGGATGTGCCGCAGGAGATGGGCGCCGAACCAGTAGGTGTCGAGGCCGCCGCTGAGATGGTCGGGGTAGAGCAGTCGAATGGTCTTCATGCCGGTTTCCTTGCGTTCGGGAAGGAGGGCGCCGCTGCTAGGGCTTGATGCTTCCCTGCCTGACGTTGCGCTGGATTATCTGGTCAATGAGTCCGAAGAGCCGTTCGGAACCGAGCTTCACCTTGCGCTGGCGCCTGTAGACCTGCTCGGCGCTGACGCCGTGCGCCTTCCAGTCGGCTCCGCCGTTGCAGTCGTTGAGCATGAGCGGCTGGAGATTGTCGATGGCGTGGGCGTACTTGGCCTCCGGCGTCTCGTAGGCCTCGAACTCGTCGAAGAGGGCGGTCAGCTCCGTTTTCTGGTCCTCGGGCAGCAGGGAGAAGATGCGTTCCTTGGCCGCATCCTCCCTGGCCTTCTGCGTCGCGAGTCCTTCCGCATCGTAGGCGTAGGTGTCCCCGGCATCTATCTCCACGATGTCGTGGATGAGGCACATGAGGATGACTCTGGCGATGTCCACGGGCCCGTTGGCGTGCTCCCGGAGCAGGTAGGCCATGATGGCCATGTGCCAGGCGTGCTCTGCGTCGTTTTCGCTCCGGCCCTTGCCTGAGAGGTGGGTCTGCCTGAAGATGTTCTTTTCCTTGTCGATCTCCAGGGAAAAGGCCATCTGTCGCTTGAGTCTGTCTTCCTTAATCTTGTCTTCCATTAGTCTGTCTTCCATGAACGCTCCTCATGCCTGTCGCGCTTCGCCGTCAGTGGCGTGCAGGCATAGAATATAGCATGTTGTTGATCGATTTTTCGCATAGACTCAATTCTTTTTACGTAGCAGGCATACAGTTTCGATGTGCGGCGTGTGCGGGAAAAGATCCACAGGCAGGGCGCGAACAATGTCGAATCCTTCAACGAGCTTCTGCAGATCTCGTGCGAGGGTTGCTGGATTGCATGAGATGTAGACGAGGCGATCGAGATCCGCCTCGAGCAGGGCAGAGGCAAGGGGAAGGGTCAGGCCGGCGCGGGGGGGATCGCAGAGCGCCTGGCGCGCCTTGGCTTCGCGGAGGGCGCGGGGCAGAAGCCGTGCAGCGTCGCCTGCCAAATATTTGGCGGGAATGCCCATGCGTTCGGCGTTGAGGCGGGCCGAAGCAACGGAGGCTTTGGCGTACTCGACGCCCGTCACGCGGCCTTCGCGGACCAGGGAAAGGCCGGGAGCGCCGGCGCCGCAGTAGAGGTCGAGAAGATTGCCTGGCACAAGTCCCTGGCCCGCCAGCCCGGCGAGCTTCTCGGCTGCGCGGGTGTTGACCTGGAAGAATCCTGCGCAGTCGACGAGGTAGCGCCGCTCGCCCAGGGGCGCCAGCATGAGCGCCGCCTCGGGGAACTCCCCCTGGCGGCACAGGGCAAAGTGCCTTGTGTCGCCCTGGCGCAGGAAGTCGGCAGCCTTGCGCTCCTCGTGGACCACGGCATGCAGGGCAGGGAAGCCTTCGAGCAGCTCGCAGGCGATGCGCCTGAGGGCTGCCGTCTCGGCATCGGACCCCCTGCTGGTGACAAGAATGACCCAGTAGGCCTCTTGGCCCTGGCTTGGCATGGCAAAGCCCGTGCAGGATTCGTCGGGCACGATGCCGGACCGGATCTGGCAGAAGCGCAGAAAGCCGCTGGCCTGCTCGCGCGCGTCCCGGCGGTCGCTCCTGCCGCGCCTTCCTCCGCGCGCAGGGGCTTCTTCCGCCGCCCCCTGCCTGTACACGCCAAGGCGCTCTCGGGCGCAGACGGCTTCGACGGCCTGGACCAGAGCCCTTGCCCCCTCGTCCATGAGCCGGCACTGGGGCGTTGCGACGATGTCGTGGCCGGAGCGCCGGCGCATGCCAAGGCGCAGCCGCCCTTCGGCGTCGGTGCCGAAGGCGAGCTCCATTTTGTTGCGGAAGCCCTCGGCGAGGGGCGAGGGGACGACGGGAGCTGCTTCGACGCCCTCGAGATGGCCTATGCGGGCAAAGGCGTCCTGGAGGATGCGCCGCTTCCAGACAAGCTGGACAGGGTAGGCCATGCGCATGAGCGGACAGCCCCCGCACTCGGCTGCATGGGGGCAGCAGGGGGCGGCCGCGTCGGGGGAGGCCTTGAGGATCTCGAGCGCCCTGGCCTCCCGGAAGCTCTTCCTGTCGGCCGTGATGCGGGCAAGCACGGTCTCGCCGGGCAGGGCGCCGGCAACGAAGGTGACAGGCTCGTTCGGGGCGCGGACAGCTATGCCCCTGCCGTCGGAACTTAACGAAGCTATGGCCAGTTCGCAGCATGCATCCATCGGCGTCCTCCTTCAGACCTGCCGGAGCCCGGACCCGTTGTGTCCAGGGACAGGGCTCCGGCAGGCCTGTTCTAGCAGGAGGGGCCGGCTATCTCAAACCTCGAAAGGCCACTCAGATCGGGAAAAGTTGCGCAAGGTGAAAAAATACTTTGCCAAACAGGAGAAAATGGTCTAGAGATAGCGGGTTGTGCATCACAGGCTTATGCACCGAAAATTTTCGTGCCAGACGGCGAAGCGCCCCCAGGGCCCGCCTCGGACGGCATGGATATTTGAAGGCGCTGAATAGTTAGGATTCAGGCGTCTTCCTCCTAAGCTGAAGGTGCCTGCGGAATCCAGCTGGGCTAGGCCTGGCGTTTAATCCGGGGCAATAAATCCTCTCTCTTTTTGGAGGTACATGTTCATGTACGCAATCATCAAGACCGGCGGCAAGCAGTACTGCGTGGAAGAAGGTTCTAAAATCCTCGTGGAGAAGCTTTCTGCCGAAGCCGGCACCGAAGTGACCCTCGATAAAGTCCTCATGCTCGGCGGCAACGGCATCAAGGTCGGTGCCGACGTGGCCAATGCCACTGTCACTGCTGAAGTTGTCAATCAGACCCGCGGCAAGAAGGTTCTCGTCTTCAAGCGCTGGCGCCGCAACGACTCCCGCAAGCTCCGCGGCCACCGTCAGGATCTGACTGAGCTCAAGATTAAAAGCATCAACGCCTAGGCACCCTTCTGGTGCGCATTGTTAGGAGGATATCATGGCACATAAAAAGGCAGGCGGTTCGTCCCGCAACGGTCGCGACTCCAACGGCCAGCGCCGAGGCGTGAAAGTCTTCGGCGGCCAGCACGTCGTTCCCGGCAACATCATCGTCCGCCAGCTCGGCACCGTCATCTACCCTGGCGAAGGCGTTGGCATGGGCAGGGACTACACCCTTTTCGCCCTCCAGCCCGGCAAGGTCCGCTACGAGCGCTACACCCGCAAGCGCCGCCAGATGACCAGGGTCCACGTGGACGCGGTCGCCGCTGAGTAAGCAGACAGGCTGACGCTGTTTTTTCGAGGGAAGGGGTCGCAAGGCTTCTTCCCTTTTTTTCTCGCTTTTTCCTCTCCCGCGGCGCAGTACCGGGAGACGGCTCCAAGGGAGGGCAACATGCGTTTTGTTGACGAAGCGCGCATTACGGTGAAGGCCGGCGACGGCGGCGCAGGCAGCGTCCACTTCCGCAGGGAGAAGTTCATTCCCAAGGGCGGACCGGACGGGGGCGACGGCGGCGACGGCGGCTCCGTCATCCTGCGCGCCGACGGCAGGCTGCTCACGCTCTACGACTTCCGCCTCAAGCGCCACTACGGCGCCAAGAACGGACAGCCCGGCATGGGCCGCCAGATGTACGGCCGCAAGGGCGAGAACATGGTGCTCCACCTGCCGGTGGGCACCATGGTCTATCTGGTCACCGGCGACGGCGAGCGCCTGCTCACTGATCTGAGCGAGCCCGGCCAGGAGGTCGTGGTCGCCAAGGGCGGCCGCGGCGGCCTTGGCAATATCCACTTCAAGAGCTCCACCATGCGCGCGCCGCGCTTTGCTCAGCCCGGCGAGCCCGGCGAGGAGGCCACCCTGCGCCTGGAACTCAAGATCCTGGCCGATGCGGGCCTGCTCGGCCTGCCCAACGCCGGCAAGTCCACCTTCCTCTCCTGCGTTTCGGCCGCCAGGCCCAAGATTGCCCCCTATCCCTTCACGACCCTCGTGCCCAACCTCGGCGTCATGATCGACGCCGACGATCCCGGCCGGCGCCTCGTGATAGCCGACATCCCGGGCCTCATCGAGGGAGCGAGCCAGGGCACGGGCCTCGGAATCCGCTTCCTCAAGCACGTTGAGCGCACGCGCTTCCTCATCCACATCCTGAGCATTGAGGACATGGACGAGAACGATCCCTGGGCAGGCTTCAGGCTCATCAACGACGAGCTTGCGTCCTTCGACCCCGAGCTCGCGGCCCACGACCAGATCGAGGTGGTCAACAAGATCGACCTCGTCCCTGAGGAAAAGCTCGAAGCGCTCAGACAGAGAGCTGCAGAGGACGGCCGGCGCATCTTTTTCATCTCCGCCAAGGAGGGACGGGGCGTGGACGAGCTCATGGAGGCCCTGTGGCAGCGCCGCGACCGCACGGAACCGCACGCTCCGCTCGTGCGCACCAAGGATCCCGGCGAGACGGCCGAAACTGAGGAATTCCCGGAAATCGAAGTCATATACACCCACGAGACGGAGTAGCGCCCGAGCTTGCGGCGCAAGGCGGCATCTATGGCAGAATGGAAGGAAGCAAAGCGGCGCATCCTCGCCGAGGCGCGCAGCATCGTGTTCAAGGTGGGAAGCGCCGTCATCGCCGGCCCCGAGGGGCTGGACCGCGGCGTCATGGACTCTCTGGCCGCCCAGATGGGCGCCCTCTCCCGCATGCCGGACGGCGGACGCCGCACCATCGTACTCGTCACCTCGGCCGCCGTTGCGGCGGGCCGGAGCGTCCTCAGGGAGGCGGGCCTCGGCCAGGAGACCAGCGGCATGGCCGCCAAGCAGGCGGCGGCGGCCGTCGGCCAGGCCAGGGTCATGCACTGCTGGGACGAGGCCTTCCGCAGGCAGGGGCTGTATACGGCCCAAGTGCTCCTGACCCGCGACGACTTCAAGGCCAGAGAACGCCTTCTCAACGCCAGAAACACCTTCGGCGAGCTCCTGCAGTGGGGCGTCGTGCCCGTGGTCAACGAGAACGACACCGTCTCCATCGCCGAACTCAAGTTCGGCGACAACGACACGCTCGCGAGCCTGCTCGTCAACCTGATCGGCGCCGATCTCTACGTGAGCGTCACGTCGGCTCCCGGCGTCTTCGGCGCGAGTCCCGACGTCAATCCCGACGCTGCGGTCCTTCCCTGCATCGAGGACGTCTTTGCCCTCAATCTGGGCAAGCTTTGCGGCGGCAAGACCACCGTTGGCACGGGCGGCATGTACTCCAAGCTGCTGGCGGCCCGCCGGGTGGCCCAGCGGGGCGTGCCAACCTTCATTCTGCCCGGCCGCGAGCCGGACATCCTTGTCCGCGCCCTCGACCCCAGCGGCCCCGATCTCGGCACTTGGGTCGCCCCCCTGAAGCACGCCATTCCGGCGCGCAAGTTCTGGATAGCCTACAAGCAGGCTCCGCAGGGCGAAATCGAGATCGACGCGGGCGCGGCCGATGCGCTGACCAGCAAGGGCGGAAGCCTGCTTCCCGGCGGCATCACCAAGGTGTCAGGCCCCTTCCCCAAGGGCGCGCTCGTCAGCGTTGTGCACGCCGGCGAGAGCATTGGCGTCGGCCTTTCCAACTACAGCTCCCAGGAGCTTGACCGCATCAGGGGGCTCAAGCGCTTCGAAGTGGCGGCCGCCCTTGGCGATGCCCACTATCCCGAAGTCATTCACAGGGACAATCTGCTGCTGCACGCGGCTGTGTAGCGGGGCGCAGGAGGACGCGCCAGTGGCGCGCCTGCCTTCCGGGAGCCCTCCCCGCAGGGCGCAGTCCGGCTCAGACGCAGACTTCTAGCCTTTCGGCCCGTCTTCGGGCGCCTTGCCGGCCAGCACCAGCCTGGCGATCTCGGAAACGGTGCACTGCCAGCTGTGGTCGCCGTCGGTGATGAAGCACATCTCCTGGCCCCCCTCTTCCGCCAGCCTGCGCAGGGCGAAGGCATCGTTGAGATCGCTGGGCAGCTTGCCGAGCGCCCAGGCCGCATAGCCCCGGCAGAAGGGATCCTTGTCTTCGGCCACGGCCTTGCGCAGGTACTGGCGAATGGACGCCCCGTACTCGGGCCTGGCCTGCAGGAAGCGCCCTATGGCGAAGAAGCAGGAGCGGCGCAGGACGTCGTTGTCGCAGTAGTTGTCGTCGCGGCCGAGATCAATGACCGTGGTGAGGAGCATGCCGCAGAAGGTTTTCGTCATGGGGGGACACTGGACGAGGATTTCCGCATAGGCCTCGGGAACGCCCCAGCCTATGTTGCCGCTCTCCTCGGACATGCGCCACATAAGCCGGCGCATGACGTCCTTGGCCTGCTCGGGATGCTCGGGATAGAGGCTGGCCGCAAGGGTGCCGAGCGCCACGGCGGAGCGCAGGCGCATCACGGGCTCGTACATGAGGAAGGCCATGAGCGGGCCGGCGCTGGCCATGCCGCCTTCGGCGATTTCAGGAAGGCGCTGGCGCCATTCGGGACTTTCCAGCCATGCCTTGAGCTGGGTTTTCAGGCTGCGCAGACGTGCCATGGGGGACTCCTTTGGCTGAGCGTTGCAGGATGCGGGCGCGCGGAGCGCGCCGCTCCTTCGATAATATAGGCGCTGACGGCGCAATGTATAGGGGCCGCTCTCCGCGCTGGGAGGCGCTCCTTTCCTT
>DFDR01000154.1:24756-25577 GCA_002369295.1 Desulfovibrionaceae bacterium UBA3823
GGGAGGCGCTCCTTTCCTTCCCGCTCCGGCGGGAGGGGAGAGGGGCTTGTCCTTGGGCTGCAGGAGAGACCAGAGGGCGTCTGCGCGTGCTCAGGCCCGGCTATGCTATTGACCGTCCGCGCAGCCGGCAGGGCTTCCCGCATCCGGTCCCTGGCAGCGCGCGGGGCTGCCCCCAGACCTCCTCAGAGGCCCAGCTGGCGGATGGTGGCGCTGAGAAAGGTCGCGATGTCTCCCAGCCTCGAGGGCTGTTCGGCGATGCGGAAGAAGTCCCACGTCGTGCAGACGATGACGCCGTTGCGTATCTCCCAGTGCAGGGGCCGCACCTCCTCCTGGGGCAGACCGATGGCAACGCTTGCCCGGAAGCCCATGGCCACGATCATGCGCACGCCGAGTTCCTGTACGCCGGACCAGAAGAGGTCGCGGCTGGGGACAAGCCCGCTTTGCCCGGAATCCTTGTCGGCAGGGATGGCGGGCGGCCAGAAGGTGTTCGTGCCGGCAGGACGCTGGAGGGAGGAGATGAGCTGGCCAAGCACCTGTCGGCGTCCGGGATCCGCCGTGCCGCAGAGATCTTCGCCAAGCTCCCAGTAGGACCAGCACAGCCAGGCCTTCTTCATGCGGGCGTGCAGATGCTGCCAGAGTGCAGGCCAGGCTTCAGGCGCGATGCGGGTGAAGGGGATGGGAGGAGCCACAGTGCGCTGCAGGACGTCTAGCCCGTTTGTCCGCCAGGCCGCAGGACGCTTTGATGCCTGGGGGGACTGCTGAGTGGCCTGCTGGGGTGGCTGGTAAGCCGGTCGGCGCTGCGGCTGAGGCGCCTGCTGGGG